>JACQPK010000491.1 GCA_016207565.1 Elusimicrobiota bacterium
ACCTCTGCGTTATTCCGTTTTCCCTGCTACCGGGGAAACTTGGAGCAGCGCCAGGTTGACACCACACGAAGCGGGCGTTACACTCCGGGCGTCCCCATGTCGGCCCGAAAGAAGAAGAAGGCGCCCGTCCTCCGCGCGCCGAAGGAGAAGCCGGTCATCCCCTCGCAGGCGGACGCGACGGAGCTCCTGACTTACCTGTCGGTCATCGTCTTCGACGACGTGTTTTGGATGCTCGATCTCCAGAGCGGGCGCGCCCTCTACGCCACTCCGGGCTGCGAACGGACGCTCGGCGTCACGCAGGAGCAGATGCTCGCCGACGCGCGCGCGTGGCTCGAGAACGTGGACCCCGACGACCGAGAGGTGGTGGTGGAGGCGATGCGGGCGAAGGAGTACAAGGAGTTCCAGGTCCGCATCCAGTGGGAGGAAGGGCCCCGCTGGATCCGCTGCCGGACGTACCCGGTCAAGGACGCGAGCAACACGCCGTACCGGCTCGTCGCGGTGGCCGAAGACATCACCGAGCGCCGCGAGACGCAGGAGGCGCTGAAGACGAGCCAGGCAGAGCTGCTCCAGGCGCAGAAGATGGAGGCCGTCGGCCGCCTGGCGGGCGGCGTCGCGCACGACTTCAACAACATCCTGACCGTGATCCTGGGCTACGCGGAGCACATCCTCGAGCAGATGCAGGAAGAGGCGAAGTGGAAGAACGAGCTCCACCAGGTCAAGCGCGCCGGGGAGCGCGCCGCCTCCCTCACGCGCCAGCTCCTGGCGTTCAGCCGCAAGCAGCGGCTCAACCCCAAGCTCCTCCGGCTGAACGCGATCGTCTCCGACATGGAGCGGATGCTCCGCCGGCTGATCGGAGACGACATCGAGGTGACGCTCAAGCTCTCCGCCGAGCTCCCGCCGGTCCATATCGACGCCGGGCAGCTCGAGCAGGTCGTGATGAACCTGTGCGTCAACGCCCGCGACGCCATGGACGGGCCGGGGAAGCTGCTCCTGGAGACGGAGCCGGTCATGCTCGACGGCCCTTCGGCATGCGGCCGGTTCTCCGTGCCCGCGGGCCGCTGGGTGCGGCTGACGGTCCAAGACACCGGCTGCGGCATGGACGCGTCGGTGCTCGACAAGATCTTCGAGCCTTTCTTCACCACCAAGGAGGCGGGGAAGGGGACGGGGCTCGGGCTCGCGACGACGATGGGCATCGTGAAGCAGAGCGGCGGGCACATCACGGTCGAGTCCGAGAAGGGAAAGGGCACGACCTTCAAGATCTACCTGCCGCAGGCCGACGGCGTCGTGGAGGACGCGCCCGCCGCGGCGGACGGAGGGAAGTCGCTCAGAGGCTCCGAAACGGTGCTCCTGCTCGAAGACGAGAAGCCCGTGCGCGACCTGCTGCGCCAGACGCTCTCGGAGGCGGGCTACCGCGTGCTCGAGGCCGGCTCGCCCGGCGAGGCGCTATGGCTGTGCGAACGCCACCACGGCGCGATCCAACTGCTGATCTCGGACATCGTGATGCGACAGATGTCCGGCTACGACGTCGCGGAAAAGCTCGAGCCGCTGGTGCCGGGCCTGAGAATCCTGTTCATGTCGGGCTACTCCGACCGGCCGGTGCCCGAGCGGTGGGCGAAGACGCCGTTCTTGAACAAGCCGTTTCCCCCCATCACCTTCCTGGAGGCGGTGCGGACGGTGCTCGACGAGCCTCGTCCTCCGGCGGAACCGCCAGAGGCCGAGCCGGAGCCGGAAGCCGAAAGCGCCTAGTGCGCTCGGAGCACTAGTCGCGCGGGTGCAGGAACGCGTCGATCCGGGCCGCGGCGCGCGGCATGTTGAGCCGGATCCAATACAGCAGAGCCTCCGCCTTGGGCTCGGGGCCCTGCGGATCCTCCAAGCGGACCAACTCGCGCACCATCGTGCGCTGCGCCGGCGTCAGGACGAAATCGAGGGCGACATGGAGCGTCTTTCGGCGCTCCGGCGTGTAGGAAGCGATCATGGGGCTATTATAGCCCGGCCCCCGCCGGCCCCGTGCTGACCGCCGACAATCCCGGCGATTGATCCCCCTCAATAGGCCCTTGGCCTCATGCCCGGCGAGGCCGAACGGCCTCGCCGGGTCAATTCAAGCCGCCGTCAAGGACTCGCCGGGAGAATCAAATCATCCCTATTCTACATCGGTTTTTCCCCTGACGCCGAATTTCGGGGCCAAACGGCACTGCCTCCGGCCATACTGGCTCAACCGCACACGGAGGCGAGACATGACCCTGCCTGCACCGCTGGCGCTCCTGACCGTGATGCACCCGACGCACGCCTCCGCGGCCGGACGGCCGGCCCAGGCCGAAGTCCGGCCGGTTGAGCGGCTCCAGGGATTCATCGCCGCCGAGGAAGGGGAGCGGTCTTTCCTCTCTACCGACGCCGCGAACGAGACGGCTCTCGCGGTGGCGCTGGGAAAGGCGACCGATGTCTGGCTCGAGAAAAACACGGAGAAGTCCGCCGGCCTGCTGTCCGCGCTGGCCGACGAAAAGGAAACCGCCGCCCTGCGGTCGGCGCTCGCCCGGTGGTCGCGCGCGGCGGCAACCACGGCACCCGGCCCTTGCCGGACCGACCGCCCCGTCGAGTGGCTGCACGCGTTCCTCGCGGACGCGACCGCGATCGCGTGGACCCTGCGGCGCCCCCCGCAGCCGCCGCGCGACCTCGCCACCACTGGGGCCCCGGACGCCGTACCCATGGTGACGCCGCGGATGAGGGAACGGGTCTCGCGAGCGCTCGATCGGGCATTCTGATGTCCCTGCGGCTCGGACCGGCGGCGGCGCACCGGCTGGGCGGGGCCACGATCGTCCTCGGCCTGGCGGTCTGGGCCGCGGCGGCCGATCCGGCGCCGTCCTTGCCGCGGGTCTTGGACATGGTCCTCACCGGGCAGGCGGGGACGGCGCGCAGCACGGTCTCCCGGAGCCTCATCAAGGTGGGCAACTACCTCTACGTGTCCGGCGAACCGGGCATGCAGACGATCGACGTCTCCAACCCCGACGACCTCCGCCTGACCTCGGACTGGCCGAACAGCTCCTACAAGATGAACGGAGCCGCCGTGAAAGGCAACGTCCTGTACGTGACCAACTGGCATCCCGCCGAGGGCCTCGTCCTCTTCGACATCTCGAACCCGGCGCGGCCGGCTCACCTCCGCACGATCGGTCTCCCCAACTACTCGTGGAGCGCGACGGTCACCGGGGACCTCCTCGACCTCGGGCTCGGCAACGAGACCCAGAGCATCATCCAGACCTACAACATCTCCGATCCGCGCAATCCGCGCCTCGTCGGGCAGATCGTGATCGACGACCGGATCGCCGGAAACCCGACGCGCCACGGCGACCTGATGTACATCACGCACAAGAAGCAGCTTTACGTCTACGACGTCAAGGACGCCGCGCGCCCGCGCCGCCTCCGCACCCTCGACTTCGACGGCACCTGCGGCGGGATGAAGGTCTACCGCGGCTACCTCTACATGCTCCAGTTCCAGGCGATCGAGCCGGAGGTCGGAGGACTCCGGGTCTTCTCGCTCGAGGACCCGGCGAATCCGCGCGCGCTCTCGTTCTGGCGCGAGAACCGGCCGCGGACGCTGCACTTCCAAGGCGAGCGCCTGTACGTCCCGGGAGAAGGCAACCAGATCTTCACCCTCGACGTCGCCAATCCGGCCTCGCCCAAGCCCACGGCGGTGTGGACCGTCGAGTGGCCGGGCGCCGGGCACGGCGGCTACCCCGTGACGATCGACGGGAGCGGAAAGTACGTCTACGTCGGCACGACCGGCGGGAACAACCGGGACTGCGGCGACTTCCGCGCCTGCGCCCATTTCGGCGGACGGGTCTACAGCGTCCAGGTCTCGCACACGGAGCCGCCGCCCGCCTTCACGCCCGCGCCGCGCGGCGTGAGCGGAGCGGCGTTCGTGCGCCTGCGCGGCTTGCCCGCGGTGATGGCGCCGGGCCAGGAGGCGGTCGTGTCCATCACGATGCGCAACACCGGAAGGGCCGCGTGGTCGTCCGCTCAAGGCTACAAGCTCGGCGCGCAAGGCCCGGCGGACAACGCGTACTGGCGGATCGGCCGCGTGGGGCTCGCGCGCGAGCCCGTGGCGCCGGGAGCCGAGCGCACGTTCACCTTCCGCGTCCGCGCCCCGGCGAGACCCGGCACCTATCCCTTCCAGTGGCGCATGGTCGCCGAACGCTCGGAGTGGTTCGGGCAGCTCACCCGCCGCTCGCAGGTCGTCGTCCGCTCTCGCTGATCGTCACGCATGCGCCCGCACCTGCTGCGCGGGCAGCGATCAATCGACGAACGGTTCCTGGCGCTTGCGCCGCTCCAAGAGCGCCTGCATCACGGTATCCGCGTAGACCGCGAACGCGAAGTTCTTGCGCACGTGAGCACGCGTGACCACCCCGCAGAGGCGCCCGTCGGCGTCCACCAGCGGGCCCCCGCTCGAGCCGGAGTCCACCGTGGCGTCGGTCTGGAGGTAATCCTCGCGCAGGGCCGAGACGATCCCGGCGGTGAAGGAATGCGCCAGCCCCTGAGGGCTGCCCAGCGCGAACACCCGCTGCCCCACCTCGAGGCTGAGCCGGGGCCTCAGCGGCAGCGGAATCCGGGGGCGCCGCGGCCGCGGGATGCGCAGCAGCGCGAGGTCCCATGTCTCCGAGACGAAATCGAGCGCCGCGACGATGGTGTCGTCGGGCAGGAAGTGGAGGAGGAAGGTGACCTTGCGGCCGGGCGGCACGCGCTGCGCGACCACGTGGCGGTTCGTGAGCAGGTAGACGTCGCCCTTCGAGTCCTCGCCCAGGACCGAGGCCGACCCGAGCGCCTGCATCCGACCGTCCACCTGCACCTCGACGGTCGCGAAGCTGTTCTGGATGAACCGGTACGCGAGCTCCGGCGATCCCTGGACGTTGACGCCCGCCGGGCCGCCGGCGATCGGACTGAGCCGGACCTCGCGGCGGCTCGGGGAGGCCTTCGGAGCCTCCCGCTCGCGCGAGAGCGCCCCGAAGAGCGTAAAGAACAGCAGGACCACGAGCGCCGAGCGGCGGCGGCTGCCCACGCGCACGCCCTCGCGCCTCAGCCTCCACAGCCGTCCCTCGTACGCGAACAACCCCACGCCGCAGGTCCGGCGCAGCTTGCCGAGAAACGTGAGCTCGGCCGGCGGCAGCCGCCGGTCGGCGCTGAGCACCTCCACGCACAGCTCGAAGACGCGCTTCTTGCCGTCCTCGGGCAGCGCGGCGATCTCGCGCAGGACCTCCTCGCCGTCGATATCGGCCAAGGAGTGCTGGCGGAGCTCCGAACGCTCGCGCTCGTCGGCGGCCGACTGCTCGATGAGCGAGGCGAGGTAGCGGCGCTCCTCCACGGCCATGGCGCCGTCGGACCAGACGGCGGAGACGCACGCCTTGTAGGCGAGGATCGCGTACCGGGTCTCGCTCATTTGAAGCGCTCGAGCTCGGGCGCCACGCGGTAGTCGGCCCGCCGCTGCAGGAAGAACCGGAGGGCCTCCTTCATCACCGAGTCGGTCGCGGCGGTATCGGCGATCGTCTCCGGCCTCATCGTCTGGCACCCCGGGCACTTCCAGCCCTTGCCGCTCGAGGACAGCGGCGCGACGCAGGCCTTACAATGCGGCACGCCGGAGGCGGCCTTGACGACGAGCTTGTCCCTCTCCGCGTACGTGACCGCGGGATACCACACGAGGTCGAAGCGCTCGAGCCGGTACTCGTTGGTCTTGGGCTCCTCCCGCAGCCGCGCCGACTCCACCTCAAGCTGAGCCGCCCGGCGGCACGCGCGCGAGTACGCGAAGGCGTAGGCGGCCGCGGCGACGGCGGAGAGCCCCGCGATCCCCCACGGCAAGGCCTCCGCCGGCGTCACGCCCTCTCCGGCGCGGCGGGAGCGTGCAGGCCCAGGCGGAAGCTGCCGACGGCGATGAAGACCTCCCGGAGGAGGCACAGCAGCGCGCCCGTGTACGAAAAGAGCGCCCCGATGAAGAGCAGCGCCACCAACCGGGCCGTGTTCACCTGGAAGGTCTGCCCGATGAACGCGGCGGTCATGAGCAGCGAGACGAGGATCGCGGACGACACGCCCAACGACAGCGCGACGTAGATCAGCCGCGCCCGCCCTTCGAGCCGGGTCAGCTCCTCCCGGTGGCCCAGGTCCGCCTTCGGCGCGCGCTCGAGGGCCCGGCCGCGGTCGACGATCCGCGCCAGGCGGTTGATGAAGACCGTCAGCGTCGCCGCCACCGCGGTCAGCAGGAATATCGGAGCGACGGCGAGCCCGATGACCTCCGCGACGTTCTCGAGAGCGCCCGTTGCCATCCCGCCAATGCTAGCCCCAGGACCCCCGGTTTTCAAGCCCCGGCGGGCTCAGGGCTTCTTGCGGCGCTCGCTGAGCGGGTCGCCGAGGGCGCCCGCCAGCTCCGTCGCGGAGGCCGTCCGGCGGACGGCGCGGCGGAGCTCGGCGCTCGCCTTGAGCGCGGAGGCGGGCTCGGGCCGCGGCGGCTTGGGCAGGCCCGGGCCCGACTCGTCGATAAGGCGGTCGAAGGCGGAGAGCAGCTCCGGCAGCGACTTGAGGTCCTTCGACCAGGCCGACAGCCGCCGGAGCTGCCCGGTCACCTGCGCGGAGAAGGAGGCGTAGTCCGCGAATACCTGGTCGGCCGTCCCGAGCAGCCTCCACCCCGCGTCGATGAACGGCGCGGACTCGAGCCCGGTCAACAGGCGGCCCGCGGAATCCCGGAATCCGTCGCGCCGGACCGACTCGAACGTCTCGTTCATCGCGACGACGAAGATGCTCTTGTCGTCGGTCGACGCCGCGGCCCCCTCCGCGCGCCGCGCGACGAACGCGGCGAGCTCCCTCCAGGTCTCGATGGGGGCGGATAGCCGGATCCCGGCCGCCGGCGCGCGGACCCTGCCTGCGGCCGCCGTCGCGGGCGCGAGCGGACTCCTCGCCCAGGCGGGGACGTTCGCGGCCTGCGGCGAGACGAGGACCACCGGCGCCGCGGTCCGCCCCACCACGGACACGACCTTCGTTTGGGCCGCGGCCTGGGCGGCGAACGCCGCCCCCGCCACGAGACTGAAAGCGATCGATTTCATCGGGCCTCCGATGCCGTAGCGTAGCGGCCGGTCCGCTCCGCCGCACGGGTCGAAGGGCGAGCCGCGGAGGCCCCACGGCTCCAGAAGCGGGCACGCCCGTAACCGGGAGCCCGGGAAAGCGCGCTTCCGGACTCGGCCGGAGTATTAGCGCGGGCTCAGCGCCGCCACTCGCCGATGCCGTCCCAGAGGCCTTCGAGCTCGGCGGCGCCGACGCGGTTGCCCGCGTCGCGCACCGCATCGCACACGAACACCATGCCCTCGTAGCCGTGGCTGCGGTTGATCCGGATGCCGACGCGCTGGAGCGCGGCCACCCGCTCGGCCGCGCTCGGCCAGTTGGGCCCCTGCGCGAAGAGCTCAACCAGCTCCTGGACGAACGGCTGCAGCTCGTGTTTGGTCGCTTGCGGCTTGTCCATGACGCGAGGTTAGCATAGAATCAGAGGTAGCGTGCCAGGTCTCGAGCGACCGGCGTAACGGTGAGACCAGGCACGCACTTGAGAACAGCACAATGTCCGAGGAGCTCGGCCCCATCGTCATCGACCCGCACGCGTTCCGGCGGCTCGTGCCCGCGCTGGGGATCTGGGCTTTTTTGTTCCTGACCGCGGGCGACGGCTGCCACGTGCTGAAGCGGCAGCTGGCGCTGCGGGCCGGGGAGCCGGGAGTGGCCCGCATCGAAGGCACACGGGTCGCGAGGGTGAACCTCATCGTCGGCCGCGAAAGGCGCCATTTCGTGGACTTCAGCTATCCCTCCGGCGCCGGCGTCCGCCGCGGGACCGGCGCGGTCTCCCGCGCGGGCGCTCCGAAGGCGGCGGCCGGAGCGAGGGTCGGGATCCGCGTGCACCGGGGCGCCGCGTACCTCGAGGACGACCTCGGCTACTCCCGGTGGAAGCTCGGCCTCTTCGGCGCGGCGTTCGCCGGCTTGTGGCTGTGGGCGGCCGCTACCTACCGCTTCGGCTAATAGGCTACTCTATCGCCCATGCAAGACACCTGGAACCGGGTGGACGCCTTTATCGCGGAGCGCCTGGTGCGCGGCGACGCCGAGGTCGAGCGCGCGAACGAGCGCGCCGCCGCCGCCGGCCTGCCGCCCATCCAGGTGTCTCCCGCCCAGGCCAAGCTCCTGCAGCTTTTGGTCCGATTGGCCGGGGCGCGCCAGGTCCTCGAGATCGGGACCCTCGGGGGCTACAGCGCGATGTGGATGGCCCTCGCCCTGCCGATCGATGGCCGCCTGACGACCCTGGAGCTCGACCCGAAGCACGCCGAGCTGGCCCGCCGGAATATCGCCGAGGCGGGCCTGGCCGAGACGATCGAGGTGCGCATGGGGCCGGCGCTCGACAGCCTGAAGGCGCTTGCCGAGGAAGGGGCCGGCCCGTTCGAGCTGGTCTTCATCGACGCCGACAAACGGAGCTACCCCGAGTACTTCAAGCGGTCCCTGCGCCTGTGCCGGAAGGGCGGCCTCATCGTGCTCGACAACGTCGTCCGCGGCGGGAAGGTCCTGGACGCCTCCGGCGCCGACCCCGACGTCGAGGGCGTGCGCCGGGTCTACGAGCTCATCGCCGCCGAGCCGCGGGTGACCGCGACCGCGCTGCAGACCGTCGGGGTGAAGGGCTACGACGGGCTGGCGATCGCCCTGGTCGTCCGCTGAGTGTAACGCGAGCCCTCGTTCGCTCACTCATCGGTGCCCCGGGAGGCGCCATGAATCCGATCCGACTCGCCGCCGCCGCGCCGATCTTCGCGCTGTGCGCGCACGCCGCGCGGGAAGCGCCCGTCGAGAGCTTCCGGAGCTCCTCGGAAGGGACGGCATTGGTGGAGCTCTTCAGCTCCGAGGGCTGCTCGTCGTGTCCTCCGGCCGACCGGTGGCTGAGCGGCCTGCTGGACGACGAGCGCCTCTGGAAGGACTTCGTGCCGGTCGCGTTCCACGTCAACTACTGGGACCACCTCGGGTGGCGCGACCCGCTGGCCGCGGCGGAGCACACGACGCGCCAACGCGCCTACGCCGAGGACTGGGGCTCGCGCGGCGTCTACACGCCCGGGGTCGTGCTCGACGGGGCCGAGTGGCGCTCCTGGGGCGGCCGGCCGCCCCGGCGCCCCCGGCAGAGCCCCGCGCTGGTCGTCGAGCGCGTCGCGAGGGCTACGTTCAAGCTCTCGTTTCCCTCCGGGGGCGGCTGGAGAGGCCACGCCGCTCTCCTCGGAGCCGGTCTGGAGTCGAGGGTCCGGTCGGGAGAGAACGAAGGCCGCGTTCTCCGCCATGACTTCGTGGCTCTGGACTACGCGACGTGCCGGGCGAAGGAGTCGGACTGCACGCTCACGCTCCGGCCCCGCGCCGGCCTCAGCCCCGAGCGCATCGGCGTCGCGGCCTGGGTGACCCGCGCGGGCTCGCTGGTCCCGTTGCAGGCGGCCGGCGGCTGGCTGCGCTGAGCTACCGCGGCTTCCCGCAAGGCAGGTCGCTGTCGAGGTTCCGGGAGAACGACCGGTACTGGAGGTCGCGCGCCTGCTTGTACTCGTTGACGACGTTCCTGCAGTGGACCTTGCCGAGGAGCGCCGCGATCCTCGAGAGCCCTTCGTGCTGGAGCCGCTGGTCGTCCTCGAAGAGGCGCCGGCGCGCCTCCCGCAGCTCGCGCGCGCGGCCGGAGCAGCCGGAACCCGAAGCCCCGACCAGCGGAGGAGGCTCGATCGCAGGGCAGGCGTCCGGCGCGTCCGGCGCCGCCGCCGAGGGGTTCGTGCAGATCTGCAGGTAGACCATGGCCTGCTCCGTCAGGCTCTTCTGGAGGGCCTTGTCCCGCACGCGCCCGCTGCGCGTGGCGCGCTCGTTGACCTTGCGGCAGAGCTCGCCGTCCGTGAGGGTGTACGACGGGATGTCGCAGACCGCCTCGTTGACCCGTTGATTTGCGGAGTCCCATTCCCGCAGGTCCGCTTCGATCTTGCCGGTGGACCTGCGGGCCGCGGGGTTGGCGCAGCCCTCGGCGAGCGCGGAGAGCATCGGCGGAACGCCGGAGGTCCGCATGCCGCCCGGCGAGCAGGGGCACGCGGACGCGCGGTCCTTGTCGATCAACCGCTGGAGTCGCTTACGCTCGGCCGGAGGCAGCGGCGCGGCCGTCGCCGTGAGGGCGAGCAGAAGGGCTGCGGCCGCGAGGATTCCCATGCTAAAGCACTCTCCGGCCGCAGCCTATCAATTCCCGCTAGTCTTGGACCAGCGGGAGCGGGTTCTGCTGGTACGGGACGGTGCGGTTGAGCTTGCGCAGCAGCTCTTCGTAGCTCAGGTCCTTCTTCTTGGCCTCGAGGGCCTGCGCCAGCCCTTCCCACTTCTCCGCGTCCATGAGCGCGCCCACCTGCAGGAGCGAGAGGTTCGACATGTCGGCCTGCCAGAGCGCCGTGCCCGCGCCCGCGTAGTCGACGATCGTCACCACGGGCTCCCGGCCCGGCGCCATGAACTCGAGCCGGAGCGCCGTGCCCTCGGCCGCGGAGAGCGGCCGCTCGATCACGACCGCGCCGCTGGGCGAGTTCGGCTTGCGCTCGAATCCCTTGCGCTTGGCCCAGTACTCCGGCTTGGTCAGCCGGTGCGTCCGGTAGGTCGTGAGCACCTCGCGGATGTCGGATGCCTTCACGTTCCGCTCGGACGCGTCGAACCAAGCCGGGAACCGCTTGGCCAGCGTCTCGACCTCGTCCCTCGTCAGGTCGGGGTTCTGCTCCATCCGGAAGTGCTTGGTGGGGATCAGATTCCCCTTCGCGACGGCCTCGTCGAGGGCCTGCGTCGTCAGGTAGTGCGGACCGATGAGCTCCATGGCCGTCTCGACCGGGAGCAGCTTGAGGAATCGGTCGATGCGCTTGTCGATGGCGAAGAGCGCGTAGGCGACCTCGAACGCCATCAGCGGCGAGCCGAACGCGCGCTTGTGGATCACGGTGTCGTTCGGCGGCGGCGGCCGGTAGTCGAGGTCGTGGCGGAAGATGCGGTACAGCCTCGTCCACCGCGACTCCTGCTTCATCGCGAACTTGTTCACCATCGACATGATCACGTAGTGGTAGACCTCGTCGCGATAGATGCCGTCGAGCGCGCGGTCCGTCGGGCTGTCCTTGACCGCGTTGGCCTTGATCGTGAGGTAGGCCGAGCCCGCGGCGAGCTCCGCGAGCGAGCGGTTCGCCATGCCGGAGAGCGCCAAGTACGGCTTGCTCGTGACCTGCGGCAGGCGCGGCGCCTCGCCCTGCTGGTACAGCGGCGGGCGGTCGTGGTCGCGCGACATGTTGTAGGCGGCCTCGAGCACGGGTCCGTGCCTCAGCTCCTCGGTCGCCCAGATGGAGCGGGGCGCCGACTTGTCCTTGAGCGCCGCGAGCAGCAGCCGCTCCTGGAAGGTCCAGCCGAGGAAGTGGGACATCGTGTGCAGCAGGTTGTGCAGGTTCTGCGCGAACGCGTACTGGTACTGGAGCGTCGGCTCCTCCAGGTCCATCGCGCGCTTGAAGAGCCTGATGCGGCTATCGGTGTTCAGGGACGACTCCCGGAAGTCGGACGGCGAGGCGTGCTTCAGCGAGCTGCCGGAGTCCCATTGGTTGACCAAGAGCGAGTTCGACGCGCGCAGGATGCCTTCCTGGGTCGAGACGGTCTTCAGCCGGCTCACCGACCACCAGAGGTTCTCGTCCGTGATGGCGACGTTCACGAGCTCGTCCACGCGCTTCATGTAGCGCCGGATCAGCCGGATCTTGTTCGGGATGTTCGTGACCGCGTTCCAGACCGACTTCACCAGCCCCACCTTCGGCGCCGCCGGATCGTAGGAGAGCGGATGCAGCGTGCCGTCCTTCTTCTTCACCACGATCGGCTTTTGGACCTTGTGGTCGCCCTTGCGGAGGCCGAGGATCAGCGGCGCCTTCGTGTCCGCGGAGGCCTCGGGGGCCTCGACCTCGCCGGCGGTTCCCAGCGCGGACTTCGACGCCTTGATCCCGTCCTCGTAGATGTTGGCGACGGCCTGCGGGTCGCTCCCCAGATCGGGGTTGCCGGAGACCGCCTTGCCCGCCGCGCTCGCGGCGACGGCGTGGGAGGTCGCGACCGACTGGCCCGCGACCGTGCCGGCGATCGCGGCCCGGGTCGCGGGCGTTGCCGTCTGGCCCTGGGAGGCGGCGATGACCGAGGCGCCCGCGGCCGGCTGGCTCAGCCGCTGCGCCTTCGGGCCGGCGTTCCCAGGGCTCGCGACGACGACCGGAACGTTGGCCCCGACCACCGCGGCCGGGAGCGTGAGCGCGCCGGCCGAGCCGGGTCCCGTCGTCGGCCCGATGCTCGCGCCGCCCGCCGCTCCGACGCTGCCGGAAACGGCGCCTCCGGCGACCGGAGCGACGACCCCCGTGTACGTCTGGGCCATGACCGGCGCCGACGGGGACCATGCGGCGAGGAGTGCGGCTAGGATCCGATAGGCTCTCATTGCGAACCTCCAGGGCCGGGCTCACACAGTTTAGGAGGGACATCCGCTCCGCGGTTGGGCCGGAAGGGGCGCGACGCCCTGTCAGACGGCCTACCGTTTCCTGGGACATTCAGGGAGCGCGTGTCTGGGACCTATGGCCCCACATCTCCCGCGGACGAATTCGTAAAATTGAGGTAGCGCGCCAGGCCTCGATCAATCGGCGTAACGATGAGGCCAGGCACGCACCTCATAGAAACGCAATGCGCCGGCTGCCGACGCTGCTCCTCGCCGGGCTCGCGCTCGCCGCCTGCCGCCACGGCCTCCCTTATAGGGCGGACGGGCGCGCGGAGCTCGCGGACCTTCACGCCCGCTACCGGGAGCTCGCCGGCCGCCACGGCTGGATCGAGGAGACGGTCTTCGCGTATCCCCAAGGAGAGCGGATCCTGGCGTGGCGCACGAAGCAAGAGGGCGAGGCACTTTGGCTGATCGCCGGCATTCACGGCGAGGAGCCCGCCGGGCCGAACGCGGTCGCCCGGAGCGTGGATCGCCTCGCGGAGCTCGCGGCGGCCGGGGTGCCGGTCGTCCTCCTGCCTTTGTGCAATCCTCGGGGCTACGCCGCCAACTGGCGCTACCCGAACACCTCCCAGCGCGACTGGCGCAAGGGCGGCTACAGCGTGGGGGACGCCGAGCATCTCCTGCCCGATCCCAAGGACCCCGCCCGGGCGCGCACGCCGAGGCCGCCCGGACCGGAGACGGCCGCGTTGACGACCTTCGCGCTCGGGCTCGCCCAACGCTATCCCCCCCGGCTGGCGTTGGACCTCCACGAGGATGAGCTCTCCACGGAGGGCGGCTACCTCTACTCCCAGGGCGCTCGCGGCAAGGACGATCCCGCCGCGCGGGAGGTGATCGCGGCGCTCCGAGGCTCGGAGATCCCCCTCCGCCTCTCGGGCAAGACGCGCTTCGGCGAGCCGATCGTCGACGGGGTGGTCGGGCTCGACGAACAGGGCGCCCCGATCCAAGACGGCTCGATCGACGAGCTCCTCGCGGCGCGCGAGGTGATCGCGGGCGGCGTCCGCGCGGCCGGCCCCGGCTCGCCGAGCGTGATCGTGGTCGAGACGCCCGCGTTCGCCGGGTCGAGGCTCGAGAGCCGGGTCGACGCACACCGGCGCGTGCTCGACCGTCTCGGGGAGCTCTGGCGGCTTAGTCGCAACTAGTCCGGGCGAGATACTTGCCGAGGCAGCGGTTGACGCCGCCGTCGTGGCCGAGGTCGCTGCGGTCCTGGATCGGGCAGTAGACGAACGGCATGAAGCGTTTCTCGTAGCGCTCGCGGTTGTGCGCGGTCAGGTAGCCCGCGCAGACCGCCCCGGCCGCCACCTCCCGCTGGATCGCGTGGGAGAGGGACTCCGCGAAGTAGAAGTTATCGAGCATCGCGATCCGGTCCGGGCGCCGGACGCGTCCGAGGCTCCTCGCGAGTCCGACGTTGCCGCCGCTGTGCGCCGCCAGGTACAGCTTGCCGAAGGCGAGTCCCGCCCGGCGCTCGAGCCCCCAGAGCAGCTCGTCCGAGACGGACACGTCGCTCGAGCCCGTCACGAGCAGCACGAGCCCTTCGCGGTCGGCGAGCCGGTAC
>JACQPK010000060.1 GCA_016207565.1 Elusimicrobiota bacterium
CCTGGAGAATCCAGGTAAATTTGTCGTTATTCGTTATCAAAGGAAGTTCCTTTGATGAATAATATTGTCCTGGATTCTTCAGACGTTGTTTTAACGAGCAACTGAAGAATCCAGGCTAGTGGCGTGAATGAGTCATTAGCTGAGTTTCCGGCGGTCCGACCCGGTGCGGCGCTCGGGTCCGGGGTAGGGCACGGAGCGAATCACGCCTACCTCCACCGTCGGCGCCATGCTCCGGTCCGCGTTCCGGCGTAGCGCCCGTCGTCTGAACATAGGGCCTCCCTGCGTCTCTCCTTTATTATAGACGATGACGGGAGATGGCACCTCCCGTCAGCGGTATCGGGCGGCCTCCCGGGCGAGGTCGGCGTAGAGGCGCTCGACCCAGGCCCTTCCCGCGGCGGCCGGGGCCGGCCGCTGGCGCAGGTCGTGGGGCACGATCAGCACGTCGATGTTTTGCACCCCCACCCGGCTCGCCAGCACGAACAGCTCCTCGATCGCCGCGTCTCCCATCGCGAGGCAGCCGATCGAGACGTCCCTGCCGTGGATGAAGATATCGCCGCCGAGGCGGGTCCGGCCTTCTCGGGCCCCCTGCCGGCGGTCGAAGGCGTTCGGGTAGTCGATCTTCATCGAGAGGTGGTAGCTGCTGTTGGGGTTCAAGAGCGAGATGCGGTAGCGGCCCTCGGGGACCTGGCCGTCGCCTTCGCGCAGCTTCGGCCCGGGCCCTCCGCTCGCGCGCACGATCGGGTAGCTCCGGACGAGGACCGGGCGCCCGCCGGTCTCCGCCCAGACCTCGAGGCGCCGCTCCTCCTTGAGCGCGAGGAGCGTCAGCCGCCGGGGCGGGTACTCGACCCGCGCGGCCTCGAAGTAGGGGCTCAGCCGCCGGTCGGCCGGAGGGCCGAAGCGTCGCAGGACGTCGCCGACCGTGCGCGGCGCGGCGAAAGCCGCGGCGGCCAGCAGGAGCGCGAGGAGCTTCATCACGCCCTAGGATGGAGGGCGCGGTTCTCGAAAACCTCACGCGGGGTCGCGGGCGAAGATCGGGGCCTGGCCTTCGTCGTAGCGCGCGAACCGCACGCGGTCGCCGATCCTAAACGGGCGGGTCGCGGCGTCCGGGTCCTCGACGACGCCGATGACCCGGAGCGTTTCGGGCAGCTCGACGACGGCCAGCGTGAAGGGGACCTTCTTCCCCCACGACCCGAACGTCGCGTATACCGTGGAGAGCGTGTAGATCTCGCCCTTCGCCTCGAGCTCCCGGTCCCGGAGCTCGGCGGAGCCGCACGCGGGGCAATGGAACACGGGCGGCTGCATCAGCTTGGCGCAGCCCGCGCAGGTCTTGAGCTTGAGCCTCGCGGTTTCCATCAGTCGCGGAGGCGCTCGAGGACGTGGACGGCGGAGATCGCCCCGGGCCCGCCGAGGACGTGCGTCAGCGCGCGCTTGGCGTCGGCGACCTGGCGCTTGCCGGACTGCCCGCGGAGCTGCCACGTCATCTCCACCACCTGGCCGACGCCCGTGCAGCCGACCGGGTGGCCCTTCGACTTCAGGCCGCCGGAGGTGTTCACCGGGAGCTTCCCCCCCAGCCGCGTGTGGCCGTCCTGCGTGTAGGGACCGCCCTTCCCCTTCTCGACGAAGCCGAGGTCCTCGATGTTGATGATCTCGGTGATCGTGAAGCAGTCGTGGCACTCGACGACGTCGATGTCCTCCGGCCCGAGCCCGGCCATCGCGTACGCCTCTTTCGCCGCGCGGATCGAGGCTTCGAAGCGGACGCTCGAGCGCTTCTGCGCGGTCGTGAACGCGTCCCCGCCCAGTCCCGAGCCCTTCACGAGCACGGGGTCGGGCCGGCTAGCCTTGGCGCGGTCGAGCGTGGTCAGGACGACGGCCGCGGCGCCGTCGGTCACCAGCGAGATGTCGTGGAGGCCGAGAGGCGAGGCGACCTCCCGCGAGTTCCCTTTGAGGACGCGCTCCATCGCCAGCGCCCGCTGCTTGTGCGCGTAGGGATTGAGGGAGCCGTGGTAATAGTTCTTCTCCGCCACGGCCGCGAGGTGCTCCTTCGTCGTGCCGAACTCGTGCATGTGGCGGGAGGCGTTGAGCGCGAAGCCGGCCACGGCGGGGATGTTGAACGGGCCCTCGAAGTCCTGGTCCTGGCCGCGGCCCACGACCTCCATCAGCGCCTCTCCCTCCTTCGTGTTCATCTTCTCGACGCCGATGACGAGGACGGTGTGGTAGATCCCCGCCTTGATCGCGATCAGGCCGTCGCGGATCGCGAGGCCGCCGGAGGCGCAGGCCCCCTCGAGATGGACGCTCGGCAGGTCCCCGAGCCCAACGGCCGTGGCGGCGAAGGCGGCGACGGCGTTCTGCCCGTTGAACTCGTTGGCGGCGTAGTTGCCGACGTAGACCGCCTGGATGTCCTTGCGGTCGATCGCGGCATCGGCGATCGCGCCGTGTCCCGCCTCGGAGATGAGCGAGCGCAGCGAGCGGTCGTTGAGGATCCCGTGCCGGGTCTCGCAGGCGCCGATGATCGCGACGTCGGGCATGGTCTTGGGAGTCTAGCAAACGAAAGGGCCGGGCGCTGGCGCGCCCGGCCCCTCGTGCGCGACGGCGGTCCGGTCTAGACCCCGGCCGGGACCTTCGCGGACTGCATGTTCGCCGCGATCGCCTTGCCGAACTCGGAGCACTTCACTTTCTTGGCCCCTTCCATCTGGCGCTCGAGGTCGTAGGTGACGGTCTTCTGCCCGATCGTCGTCTCGAGCCCCCCGATGATGAGGTCGGCCGCTTCCTGCCAGCCCATGTGCTCGAGCATCATGACGCCCGAGAGGATGAGCGAGCCCGGGTTGACCTGGTCCTTGCCCGTGTACTTGGGCGCGGTGCCGTGCGTCGCCTCGAAGACGGCGATGCCGTCGCCGATGTTGGCGCCCGGCCCGATGCCGAGGCCGCCGACCTGCGCGACCGCCGCGTCGGAGAGGTAGTCGCCGTTGAGGTTCGGCGTGGCGAGCACGCTGTACTCGTCGGGGCGGAGCAGCATCTGCTGGAAGGTCTGGTCGGCGATCCGGTCCTTGATGAGGACCTTGCCCGCCGGCATCTTGCCGCCGAGATCGTCCCAGAGCTCCTGCTCGGTCACGATCTGGTTGCGGAATTCGGCCTTGGCGACCTCGTAGCCCCAGTCGCGGAACGCGCCCTCGGTGAACTTCTGGATGTTCCCCTTGTGGACGATCGTGACGCTCGGCTTCTTGTGATCGATCGCGTACTTGATCGCCATGCGCACCAGGCGCTTGGTGCCGGTGATCGAGATGGGCTTGATGCCGATGCCGCTGTCGGGGAACGGGATCTTCTTGCCCATCTCCTTGGTGAGGAAGTCGTAAACCCTCTTCGCCTCGGGAGTCCCCTGCTCGAACTCGATGCCGGAGTAGACGTCCTCGGTGTTCTCGCGGAAGATCACGATGTTGAACTTCTCGGGCTGCTTCACCGGGCACGGCACGCCCTTGAACCACCGGACGGGGCGCACGCACGCGTAGAGATCGAGCTTCTGGCGGAGGCCGACGTTCACGGACCTAAAGCGCGGCGTCACCCACTCGGAGGAGCACTTCACGCACTTGTCGGGGCGCTTGCCGTCGAGCTCGTTCTGCTCGGCGGCGCACACGAGGCAGACGTACTTGAAGCCGCCCGCGGGCGTCGTCAGGGGGCCCTTGATCGCGACCTTGAACTCGGTGATCGCGTCGAGCGTGTCCTGCGGGAGGACGGTGTCCTTGTCGTAGTTCTGCAGCGCGGTGAGGCCCGCGTAGGTCTGCATCCAGGCGATCTTGCGCTTGCCGCCGTAGGCCTTGGCGACCGCGGCGTCGAACACGATCTGGGAGGCCCGCCAGATGTCGGGGCCCGTGCCGTCGCCTTCGAAATAGGGGATGATCGGGTTGTCGGGGACGACGAGCTTCCCGTTCTTGTACTCGATCTTCTGGCCGTCCTTGGGGACGGAGATCTTCTGGAATTTGGCCATGGGGTGGTTATCCTCGGGTGTGCGGCAATCGACTCATTTTACAGATTCGTCACACTCGTACGCAACAGCACGGCCGCCAGACGGCTCGCGTTTGGTAGAATGCCTCACCGTGTTTCTTCTCCTCCTGGCTTTCCTCGCCGCCCCCGCCCGCGCGGAGCTGCTCGAGGACGGCGGGCGCCGATTCGCGGGGATCGCCCCCTCCTTCTCGTTCGACTACATCGGCGTCGGGACGATCGACCGCCACGCGAAGCAGTCGGCCGAGCGCCGCTGTCAAAACCTCCTCGCGGGCGGCGCCGCCGCCTGCGAGTACGACGGAGAGGGCAAAGGCGCCTTCGGCGCCCGCATCGGGCTCATGTACCGCACCGCGGAGATCATGGTCGGCCCGAGCCTGGGCGTCTACTACGGCGGCCCAACCGCCGGCAAGACGAGCGTGCGCACGGGCCCGGCCGACGCCTTCGAGAGCCGCATCCGCAACACGACGTTCCGATTCCTGCTCGAGGACGCGCTCCGCTTCGAGTTCCAAGAGAACCACTGGGTGCACCTCAACGGCTCCGGGGGCATGGCGCTCGTGCACCAGAACGAGTCGTGCTCGGCCACGGGCACGCTCACGCCTCTGTGCCCGCCCGAGCGCAAGATCGGCCACGGATTCTGGACCTGGGAGCTCGGCCCTTCGGTGCTGATCGGGCCGGTGGAACTGGCCTTCCGTTGGGTGGGCTTCGCGCGACGCGCCTACAAGCCCTGGAACACCTTCAGCTTCTCCCTCGGCTTCCGCCTTTAGTAAAGTGGGGACAGTCCCCACTTTACTAACTTCACTTACTCGGCGGAAGAGGAAAGGGCTGCGCGCGCGCTCCTCGCAGTCCCTGGCCCCGCGGCGGGAGCCTGCAAGGAGGGCTTCTCTCCGGACCCCGGCGACGGCGTCGTTCGTCACCGGGCCTCCGAGCAGACCGACCGGGCCGGCGTGACCCACCAGAAGCGCAGGCTCGCGGACGGAACGGTCTCGACCTGGGATTCCTACGACACCGCCGGTTCGGTCCCCGCGGCGGCGGCGAACGACGCCGCCAAGACCGCGGCATACGCGGGTTTCTCAAGCGCTCCGTAACTGGGACTTTCGGCCCCCAAACCCGCAGGCCCCTTGGGACACCCTTCATGGGCCCGACGGCTCTGACGCCGGTCGGGGAAGCCCTGGTATCATCGCCCCGCATGACCGAGGGACTCCCCACGGGTCCCCGCTTACGCGGGACCTCGGTCCACCCGCTGGCGCTCACCCGCGCGCAGGTGGACCGTCTTTATTCGCTGCTCATCCGCCATTACGACCATACGCCGCGTCCGGTCTTCGAGCGCGACCTCTACGAGAAGGACAACGTGATCCTCATCCGCGACGAGGTGACCGGCGGGGTCCGCGGGTTCTCGACTCAGAAGCTGATGTCCGCGGAGGTCGACGGGACTCCGGTCCGGGCGGTATTTTCCGGCGACACGATCATCGACCGCTCCTGCTGGGGCTCGCAGGAGCTCGTGAAGGCCTTCGCGCGCTACTGCGGCGCGGTCGAGGCCTCGCTCGGCGGCAAGCCCCTCTACTGGTTTTTGATCTCGAAGGGCTACCGCACGTACCTCTATCTTCCGCTCTTCTTCCGCGAGTACTTCCCCCGCTTCGACGCGCCGACGCCGGAGTTCGAGCAACGCGCGCTCGACGCGGTGGCGGCGATGAAGTTCGGGGACTGCTATCGTCCCCGGACGGGGCTCATCGAGTTCCCGACCTGCCAGGGACAGCTCAAGCCGGAACTCGCCGAGGTCCCGAAGGGTCGCGTCGACGATCCTCGGGTGAAGTACTTCCTCGAGCGGAACCCGCGCTACGCGCAGGGCGTCGAGCTCGCCTGCATCGGCCGGCTCACCCCGGACAATCTCCGCGGCCTCTGCCGCAGGCCGTACCTCGAAGGGATGGGGACGGCCCTTCCGCCCGTGCCCTTGGCCGGCCCCGTGGTCCTCCGGTCGCGCCGTCCCTCCGAGAGCCTCTGGAGCCACGCATGAACCGAGCCCTGTCCCAGCGAACGCCTCACAGCCTCCTCGACGACCCGCGGGCCTACGCGAAGCTCGAGACCAACTACCGGAAGAACAAGGAGCAGGACCACACGCCGAAGATCGACGACGCGGCCAAACGGTTCGACTACGAGGCGTGCAAGGACGAGTACTGGAACCCCGAGGCCTACTCCCTGCTCCACGGGACGCCGCTTTGGGACGAGGCGTCGCCGACCGAACGCGTGCTCCTCAACCAGCTCTACTGGGTCGCCTACTACTCGCAGATCATCTCGGCGGAGATCGCGACGATCCTCCTCAACCAGACCTGCGCCTCCGGGCTCTACTCGATCGAGGATTTCCGCATCGTGTGCGACGGGCTCGACCTCGAGAGCGCCCAGGAGCGCGCGCACATCCACGCGTTCAAGACGATCGGCGAGAAAGTCGAGGAGCGCCTCTTCGGCGAGCGGATGTTCACCTACCCGATGCGCACGATGTACACGGAGACGATGATCTTCCACAACTCCAACCGAGTGAAGGAGTTCTGGCGCAACATCCAGCTCCGCGCGGCGACGATGCTGACCTCCGGCAACGCGTTCCTCGGCTGCCAGTACTTCGCGATCCGCGGGCTGCGCACGCTCAACGGGAAGATGATCCAGCAGGCGCTCGCCCAGCCGTACCTGCGGGCTTCCGACAAGGCGGCGAGCCCGATCCCGGCGCAGGTGAGCTACTTCCATTTCATGGACGAGTCCTACCATTTCAACACGTCGCGGCTCCTCTCCCACGACGTGCTCCACTGCCTGCCGCCGCCGGGGCCGTTCGAGCGCTTCGTCGCCAACCGCGCGATCGACGGCTGCCAGCGCGACCATTTCCACTTCTCGGTGACGGTGAAGGGCATCTTCTGGTACGACCCGTCGCTGTTTCACCCGGTCTACCGCATCCTCCGCTCGAAGGTCTTCGGGATGGACCACGCGGACGCCCGGGAGATGATCCGGCGCTGTTACACCGAGGAGTCCGACGGCCTCCACGAGGCCTACCGGATCCACGCGACCGCGGCGGAGTCGTACCGCGCGTACGTCGAGCCCCTCAAGTACCCGAACGCCCGCAACAGGGACATGGCGGTCATGGCGGGCTCGACGATGGAGCGCTACCTGTCCGACACCCGCCGCGCGTTCGCGCGCTTCGAGGGCCACGCCTGATGGAATACGTGGTCTCCTTCAAGTCGGGCCACGCCCCGATCCGCGTCGATCCGTCCGCGGCGCTGCAGGACGTGCTCACGGCCGCGAACTCGCCGGTTCTCTTCGGCTGCCGGACGGGGATCTGCGGGACCTGCGCGAGCCGCGTGGAAAGCCCGAGCGGCTCGCTTCCGGCGGCCTCCGACGACGAGCGCGAGACCCTGAAGCTGTTCTGCCCCAGCGAGCCGGCGGCGCGCCTGCTCTGCCAGCTGAAGCCGTGCGCCGACATCCGAGTGGAGCCCCTGCACCCGTGAGCGAGACCCTGCGCGAGGAGACGGCGGTCGAGCGGCGCGTCGAGCTGGCGCATTTCTGGTACGTCGCCTGCCTCTCCGAGGAACTGCGGCGCGGCGCGGTCGTAGCCCGGCAGATTCTGGGCCAACGCCTTGCGGTCTGGCGCGACGCCAAGGGCGTCGCGCGCGCGATGAAGGATCTTTGTTTGCACCGCAACGCGCCGTTGTCGTCGGGCACGGTCGGCCCCCAGGGTCTGCGCTGCGGCTACCACGGCTGGGTCTACGACGCCTGCGGCCGGGTCGTGGAGGTCCCCTCCCTCGGCCCCGACCAGAGCAAGATCGGCGCGCGCTGCCAGAGGACCTTCGAGACGCTCGAGCAGGAGGGCTTCGTCTACGTCCGCCTCGCCCGGCACCCGGAGGAGGACACGCGGCCGTTCGCGATGCCGAAGTGGGGCGCGCGCGGCTACCGGCACATCCGCCTGATCAACCGCTTCGAGAACAATCTGACCAACTGCGTCGAGAACTACGTCGACATCCCTCACACCGCCTACGTGCACTACGGGATCTTCCGGAAGCCGCGATCTCAGCGGCTGACCGCGTCGGTCAGCCGCTGCCAAGGTCGTGTGCGCGCGGAATACCGCAACGAGACGAACAATCTCGGCTGGTTCTCCTGGTTCTTAAACCCGAAGGGCCTCCCCGTCCGCCACATCGACGACTTCATCACCCCGAACATCACCTGCGTCGAGTACGACGCCGGGCCGAGCTGTAGCTTCTTCATCACTTCGCAGTCGATCCCGGTCACGCCGACCGAGACGCTGGTCTACACCGACCTCACCTACCACTTCGGCCTCTGGACCGCGCTCGCGGGCCCGGTCGTCCGCCGGCAGGGCCAGGCCGTGATCGACCAGGACGTCGAGATCCTCAAGCTCCAGATGGAGAGCCTGAGGCACACTCGGCAGGAGTTCACGCACACGCCGGCGGACATCATCCACGTCTTCATCGAGTCGATCCACCGCGAGCTCGAGCTGGGCCGCGACCCGCGGCTCCTGCCGGAGCGGCGCCAGGAGATCGAGTTCTGGGTATGAGAAAGCCTTCCGACTGGGCGATCGACGTGACGGGGCTCGTGGTCCAGGGCGTCGTGGTGCCATGGCTCGAGATCGGGGGCGTCTGCGCGGGGCTCGCCTACGTCGCCCCCGAGTGGCGCGGCTCGCTCCCGCTGCCGGCCTGGGCCGCGTTCCTCCTCAACTTCGTCGTCGTCGACTACGCGTACTACTGGAACCACCGCCTCCTGCATGGCGCGCTGTGGCGCGCGCACGCGGTGCATCACACGGCGGAGCGGCTCGACGTCTGGGTCACCTCGCGCAACACGGTCTGGACCCCGGTCCTGATCGTCTATCTCTGGCTCAACGCCGCGGCCCTGTTCCTGCTCGCCGACCCCGCTCCGTTCGCGCTCGCCGCGCTCCTGACCGCGGGGCTCGACGTCTGGCGCCACTCGGACGTCTACCCGAGACGGCCCAGCGCGTGGTTCGAGGCGGTCGGGATGGTGCTGCTGACGCCGCGCGACCACGCCTGGCACCACAGCCGCAGCGGCTTCGAGCGCAACTTCGGCGCGAACCTAAAGCTCTGGGACCGGCTCCACGGCACCTATCACGAGTCGCCGGAGGCGCCGCGCGAGCTGGGCATCGCGCTCCCGTGGTCGTTCGCGCAAAAGCTGCTGTGGACGGGGCCGGCCGCGTGACGCTCCTCTCGTGGCTCTTCGCGTTCTTCCCGGCGCTGCAGCTCGCGGCGATCGCCGCGTCGCTCGCCGCCGGGTCGTTGGGCTGGACGCTGCTCGCGGTCTACGGGCTTCCCCTCGCCGCGTTCCACGCGCTGCGTCTCGTCGCGCCGGTCCGCGAGGGCGTCGGCTACCTCGACCGCGCGGAGTTCGTGCCGTGGTGGGCCGCGCACCAGACTCAGGCGCTGCTCAACGCCGTGCCGCAGCTCGAGGCGCTCTTGCGGCTCGTCCCCGGCGTCTACTCCGCGTGGCTGCGGCTCTGGGGCAGCCGGGTCGGCGCGGGCGTGTACTGGACCCCGGCGGTCGAGGTGCTCGACCGCGACCGGCTGGAGCTGGGAGACCGCGTGATCGTCGGGGCGAAGGCCGTCTTCTGCGGCCACGTGATCAAGCCGGGAAAGCGCGGTCTCATGCTCTACGTCAAGACGATCTCGATCGGAGAGCGCGCGTTCTTGAGCGCGTCCACGCGCTTCGGACCCGGCGCCGTCGTGGAACCCGGCGCGACCGTCCCCCTCAACACCGACGTGAACCCGAACGGCCGAGTCCCCGCGGAGGAAATCCATGTGGGCTAGGCTGATCCCTCCGGCGGCGCGCCTGGCGACCGCCCCCGCCTACCGGCGCATGCGCGCGAACCTCGGCGTTCCTTACGGAGCCCAGCGGCGCCTGCTGGAGGGCCTGATCGACGGTCTCGCCCGGACCGCGTACGGCCGCTCCCTCGGCGTGCGGGCGGGCGACGGCTACCCGGCCTACCGGGCGAAGGTGCCGGTGACCGACTACGCGGGGCTCTCACCGTGGCTCGACCGCTGGCGGGCGGGCGAGCGGCACGTGCTCGCGCCGGAACGCGTTCTCTTTTGGCAGACGACCTCGGGGAGCGGCGGCCCGGCGAAGCGGATCCCCTACACCGCGGGCCTGCTGGGCTCCTTCCGGCGGATGTTCGGCGCCTGGCTCGGCGACGTGCTGCGCCACGGCCCGCGCCTCGAGACCGGCCACGTCTTCGTGAGCCTCTCGGCCGCCGCGCGGGACTCGGCGCCCGGCGCGCCCCAGAGCGAGCCCGAGTATCTCGGCGGAGGCCTGCGGTCCTTGCTCGCGCCGCTGGTGACGCCGCCCGCGTCGCTGCTCGCGCTCCGCGAGCCGGCGAGCTTCCGGAGGGCGCTGCGGCTGGCGCTCCTCTCCCGCGCGGACCGGCTCGAGGCCCTCTCGGTCTGGAACCCGACGGCCTTCACCGTCGTCCTCGACGACGTGCTCGCGCATCGCGGCACCGCGCTGGAGGACTGCCGGCGCGGCGAGGTCCGCCTCGAGGGGCGCGCGTTCCGCTTCGGCTCTCCCGCCGACTCCTCCCTCCGCGCGCTCGAGGCGCCGGAGGTCCGCTGGGACGAGGTGTTCCCGCGGCTGCGGTTCCTCTCCTGCTGGAGCGACGCGTGGGCCAAGCCCGCGGCCGAGCGCCTCGGGGCGATGTTCCCTCGCGCGTCGCTGCAAGGCAAAGGCCTGCTGGCCACCGAGGCCCCCGTCACGATCCCGCTCCTCGGCGCTTCGGGGCACGTGCCGCTGGTCGACGAGGTCTTCCTCGAGTTCGAGAAGCCGGGAGAGGCGCCCGTGCCCTTGTGGGGCGTCGAGCCGGGGCTCGACTACGCCCTCCTCGTCACGACGCGCGGCGGGCTGTGGCGCTACCGGCTCGGCGACCGCGTGCGGTGCGTCGGCCGCCTCGAGGGCACGCCGACCTTCGAGCTCCTCGGGCGCGCCGACGGGGTCGTCGACCTCGTGGGCGAGAAGCTGGCGGAGCCGTTCGTCGACGGGGCGCTGCGCGAGCTGGGGCTTGGGGCGGAGACGTTTCGGACGCTCGTGCCGGTCCGGGCGGATCGAGGGGCGTCCTACTACGCGCTTTGGGTGGGCGAGACGATCCACGACTCGAGCCGATTGTCTCGAGCGCTCGACGAGCGCTTGAGACAATCGGTCAGGTACCGCGAGGCGCGGGAGCTCGGCCAGCTCGCGGAGCCGGTCGTGATCGACCGCTCGGACGCCGAGCGGCGCTGCCTCGAGCACCTCGTCTCGCGCGGCATGCGCCTGGGCGACATCAAGCCGCGCTCGCTGGTCCGCCAGCCGATCGGCGACGCGGAGCTCGTCGAGTTTCTGATGAGCCCGGATCCGGGTCGCCCCGACTCGGGGCCGGGAAGGAGGCAGCATGTCGCGTGAGAAATTCGCCGACTACGGCACGGTGCTCGAGGGCTGGTACTGGGGGATGCGTTCCGACGAGCTCGCGCCCGGGACCGCGCGCGCGCTCAACCTCATGGGCCGCGAGCTCGTGCTCTATCGCGGGGAGAACGGCGCGGTCGTCGCGATGGACGCCTACTGCCCGCACATGGGGGCGCACCTCGGCGAAGGCTGGGTGCAGGGCGACTCGATCCGCTGCGTGTTCCACTACTGGAAGTTCGGCCCCGACGGGGGCTGCTCCGAGGCCCCGTGCTTCAAGGGGACCCCGCCGGCCTCGATCCGCCAGCGCACGTTTCCCGTCGAGGAAAAGTACGGGCTCCTCTGGGTCTGGACCGGGCCGGCCCCGCGCTACCCGGTGCCCTGCCCGCCGGAGCTCGAGGGAGAGGAGCTCGATTTCGCGATGGGGCGGGCGTTCCGCAAGAACTGCCACCCGCACGTCCTCCTCATCAACGCGATCGACGAGAACCATTTCGCCTCGGTACACCACCTGCCGTTCCCGCTGCACATGGAGTCCGAGACGCTCGGCCGCAGCGCGATCGAGTTCCGCAACGACACCCGCTGGCCCGACGACTGGTGGTTCCCTCGCTGGATCGGCAAGCTCTACCGCGGCGCCGCGACCTACAAGCTGACCTACTGGAACGGGTCGACGGGAGCGGTGACGCTCGGGCCGGATTTCCTCCACTTCTACATCCTGTTCGTGCTGCGGCCGAGCGCCGACGGCGACGGGCGCATCCGCGGCGAGGCGATCCGCCCGAACCCGAAGGGGTTTTGGGGCTACCTCTGGTCTGCTGCGACCTTCGCCTTCCAGCCGTCCGTCGGGCGAGGCGGCACCGAGGGCTGGCCGATCGTCGTGACCAAGCGCCGCAAGGGGCTCGCCGGCTGGCTGTTCAACCGGGTCGTCCTGTTCGTCACCGGGATCGTCGGACAGTACTTCGCGGCCGGGGACTCGTGGGTGTTTCGCAGCATCAAGTACCGGCTGAAGACGCCGGTGAAGGCGGACCACGCGATCCTCAAGTTCATCCAGCATGCCGAGGCGCAACCGGTGGCCGAGGGCTGGGCGGAGAACAGCCCGCCCCCCGAGCCGCGGGGAGCGGCTATCCTGAAGGAGCTGGAGACCGCCTAGTGGAAACGCCCCACCTGCCCGCCGGCCATCCGTTCCACGCGGTCCTCGACGCCGCCGTGGCGCGCCGCGCGGCCGAGCCCCCCGCGGCGCCGCCGCCGCCCTGCGAGCTCTGGGGCGCGGAGTTCTTCGGGCTGGAGAAGACGCGCGCGTTCGCCTCGGCCTCCCAGGAAGACCGCCGCAAGATCCTCGGCTTCTGCGCCGAGGGCATCCTCGAGGAGGGCTACTTCATCGAGAAGAGCGGCCTCAACTGCAACGCCGCCCTGATGCTCGCCGCCGAGACGGTCGAGGAGAAGACGCTCTACGCGCTGATGGCGGCCGACGAGGCGGTGCACCTGCGGCTCGTCTCGCCGTATCTGCCCGACGCCCAATCGCGCGCGCCGCAAAACCCGTTCTTGTCGCTCTTGTCTCGGGTGATCGTCGAGGGGACCATGCCCGCCAAGGTGTACCTGCTGCAGGTCCTCCTCGAGGGCTGGGGCCTCACCCACTACCGCACGCTCGCCGAAGGCTGCCGCGCGCCCGCGCTGGCGACCGCGTTCCGCCGCATCCTCAAAGACGAGGCGCTCCACCACCGCGGCGGGGTCCTGCTGTTCGATCCCCAGCGGCTGTCCGACGGCGACCGGGCGTTCGTCGCGGGCGCGGTCGTCGAGATCTTCCGCATGGTGCAGGCCGGCCCGCAGCTCGCCGCCCGGGCGGTCGAGCGGACGCTCGGCGCGACCCGCGCGCAGCGCGCCGTGCTGTTCGCCGAGCTCGAGACCGAACGGCACTCCGGGGACCGGCTGAGGCTCCTGCGCGGCCTGCTCGCCGAGGTGGACTCGCGCTTTGTGGAGGACGTCTTCGAGCGTTACGATCTGCTGCGGCCCTTCACCCCCGAGGAGTGCGCGGCGTGAGCGGCGCAAAAGACGGCCGCTCGCGGCGGCAGAACCTCGCCACGCAGCCGCTCAAGACCTTCCGGGTCTTCACCCGGCCGGGCGTGCTCACCGAGGGCTGGTATCCGCTGTTTCCCTCCCGCGAGCTCAAGGCCGGCGAGCTCCGCTCCGCCGAGATCCTGTCGCAGCGCCTCGCGGTGTATCGCGGGGCCGACGGCGTTGTCCGCGCGCTCGACGCCTTCTGCCCGCACATGGGCGCCGACCTCGCCAACGGCTCGGTCGAGGGCGCGGCCGTCCGGTGCGCGCTGCACGGCTGGAGGTTCGGCCCGACGGGCTGCCTCGACTCGACCCCCTGCGGCGTCCGTCCGGCCTCCGAGCCCGCCCTCGCCTCCTACGCGGTCGAGGAGCGCTACGGCTTCGTCTGGGTCTTCCCGTCCGCCCGCCCTCCGTACTCCGTCCCGGTGCCCGCGGGGCTCGAGGGCACGGAGCTCGCCTGGCGCCACGTCGGAAGCTTCGACCTCTACGCCCACCAGCACGTCCTCATGGCGTCCGGCATCGACCTGCAGCACTTCTTCTCGGTCCACGGCGTCGCCGCCGACTTCGGGTTCTCGGTCGAGCCGCTCGGCCCCGGCCGCGCCGACTGGCGCGTCGAAGGCGAACTCACCGAGACCGGCCTCATGGGCGCCGCCGCGCGGGTCGCCTGGGGCGAGCGCCTCCGCTACGTCGCGCGGTTCTCGGGCGGCACCGTCGCCTCCCTCAGCTACCTCGCGAAGGCCCCGTGGGGGCCGATGTACGTGCTCTGGGGCTGCACGCCCTTGGAGACGGGGCTCAGCCGCGTGCAGGTCTTCTTGGTCTGCCCCCGCGCCCAGGGCGCGCTCGGAGCGTTCCGCGAGGCGGCGCGCCTGGCGCTGACGCAGCTCCTGTTCCTGGTCTTGAAGCGCGACGACGTGAAGGCGTTCCCCAATATC
The DNA here is from genome assembly GCA_016207565.1 of Elusimicrobiota bacterium. Classification (GTDB taxonomy): domain Bacteria; phylum Elusimicrobiota; class Elusimicrobia; order UBA1565; family JACRDR01; genus JACRDR01. Next base: position 14,391 of record JACQPK010000060.1, read on the forward strand.
CGCTTTCAGCCGGGGCACCTGCTGCGCGCGGACGCGTGCGTGGCGCGCTTCATCCAGTGGGTCGAAGACTTGCCGGTCTCGCGCTGGACGGCGGGCGTGGAGGAAAATGCCCGTACGTAGGCAGACGCTTCAGGAGTGGTTCCTCGATTACCAGCTCCGCCACGAGTGGAAGCGCCGCTTCTTCAACCCGGTCAGCCTCGACGTCGACGTGACCGCGCTGGCCGAGGCCTACGAGGCGAAGGGACGCCCGGCGCCTTGGAGCGCGATCATCGTGAAGGCGGCCGCGCTCCTCGCCGAGAGGGTCCCGGCCGTCAACCGGGTGGTCTTCCGCACCTTCTACGGCACGCGCGTCGTCGACTTCGACCAGATCATCGTGAATTTTCCGATGCTGCGCTCCCGCGAAGGCCAGCCGGTGCTCAGCGCGATCACGATCCCCGAGCCGCACCGGCTCTCGATCGAAATGATCCGGGACGTGATCCGCGCCGGGCGGCGGCGAAAGCTCTCGGACACGAAGGTCACCAAATACGTCGTCGGCCCGAACACCTTCCTCAACCGCCTCCGGCTCAAGCTCCTGCACGCGACGGTGGTGAACTTCCCCCACCTCTACGTCAAGCTCGGCGGCGGCGGGCTCAGCGTGACGTCGCTCTTGTTCTTGTCGGACGAGTCGGTCCGGTGCCGCGTCACGCCCTACGGCATGACGGCGATGACGATCGGGGCGCTGACCGTCTCCCGCGAGGCCGGCGGGCGGCGGCTGCTCCACCTCGGCCTCGGCTTCGACCATACCGCGCTGCGCGGGGACGAAGGGGCGGTGGCGGCGCAGACGCTGGCGCGGATACTGCAGAGCCGCGATCCGGAGATGCTGGCACAATTTGTGTGAGAGGTGCTTTCTGATGAAACGGGTTCTCACCGCCGCGCTGTGCGCGGCGGCATTGGCGGTCACGGCGAGCACGGAGCCTCCGGCTCAGACCCGGCGGCCGAATCAAGACGAGATCGATCTGATGAAGCTCGCCCGCATCTACGAGCGGGCCATCAACGAACAGAACGTCGAGCTGCTGATCCCGTTCATGGAGGCGGGCTTCGAGGGCATGAGCGTGACCGGGACGCGGATCTCGAAGCCGGACGAGCTGCGCGCCTTGTGGAAGCGGGTGCAGGAGCTGATGAAGAAGGGCGGCCCCAACGGCCGCTATAAGGTCCAGGTGAAGCCCAAGTCGATCGAGGTCCGAGGCGACGAGGCGAAGGTGACGGGCGAGACGGACGAGGAGTTCGTGACCGGCGACGGGAAGGTGCTCAAATACCAGCTTCAGTTCGACACGCAGTTCAAGAAAGGGCCCGACGGCTGGCGCATGAAGGGCCTGCAGACGCGCGCGAACCTGCTCGACAAGGTCACGATGGCGGCGCGCATGGTCGCGATCGACCTCTGGCGCCCGCGCCTGCAGCTCAAAGACCCCAACGCGGCCCCGCCGGACTGGGACCTCGACCGCGGCGCCAACGACAAGGACGTCGCGGCCTCCGTCGGAGGAGCTCCGGCGGCGCCCCAGGCGGCTCCTGCCGCCGCCGCGGCGAAGCCGGCCGTCCGGCGCAACGCGCCTCCCCCGCCGCCCATGACCCACCCGGCCGTGCAACGGCCGGAGAGCCCTTTAGGGAGGACGGTCCGGTGACGGTCAAGGAGGGCGCGCTCCTCGACGACTGGACGCGGTTCGTCCTCCGCCACCAGCACCCGGGCAACCTCGCGGTCCATTTCGTCTCGATGCTGTGGTTCTACGGCGGGCCGCCGGCCGCCGTGCTCGATCGCGACGCCCGCTGGCTGCTGCTCTTCTTCGCCTCCGGGTTCCTCGGCGGACTCGGCCACTGGTGGTTCGACGACGGCCGGGTCGATTGGCGCGAGATGACGTCGCGCCCGGAAGTCCCGCACTACGTCGTCATCATGTTCTGGCGGATCTTCACGGGAAAGTGGCCCCAGGACACCGAGCGCGCCCGCGACGCGGCGCGACGGGCCGGAATCGTCGTATAATCCGCGCGTGGCCGCCATCGTCGATCTCGGCGCCTTCCTGAAACTCTTCGTCGTCCCGGGGAACAACCGGGCGGCGAAGGTCTACGACCTCCTCTCCACGCACAACAACCTGGGCGAGCGCAGCCTCTACCTCAATCTCGGCTACTGGGACGGCCCGACCACCTACGACGGGGCCTGCCAGCGCCTGGCCGAGCGCCTGGGCGAGTTCGCCGGGCTCGAGCGAGGGCAGAAGGTGCTCGACTGCGGCTTCGGCTTCGGCGACCAGGATCTCTACTGGCTGAAGCGCTTCGAGCCGGCCTCGATCGACGGCCTCAACATCACGGAGTCGCAGGTCCGGCGCGCGCGAGCGCGCGTGGAGGAGGCGGGCGTCTCGTCGCGGGTCCGCCTGCACGTGGGCTCCGCGACCCGGATGCCTTTCCCCGACGGGGTCTTCGACCGCGTGCTCGCGCTCGAGACGGCGTTCCATTACGACACGCGCGAGGAGTTCTTTCGCGAGGCGTTCCGCGTCCTGAGGCCCGGAGGCCGGATCGCGACGGCCGACATCCTGCCGCTCGAGGGCGGAGGGACGGGATGGTTCCACCGCGCGGCCGAGCGTCTGGGGCGCTCCTTCTGGCAGATACCGAAGGCCAACCAGTACCCCAGAGCCGAGTACGCGCGGCGGCTCGAGGGAGCCGGCTTCAAGAACGCGCGCGTCGAGTCGATCGCCGACAAGGTCTACGCGCCGTTCGCGCGCTATGCCCTGGTCCGGCTGCGGGACGCCGATGTGCGGCGACGGATGAACCCGCTGGTGCGGTGGGGCTGGCAGAAGACCGTGGGTCCGATGGCCCGCATGGAGCTCGACTACGTGCTCGCCGTCGCGGAGAAGCCGTGAAGCGCGCGCTCATCACCGGGAGCTCGACGGGCTTCGGCCGCGACCTCGCGAGCGCGCTGCTCGAGCGGGGCTGGACCGTGTACGCCTCGCTCCGCAACTCGGCCGGGCGCGAGGCCCTCTTCGCCGAGGACCGCAAGCGGTTCGGAGAGCGGCTCCGCGTGCTCGAGCTCGATGTGGCGCAGGCCGCGCAGCGGGAGGCCGCCGCCCGAGCGATCGAGGCGGAGGGCGGGCTCGACTGCTTGGTCAACAACGCGGCCTTCGGCCATTTCGGGCCGTTTGAGCTGATCCCCGAGGACGCGTGGCGCCGCCAGTTCGAGGTGAACTTCTTCGGGGCGCTCTTTCTGACCCGGCGCCTGCTGCCGGCGCTGCGGACCTCGCGCGGCCGGATCCTCAACCTCTCGTCGATCCTGGGCTTGGCGAGCTTTCCCCTCAGCTCGCCCTACGCCGCGAGCAAGTTCGCGCTCGAAGGCTGGAGCGAGGCGCTCTACTACGAGCTCGCGCCGCACGGGGTGCAGGTCGGGCTCGTGGAGCCCGGCGGCTTTAGGACGAAGTTCTCGGACAACCTACTGGTGACCCCGGCGCCGGCGGACTCCCCGTACGCGGGCCAATCCGCCGCCTACGCGCGCTGGAGGGAAAAGCGGGCGGGCGGCGCGGGCACGCCTCCGGAGGTCGTCGTGCGCGCGCTGGTGAGGCTCTGCGAGGCCCGACGGATCCCCCTCCGGACGGTCGTGGGGCTAGACGCCCGCGCCCTCGACGGCATCGGGCGGTGGCTGCCGCGCAACCTGGCCACGGGGCTCTTGTCCCGCGTGTACGCTCGCTTGATGCCGAAGTAGTAGAATCGCCCCGGTGAGAAAGATCCCCGCAGCCGGCATCAACCTCTTTCAGCTCATCTACATCCTCATCCGCGACTACGAGCAGAAGTCGGGGCTGCCCGCGCTGAATCTCTCGCTCGGCAACCCCGACGGCGTCCCGATCGAGGCGATCCGCGAGCTGAAGGCCCGTTTCGCCAGGGATCCCGGCTTCGACTACCACACCTACGCCGAGGACCGCAACCTCCACCGCTTCTGCGAAGGCATGGTCGAGGCGCACGGCGGCATCCGCTACTGGGAGCACCCGCACCTGAAGGCGGTCACCATCCCGGGCATCAAGACGGCGACGGCGCTCGTCCCGCTCGCGTGCGGGCTGCACCTGCCCGACAAGAGCCGCCGCAAGACGTTCCGCGTGGCCTCGAACCTCCCGGCCTACGACGTGCTCGGCACGTGGTCGTCCGAGTACCTCGCGGCCGAGCGGATCGTCTGGCCGCTGGCCTCCGCCGACAACATGCGCCTCAACGTCGACCGGCTCGAGCAGGCGCTGCGCGAGGCGGGGACCGAACGGGCCGATCTCGTATTCGTCATCCGCCCCGGCAATCCCGCGGCGGTCGGAGCTTCTCAGGACGACTGGAAGCGCCTCATCGAGCACTGCCTCGCGCGCGGCACCCGCCTCGTCAACGACGCGGCCTATGCTGGCCTGGCGGGGCGGAGCCCCGCCGTGCCGGCGCTCGCTGGGGCTACCGGGGCC
>JACQPK010000492.1 GCA_016207565.1 Elusimicrobiota bacterium
GATGCTCTTCAACGGCTGCGGCGGCGGGTTCGGCTGCTGCCCCTCCTGGCGCTTGCGGTACTCCTCCTCCTGCTTGCGCCGCAGCTCCTCTTGGAGGCGCTGCTGCTCCCGCTTTTGATCCTCGACCTTGAGCTCCTGCAGGCGGGTGAGGGTCCGCATGGCCTCGAGGCGGACGTCCTCCGACTGGTCCTTCAACAGGTCGGAGATCGCGCCGGCCGCCGAGTAGTCGCCCGTGCGGCTCAGAGCGCGCAGCGCCGCGCTGCGCACCGACGACTCGATGTCGCGGAGCGCTCCGACGAGCGCCCGCGAGACGTCGGCCCGGGGCTTCTCGCCCTGCATCCGCGGCCGGTCGGCCAATAGCTCGGCGACCCGGAGCCGCAGGCTCGGAGCCGGGTCCTTCGCCAGCATGTGGAAGAGGACCGCGTCCGCGTCCGGGTGCTCGAGCTTCATCAGAAAGCGGGCCGCCTCCCAGCGCACGTTCTCGTCGGAGTCCCGGGTCGCCTCCGAGATGCGGCGCATCTCATCGGGGCTCAAGATCGGAGCGGGCTTCGGGACCGGCAGCACGATCGGCGGAGGCGCGGGCGTCGGAGGCGGAGGCGGCGCTTCCGTCTTCTGAGTCCGCTTGTAGGCGGCGAACGCGAGACCGATGCCCGCGACCACCAGGATGTACCGCCTCATCGTCCCTCCCATGGATCGAACCGCTCGCGGCGCACGACGAGGCGCCCCTTCTCCGGGATCGCGGAGACGATCTCCGCCTTGCCCAGGCGGCCCCAGCCCTTCTCATCGAGATCCTCGCTGGCGATGAGCACGCGGTCGCCGCGCCGCGCGACGCTCATCATCCCCCACGGCTGGCCGCTGAAGAACGCGCGGCGGGAGACCGGCAGCGTATAGTGGCAAAGCCCGTACAGCGCGCGTCCGTCCGAGATCAGGGCGTTGAGGCCGGTGTAGGGAGCCTTCAACCTCGGGTAGCGGCGCCGGCAGCCGGCCCACAGCCCCCAGATCTCGCGGACGCAGGCCTTCATGGCCTCCGGCACGCTGCCGTGGACGTCGATGAACTTCCGCATCTGCCAGAAGAAGACCTCGCTGTCGTTGATGCCGCGCACGCGGTTCCGATAGGGCCCGAGCCACCGCTCCACCTCGGCGGGGATCGAGAGCGTCCCGTTGTGGCAGAAGATCCACTTGCCGTCGGTGAAGGGCTGGGTGTTCGCGAGGTTGATGAGCCGGCCGGCGGGGACTCCCCGCGGGTTCGAGGCGGCGCGGATGTGGCCGAGGACGACCCGGGCCCGAGCCTTCGCCGCCGCGCTCCGGAAGCGGGCCGCCTCGCGGAAGATGGGGCGGGGGCTCTTCACCACCCGGACGCGCCGTCCCGCGAAATAGCCCAATCCCCACCCGTCTTTTTGCGGGTCCTTGGCCCGCGCGTCGCTTTGCTCGAGCAGCGACCACGGGACCTCGGCCAGGACGTCGGAGGCTCCCCGAGGCGCGAGGCTGACCTGTCCGAGGAGGCGGCACATTGCGCTGATTGTATCAAAAGAACACGCTCCTTCCAGCGGGAGCGGTCTCGCGGACTCCGCTGAGCCGCAGCATGCCGCCCGCGAGGAGCAGCCCTCCCAAGGACCACCACTGCGACGGCGAGAGGGCCGCGCTCAGGAACAAGCCGCGGTCGTCGCCGCGGAAGAACTCCATCGTGAACCGCATGACCGAGTACGCGGCGATGTAGCCGAAGAACGCGGTCCCGTAGCGCCAGCGCCCCTCCTCGATCCTCGGCAGGATCCACCACGCCACCGCCGCGCTGATGATCAGGTTGCCCGCGGCCTCGTATAGCTGGACGGGATGGAGCGGCAAGCCGAAGAGCGACTGCGGCAGCCCCGACCCGGGGCTCGAGACCGAGACGCCCCACGGCATCGTCGTCGGCCGGCCGTGGCAGCAGCCCTGGGCGAAGCAGCCGAGCCGCCCGATCGCGTGCCCGAGAGGCAGCGCCGCCCCGAAGTAGTCCGCGGGCGGCAGGTAGCGCTTCTTCGGCGTGAAGAACGCGTTGAACCCCTCTTGGTAGACCTTCGCGGCGACGAGCGTCCCGATGAAGCCGCTCCAGAACACCCAGCCCGTCCGCCAGTTCGTGACGAACCACCACGGGTCCTCGAGGAACATCTTCCGTTCGACGAGGAAAAAGCCCGCCTTCGCGCCGAGCACCGCCCCGCCCACGATGCAGTACATCAGCACCCAGAACTGCCAAAACGACATGCCCATCCGCTCGCGGTTCCGCCACAGGAAGTAGCAGCCGGCGAGGTACCCCAACGACACGAAGACACCGTACGCGTTGACGGGGCTCGAGCCCAGTTGGAACAGCACGGGGTGCATGTTGTCTCCTCAAAGTATGCGGCAATTCCCGACGGCGGGCAATACCCGCCGCCGTGCCCAGCCGGGACTACCCCGAAGGCCCTTCTTGGCGCCCGGCGACTCTCGCTAGAATCCCGCCATGACCCGGCTCCTCGCCTCCCTCCTCCTCGTCCTCGGCTCTCCCGGTCTCGCCCCCTACGCCGCTTTCGCGCAGACCGTCCGGGTTGGGGCCCCCGCGGCCCCGATCGCTCCGGTCGTCCTGCCCGCGGCGCTCCCCGGCGCCGCCGCCCCGGCTCTCGCTCCGAACCTGTCGCCCGCGCTCACGCGGGTCTCGCTCACCCCCATGGTCGTCCAGCCCGTCCTCAAGACCCCGCGCTTACTCTCCCTTTCCCCGCGAAGCGGGGAGAGGGCTGGGGTGAGGGGTTCCGCTGAACTCGCGGCCGCTGCCGCCTCGTCCGACTCCCCCGCCGTCTCCCGCTCTCCGCTGCCGATCGAGATGGCTCAAGAGGTCCGCGTGCTCGGCCGGCCGACAAAGATTTCCACCGAGGTCCGCGCGCTGAAAGAGCTCTTCCGCACGGCCGCTCCGGGCGCCGAGCCTCCGGCGGCGTGGTCGACGCCCGAAGTCACCCCGCGCCCCGGTCTGACGCTCGCGCCCCCGAAGGCGGAGCCGCCCCAAGGCCCGCGGGTCGCCCCCGAGGTCCCGGGCCCGAAACCCCGCGGCTTCCTCGGCCTCAGCAACGCGGCGGCGTTGTTTATCGCCGCGCTGCTCATCCAGCAGGTCGGCGTGGAGGCCTGGGCGGCGGCCTGGGCGAAATGGGTCCAAGCGGCGTACGGCCTGGACGCCTTCGCGCTGATCACGACCTCCTCCATGCTCGTCAGCCTCGCGGCGGGGTTCGCCGGCGGCTGGCTCGGCGACCGCATCGGGCAGAAGTGGAGCTACGTCCTGTCGACGCTCGCCACGGCCGCGCTCGCCACGGCGACGCTGTTCATCGCCGGGCCGGGCGGCATGGTCGCCGCGATCGTCGCGCTGACGGCGATGCGCACCCTCACCGCGAGCGCCGGCCGCACGGTCGAGCAGACGATCCCGATCGCGCTCACCCACGGCGACGCCCAGCAGCTGCAGCGCTACAACTCGATCTCGCAGTTCATCCTGGAGACCGCCGGCATCGCCGTCCCCCTCCTCATCCACACGCTGCTCGGCGTCTTCGGAGCGGTCGGGACGATGGCGATCCATCCGATCACCGCGGTGGCCGCCGCGGCGATGGTATTTTTCCTCGTGAAGATCCCCGAGGACGTGCGGCGGCCGGCGGCGCCCGCGGCGGAGACGCCTCCCGCCGACCCCGCGCCGAAAGACCCCCGCGTGCTCAAGGTCGCGAGCCTGGGCTACCCGGTGTTCGTGCTGATCAACATGATGCTCTACGGCGTGCTCGCGATCTCCTACGGCAACTTCGTGTTCCCGGGCGTCGACGCCGCGTCGCAGGCCGCGGCGGCCGGGCTCGCGGGAAAGATCGTCGGGCTCTACAGCTTGGGGAGCCTGTTCTCGGCGCTGGCGCTCACGGGGCTCCTGCCGAAGTTCTGGGCCTGGCTCAAGGGCAAGCTCGGCCGCCCGGGCGCCCCGGCCGCGGGCCCCGAAGACGAGATCCGCGCGACCGCCAAGTGGACCCTCTGGGCGGCCGTCGGCCTGCTCGGCTTCGTGCCGTTCATCTGGGCGAACCCGCTTTGGGCCGCGCTCGCCATGATCCCGTTCGGATTTACGAACATCATGGGCCAGCTCCGGCTGCTCTCGCTGATCCAGAGCAACGTCCCGGCGGAGCGCAAGGGCAAGGTCATGGGGACGATCCGCACAGTGTCGACCCTGCTCGCGACGGCCGGGATCTACGGCTTCACCCAGCTGACGAAGCACTTCCCCGGCAGCCCGATGCCGTTTTGGATCCTCCTCGGCGCCTTGGCCGTCGTCGCGGCCTACTACGCCTGGCTCGCGCTGAAGCTCCGCGGCCTCGTCGCGAAGGGGCGCGGCTGAGGACGCGCGAGACTGACGCAGGACCTTCGACCTAGGGCCTACGGGCCTCGGGGGCCCATGTGCCCGTAGGCCTCTTGAATTATCATCTCTCAACTCACCCGTAGCTCGGGGAATGCGGCCCCGGGGCATCCACGGTCCGGCCCCAACCGGACGAGACCAGGGAGAAGGATATGCCTATCTCCCGGTTTGCGCCTCCTCTGGCGCTAGCCGTCGCGTGCGTGCTGCCGTTCGGAGCGGGGTGCGGCCGTCGCGAGCCTGCGGCGACAGCGCCTTCGCCGTCGCCCCGGACGCCTGCCGTTGAACCGCGTTCGTATGGCCTCCCCCCTGACTTCGAGTCGCTCCCGGAGAGGACGAAGGAGATCTTCCTTGACTTGCAGGCCGCTGCGCCCGCCAACGAGGCCCAAGAGAAGCTTGACCGCGAGGAACTGATCCGCCCCGCGCCGCCGGGCTGGAAGCCGGAGGAGCCTGGCAGGCGTGTCCGCCTCACTCTCATCGTAAAGGAGCCGACTCTCCGCAGGGGAGAGACGCTGTGGTACCGGCTGGAGTTCCAAAACACGGGATCGGAATCCATCGACTACTTCGAGTCCGACTCGTTCTTCAAGAAGGGGGCTTGGCTCAGCTGGGGCTGGAAGTTCTATGTGAACGGCGAGGAAGTCCATCTTGGCGATCTGGATTTCAATCGCGGCGCTCCGGTTGCGGGCCCATTCGAACCGCCGGGATGGGAGAAGCTCACGGAGGCGGAAAGAGACGCCTATGTAAAGCGACGCAACAAGGAAACGGAAGCCGCCTATCGCAGGCGCACGAACCTGAGCGTCACGTTGCATCCAGGAGAGACGCTCGTCACCCGTCCCTGGCGGAATGTCGGTCGAGAAGTGGCCGATAGGATGTGGGCTCGCGGCGAAGACCCGGACCGCGCCCGCGCTCCTGGAGCATTCCGGGAGTTCTATTCCGTCTTCTTCCAGTTCGACAAGCCCGGCAAGTATCGCATCAAGGCGGTGTACAGCGATCAGCCGCCAGGGCCCCCCACGGAAGAAAAGCTCCGCTGGATGGAAGAGCGGGGACACAGCCGCGCAGACCAAATGGCGGAGCATCGCAAGAGAGTTGCGGAGTCCCTCGGTACGATCGAGTCAAACGTCATTGAGGTCGAGGTAGTTCCATGAGGCTCGCGCTCGTCTCTGCGTTGATCGCCTGCCTCCCATGCCATGGATAGCATGTCGTGGCCGCCGAGCGCAGAGGGATATCACGGCGTGTCAAAGACTACGTACTCGGCGCAAAAAAGGTTGTGCAGGAGGCGCTGGATAGCGCCGACGAGGCATATCGCCGAGGCGATTTGAAGCTCGCCAAGCAGAAGTACGACGAGGCCGACTTCGAACACGATAGGATGACCGCCGCCTTCAACGACGCGGTAGTCAGGACCCAGGCGCTTTATCGCGTGGGGCCGAGACAGAAGGGAGGCATGATCGAGAACGGTCCGCTCACCGGGTTGGATGCAAAGTGGGAGCCTGTGCTCTTGACGAGGCCCGAGGAGGTAGTCAAGGGGACGGTCAACGGGCGAGACAGCTACGCCGGTTTCGTGGCCAGTCAGGCGTCAGGCGTCAGGCGGCCAAACCACTCACACGGGACAAGTTCGGATCCAATTCGCAGCTTTCGTGCGTTGGGCCGAGCTGCGAGACCCCGGGATGCTGGCGTTGGCGCTTCATCATGAGGGCGTGCATTTCGACGATCTGCTGCTCAAAGGGCAGTGGAAGTCCCGCGAGGAGTCCGAGGTCCGGGCCTACGACGGGTGCATGCCGCTCATCGACAAGCTCATCGAACCGAAGTATCGAAAGGTGTTCCGCCAAGTCCTAGAGGGTGAGCGCAACCGCAATCAGGCCCTCATCGACGCGGGGAAGGCGACCAGCGCTTTCCCGACCCCGGTTCAGGAGGCGGCGCTCAAGGCCAGATTCGAACAGCAGGAGGTGGATCTCGGCGCGATCTGGGCGCGGCGGAGAGAATTGGTGGAGCGGCTCGAGGCCGAGGATCGCCGGCGCGAGGATGAAGAGGCGCGGCGGATCAGGGAGGCGGTGAACGAGCGGTTGGCGCGCCAGGCACCCACTCCTCGGGCACCGCTAGCCGGCGAGCCCATACCGACCCCGACGCCGTCACCCAGGACTACCTGGACGCGAGCCTCGGCGTCTTCGGCGACGGCGAGTCCTACACCGAGGCCTCGGCCGAGGGCTTGGAAGGCTGCGCGCGCGCCCTCTTCCTCGAGTTGGCCGAGGAGAACCGGATCGGACCTCGACGGCGCGGGCTCAGCGCGAGCTGGCTGCGCGAGCGGGCGCGGGCCCATCAGCCGCCGCCGCCCCGAAGCGAGCCCAACCACGGCGGCGGCTCGGGGGCGAGCCCGCCGCCCCGCGAGCGTCCCTCCGACCCATGCGTCTATTGGGATCCCGACTACGGCGGCTGGGTGCGCCGCAGCCCTTGCCCTTGAGCGGCTCGGAGGCTCGCTAGGCGACGCGGCAAGAGACCCGGGACGCTAGCGCGCCTTCGGGGGATCGTCTATACTTGCGGGGCATGGACGAGGTTGACGTCGCGCCGCCGTCGCTGGCGAAGCTCACCGACCGGTTCCTCGCGTATCTGCTGGACACGGTGCCCTTCGGCGTCGGCTACCACGCCAGCTCGATCTACCTGATCTCGCTGTCCGACCGCCTTCCGGACGAGCCCGCCTCGCGGATGAAGCTGACGTGCGCGTGGGTCGGCCTCTACGTCGCCTACCACGCGGTCTCGAACATGACCGGGGGCACGATCGGCAAGGCGCTCATGGGGTTGCGCGTGGCGGGCCCCGACGGGGAGCGCCCGTCCCCGGTGCGCAGCGTCGCCCGCGCGGTGGGGCTGCTCCTCAGCACGCCGCTCAACCTCGGGTTCCTCTGGGCCTTCGTGGACCGCGACTCGCGGACGTGGCACGACCTCCTGGCCGGCACCCGCGTCGTCGAGGTCCGTCCCAAGAGCCCGTCGGAGTCGCTCGTCACCGCGCTCGCCTCGCTCGTGACGCTCGTCGGCCTCGCCGTCGTGAGCGTGTGGGCGCAGGGCCTCAAGCCGACGCCCGCCGACGTCGAGGCGATCGCGCGCGCGCAGCAGGGGCTCCTCGTCTTGGCGGAGGTCCAGGAGCGCTACAAGGCGGAGCGCGGGGCCTATACGAGCAGCCTGGCGGACCTGGCCGTGGCGAGCGGCGACGTGGCGCAGTTCAAGGCCGCGATGGGGCAACTGTTCGACCCGGAGCGCTTCGTGCTGGCGGCGTCGGACTCGCGCTACTCGATCAGCGCGCGGGCGCGCGACCGTCGCCGGACGACGGTGACCCTAAACGGCCCGGTCGGGAGCGCGCCGGCGCCTTGACCGGCGTGAACTTGGCCAGCGCCCAAGGCCCGTACGTCCTCATGCCGTCGATCTCGGCGGGCTTGGCCAGCGTCGTCAGGTAGGACGCCTCCCTCAGCCGCAGCGCGACGAACGTCGTCCGGTCCGGGTCGGGAAGCCGCCGGATCGTGTCGTCGTCGCCGAAGCGGGCCTTGTTCGCGGGGTTCCGTTTCGCGTAGTGGAGCTCCCCCACCCAGTTCACCACGTCGACCGGGCTTTCCGTGTAGAACGGGAGCCCGTGGAGGTAGAAGCCGTAGCTGATGAGCCGGTCGCCCGGCTTCATCTCGGGCGCGCCGTCGAGCGCGCGCGGCCGCCCGCTCACC
>JACQPK010000498.1 GCA_016207565.1 Elusimicrobiota bacterium
GCCGTTGTCGTCATGCTCGTCTTGAACGGTGTCGGCGTCGTCGCCGACCGCCGAGGACGAAGGGGAGAGTCGAGACGAGGCGGGTGCCGCCGTCGCGCCTGGGAGGCCGAGTCCGCTGCAGCGGGAGCTCTCCGCGCAGGCCTTCCGGCATTCCGCTTCCAGGTCGGCCGCTCGGCAGGCCTGAGCCGGGTCGCAGACCCCCTGCTCGTCGCAGAGCCGCTTGAGGCGAGCGCGCGCCGGTTTGGGCAGCGTGGCGAAGACGGAGGCGAACAGGTCCTCGGTCGTGTCTCGCCCCACCGGCCCCACCGGGCCGAGCTTGACCACGCCGTGCGCGCCGGGCCCCGGCGCTTCCGTCTGTTCCGCCCGCCACGTCCCGCTCGACGCGGCCGCGAGGAAGTCGCCCGGGGCCCGGGCGGCGCGGCCGGGCCCCGCCGCGAGGGCCGCATGTCCCCGCGGACGCTGCCCGGAGCGGGAAGCGCGGGCAAGCGCATGGCTCCGTTTGCCTTTCGGCCGCCTCCTCTCGAGCAGCACGCGGAGCACCGTCGGGTGCTCGAGCGTTCGCAGCACGGCCGCGGAAAACGCGGCGTCGGACTCCGCTCGCTCCGCGAAGGACTCGAAGTCGGGCAGCTCCGCCAGCCTCTCCACGAACCGTGCGGCCGTCGGCCTGCCGCCGCGCGCGGGCCGGATGGCCCCCTCGAGAGCCTCCGCGATTTCCGGCGGTTCCACGAACGCCTGGGCGGCCGCCGCCATTGCCTCGGGGGGACCGTCGCGAGAGAACTCCCGCATGAGCTCCTCGAGCATGCCGCGAGTGGACCTGCCGACCCGGCCGAAGAGGCGCGAGCGCGCGGCGGCGTCTTCGGTCGAGCCCGAGCTTCCGAGATAGAGCCTTCGCCGCCGGAGCTCGGCGGCGGCGCCCGAGCGCCAGCCGCGCTCGGACCGGAGATGCCTCGCGATCAGGCCGAGCAGGGTCGCGCAAAGCGCGAGGAAGAGGAGCGCGAGCGTCAACCGCTTGCGGTGCCAATCCCAGCCGGCGATCAGCGGCCCCGCGAGGTGGTAGCGCCCGGCGCGCTCGCCTGGCTCGGACGTCATCGTTCCCGCGACCTCGCGCGGCTCACTTGCATTTGGGCTGGGCCGCGTTCTCGGAACAGGTTTGGCAGCCCGGCATCGGGAGCTCCAGGTAGTCGGACGTGCTGCCGTCGGACCAGTTCGTCCACTGTTTCCGGATGCAGGTGGCCGGATCGCTGATATTCGTCTGGCCGACCCACTGTTTCGCCGGCGTGGGCAGGGGAGAAGGGGTCGCGCCGGTCGCGGTGTTCGTCTGCGTCGTTCCACCGCCCGTCGAGTCGCCGCCGGAGCCCGTGCCCGCGGCGGCCAGCCCGTCCCACGCCGGGAGGCAAACGCGGTGGGGCTGGGTCTTCGCGTAGCGGTCGCCGTCGTGGAAGCTGGACCGGCAACAGTCCCGGCGAGTGCACAGTCCGCCGCCGCAGCAGGAGCAGCACTGGATTTGGTGGCCGCAGAAGCGGGACCACACGCCGCTCGGCACCGTGCACGGCTGCTGGAACTTGCAGCGCGATACGCACGTTTCCTCGGAGCCCTTCCAGTCCAGGCACGAGTTCCACGCAGGCGTGGCCTGGCACTTCGGCACGATCCGGCGCTCCGTTCCGCTGCCGCGGACCCCGTCGTCGGCGGCACAAGCGCGCTGGCATTCTTTCCACATCTTGAGCGCGAAGCAGGCGCCCCAGAGCCCGTGGTCGTCGACCATTCCTCCTCGGATGAGCTCGAGGAGCTCCGACTGGCTCAGGTTCGTCAGCCACGGGTACTGCTCGAGGAGGCGTTTCATGATCTCGGAGCCGGGCTGCCGGATGGTCCCCTTGAGCTTCGTGTCGACGTCGTGGGCGCCGGGCAGTGGGCCGTCGTCTTCCCTACCGGAGGCGGCGGAGTGCGCTGCGGCTCCCGAGGGGAGGCCCGCGGCGGAGGCGGACATGGAGGCGCGGGCGGAGGCGGTGAGCGTGCCGGTGGAAGCCAGCACCGATTGGCGCCGCTGAAGCTCCTGCGCCACGATCGCCGCCGTTCCGAGATAGTTCCCGGCTCCGTTCCACGACTGGCCGGCGGGGATCTGGCCCCGCACCAACGCGCGGCCGAGGGAGGCGTTCGGCTTTCCCACGATGCGCTTTGCCCAGGCCGCCAGCGGAGCCGCTTGCGGCTTCATCAGGAAGGCGAGCAGGGCCGCCGAAGCTCCGGGCTGGTGGGCGAACCTGGAGATGACGCGCTCGAAGGCGCGCGATCGGCCGACGGTCTCCAGGAACTGGGCGGCATTGCGTTCCTCGCCCCGGTCCTCCGCTGCCGCGAACTCGAGGGCCGCCTCGCGCAGCTCCGGCTCGGCCGCGAACGCCTTGACCAGCTCTCGGGCCGCCGGGGCGACCACGGGGTCTTTCGCCTCGAACCCGAGCATCGCGATGAAATCGCCGTAGGTGACGTCCTCCGGCTCCGCGGGCTTCCACAACCGGTCGGACTCGGCGTCCGCCGGGTCGGCGGACTGTTCCACGGGACGCGCCGCCGGCGGAAGCGGCACCGCGACGCGCGGCCGGGGAGCGGCGGAGGGCGCCCGGGAGCGAGCCCTGAAGGCGAAGGCCCCGGCGGCGCCGAGGCCGAGCGCGAGCGCCGCGACGAGAATCTCTCGCCGCGTCGGTCCTCCCGCCATGGACTGAGGATAGCGTCTCGCGTCAGCGTTTTCCAGGGGCGCTTCGGTAACAACTTAGCTGATTGGATTCGGCCTCCAAGTTTCCCCGGTAGCAGGGAAAACGGAATAACGCAGAGGTACGCAGAGGA
>JACQPK010000499.1 GCA_016207565.1 Elusimicrobiota bacterium
CCAGGCCGGATGGCCCGACCTCGCCGTCGGCGAGCTCGATGCGGGCCGGCGGACGCGCCACGACGACGCGGGGCTCGCTCCGGCCGGGATCGACGGCTCGCGAAGGCGCGGCGCTGCCGAGGTAGGTCGGTAGCTCGGACTCTCCGAACGGGACCACGAGCGAGCCGCCCGTGGGACGGCTGTTGACGACGAACGTGTCCCCATCGGACGCGACGACCGGTCTCGGCGGGTGGAACGCCGTCCGCGCCTCATTGGCCATCGCCTGGCGGATGGCCTCCAGCGAGAGCAGGTATGGGGCCAGCGGTCGGCCGGGCAGCGCGGCCGCGACGAGGAGTGCGATGGCCGCGGCTCCGCCGATGGCCCCGCCCACACGCAGGACGGTCGAGCCACGGGCTCGCGAGGGGATCGCGGCGGCCGCTGTCACCGTCGCGAGCGCCAGGCCCGCGAAGGCGAACCCCCTGACCTCCTTGGCGAACATGAGCATGGCGATCAGTGCCAGCGCGAGCGATACGCGTCGGGTCCGTCGGAGCTCCACGAGGATCCAGAGGGTGAGGGACGCGGTGAGGTAGGCCAGCGCCTCGCGGAGGTTCAAGGCCGACCACAGGATGAGCGACGGATGGACGGCGAGGATCCAGGACGTGGCCGTGGCCGCCGGCCTCCCGAGGATCGCGCGGGCGATCCGGTAGACGAACACGATCGACGCGCTCGCTAGGCCGGCGTCGAGGAACTCGACCAGGATCACGCGAGGTCCGAACACGTAGAAGACGGCGGCCTCGAGGTAGGTGAACGGTCCGAACTGATACGCGGCGCCGTTCCAGTGCGGCGGGACGAATGGCGGCTCGGGACGGCCGTGCAGATACTGGGCGAACCCCCACGCGAGCGCCGCGTATCCGGCGTCGTCCCCCGTGATGAATCCGCCACGACCTGCCCACAGCGCGACCGTGTGAATGACGACGGCGACCGCCGCCCGCAGCGCGAACGCGAGGGCGACGACGCGGGCGAGCGTCGAGATGGATGCCTCGGGCACGAACGCACGCACGGTCGCCGCGAGAGCTGCGCCCGTGACGAGGAATGCGAGGAGCGGGGCCGGGTCTCCCGCCGCCAGCGGGAGACCCACGGCCGCCCCGCTCAGCGTGCCGGTCGCTGCCGCGAGCAGCCAGCTCGCCCACCGGTCGAGACTCCGGCGCGGCGTGACGAGGCGCGGGCTGGCGGGCGGGGACGGTGGATGTGGGGTCGCCCCCGGACGTGCTGCTCGGATCGGCTTCCCCCTGATCTGTCCAGGTCCGGCGTGCACCGCCTGGGATCCAACGCGTGCCGGGTCGGTATTCTATGATCCTGTCGCGCTCGACGCCGTCGGCCGGCCATAGATCATGCCCTTTCTGCGAGGGATCGCCGAGTGGCGTGGCGTTCCCCTACCGCACGCACTGGAATGGCCGCGACTTCACCTACGTCCGCTGCGCCGCGTGCCGAGCGACCTATGTCGACCCGCTTCCCACCGACTCGGAGCTCGCCGCGATGTATGCGTCCGAGAGCTATCACGATCGCCACTACCCGGAGATCAGGCCGGAGCGCTATCGCGCATCGGCCGTTCTGCTGAGACGATGGAGCGGCGGTCGGAGGAAGCTGCTCGACTTCGGATGCGGCAACGGCTCGTTCCTCGTCGCGGCCGCGGCGGCCGGCTTCGACTGCGTGGGCATCGAATACGAACCGAGCGCGATCGAGGGCGCGCGGAGGACCGGGATCCCGGTATACGACCTCGAGGCGGTCCGATCGAGCGGGCAGCGATTCGAGATCATCCACCTCGGCGACGTCCTCGAGCACCTCGCCGACCCCTACGGCACGATGCGGTCCCTCGGCACGCTCCTCGCGCCGAACGGGATCCTATTCGTCGAGGGGCCGCTCCAGAGCAACATGAGCCTGGTCTACTTCGCGTCGGTCGCCTCGAAACGTCTCCGGCGTCTGCTCGGCCCTGAGCGCCCGAGCAGCGTACCTCCCACGCACCTCGTCCTCGCGGGGCGATCGGCCCAGGCGGCGTTCCTCACCCGGCGCCTTGGCTACCGTCTGCTCCATTTCGACGTGTACGAGACCGGTTGGCCGTACCGAGTTGAGGGAGCACGCCCGCGTTCGGGTGCGGCGCTGGTCAAGTACGCGATCGGTCTGGTCGCGGTGCTGGTCTCGCGCGTCCGGCTGGGAGGGTGGCCGACGCTCGGGAACCGGTTCAGGGCCCTCCTCGCGCCGGGGTCGTCGGCCCGGACGCGCTGACCTCGGCCGGCCGACGCAGGAGCGTGCCCATCCGCGTCGCCAGCGCGGCGATCCCCGGGCCCGCGAGTGCGACGGCGAACGGGAAGACCATCGAGCGGTGCCGGAACAGGATGCCGAGGTTGCCCTGGATGAATACGAAGAGGCCGAGGAGCGCCGCGACATAGAGGAGCATGGGCAGGAACGACCTCCAGGCGCCCCGCGCTCGCCAAAGGGTCCACGCACCGAAGAGGAGCACCGCGTACCACAGGAGCATGTCGATGGCCACGGGCAGGTCCGACCTACGGTCGATCTCCCACGGGAATGGCGCGAAGAGGACGTGCATGATGCCCGTGGGGACGTGCGCGAGGGTCCTCTGAGCGACGCCGGTCTGGCGATCCGACCAGTTGATCAGCGTGACGCTCGGTTCGCCGCGCACGTCCGTGAGCTGGAGGGGCGTCGGGGTGCCGCGGCTCTCCGTGGCCTCCGCCTCGTCGACGACCACCACGATGTCGCCCGGCCTCACGTAGGTCACGCCCGGCGTAGAGCTCTCTGACCCCGACGCTGCAACGAGGACCAGGTGCGTGTCGGCGCGCACACGAACGATCTGGCGCGCCGGGCCTTGCGCGGCGGCTGGAGGCGCTGTCACCGTGACCTGCCCCTGACCCGGCGCGGCAGGGCTGGCCGACGGGCTCGGCGAGGCGGTGACGACGATGAAGACGTCGCCGGGCCGCATCACGCCCTGCAGCGCTTGTCTCTGCTCGGTGACCTGCACGGGCGCCGGGGTCGTTCGGGTGGGCGTCGTTCCTGGGGCGCCGACGATGACGATGTCGCCTGCCCTGACGTGGGTGACCCCGGTGGTCGCGCTCGACGCGCTCGAGGCCGCGAGCACGACGCGCGTATCCGTGCCCACGCGGACGATCTCTGGCGCGGCGCCCGGCGGGGCACCGGTGGCGGCGGAAGGCGCGCCGGACGCGGCACCTGGGGGAGCGGCGATCCCCCGCCCCGTCGATGAAGAGGCTCCCGTGACGACGAACGCGTCGCCTGGTCGCACGACGGCGGGAGGCGACTCGACGAAGCTCGTGCGCGCTCCGGAGGCCATCGCCTGCCGGATCGCCTCGAACCCGACCAGCGAGACCGGTAGCCAGTTCAGCAGGCCGTAGTTGATCATCAGGGCGGCGGTGAGGACCGTCGAGACTGCCGTCCACGCCGCTCGCTCCCTCAGCCTCGCTTTCGCCATCACCGCGACCGCTGGGGGGACGGCGCCCGCGATGGCGAAGAACACGTAGCTTCGGAGCTCGTGGATCGGCACCAGTAGGACGAAGATGGCGGCCAAGACCCGCCAGGACCGTGTCACCTGGAAGCGGTGGATCAGCCAGAACGCCGTCGCCACGAGCAGCAGGACGAGCGCGTCCTTCAGGTTGAGCGCGGACCAGAGGACCAGCGACGGGAAGAACGCGGCAGCGACGAGGGCAGCCGCGCCGGCGCGCGCGCCGAAGAGCCGCCGCGCGAGATCGAAAACGAGGAGGAGCATCGCGGCCGCGAATCCAGCGTTGATGAACTCCGCCATGAGGACCTGCCGGCCGAAGACGTAGAAGATGGCGCTCTCGTAGTAGGTGAACAGCCCGAGGAAGTACGCAGCGCCGTTCCACGTCGGCGGTAGGTACGTGGGATCGGGGGCCCCCCTCCAGTACTGGGCGACACCCCATGCGAGGTCCGCGTAGCCCTTGTCGTCACCGGTGATGAAACCGTCGCGACCGAGCCAGACGGCCGCGACGTACATCGACGCGGCGGCTGCGAGCCGGAGGCTCACCGCGAGCGAGATGATCGCCGCCACGAGTCCGCGATGCGCTGGGGGGACCAGACGGTGGAGGAGGACCGTCGTGACGAGGCCGACGACCAGCGCCGCTGCGACCGCCGCAAGCTCGCCCATGGACAGCGCGAGGCCGAGGGCCACGCCGAGGAAGACCCCGGTCAGCGCGACCGACACGCGTCGGAGCATCGGTCCGACCGGCAGCCAGCGCACTCTAGTATCCCCGATCATGCCGATCGAGCAGCGTATGTGCCTGATGGATGGACCGCAACGCTACCGGAGGGTCATGCCGTGACCGACACGTTGCGCGGACGAACGATCCTCATCACCGGTGGAGCCGGGTTCATCGGGTCGCATCTGATCGAGCGGCTGGCCGCGGAGAACGAGCTGACCGTCTACGACAGCTTCCATCACGATGCCCTCGCGCTCGTCGGTCGGGAGCGTCCGTCCATCCGTGAGATCCGTGGCGATGTCCTTGATCGCGACCAGCTTGCCGCCGCGATCCGTGGGCACGAGCTCGTGGTGCATCTGGCCGCGATCGTGGGCGCGCGCACCGTCGGCGCGCACGCTCGGCAGACGCTGATCGTCAACCTGCTCGGGGCCTACAACTGCCTCGAGGCCAGTGTCCAGGCCGGCTGCGAGCGCGTGGTCATGTTCTCCAGCTCCGAAGTGAACGGGAACGACGCCGCATACGTCGACGAGGCGCGGCCGACGAGCATCGGCTCGGCGACCGAGAGCCGGTGGGCCTACGCCGCCGCCAAGCTCGCGACCGAGCACCTCGCGCTCGCCTACCATCGCGACGGCCTCATGCGCACGGTGGTCATTCGGCCCTTCAACATCTACGGCTCACGGCAGGTGGCGGAGGGGGCAGTCCACGACATGGTAATCGCCGCGCTCAGCGGTCAGCCCGTCACGGTGTACGGAGATGGGACCCAGATCCGCTCTTGGTGCCACATCGATGACTTCGCCGACGCGGTCACCGCCTGTCTCGTCCGGCCGGCCGCGGTCGGTGAGATCTTCAATATCGGCAACCCTGCCGAGACGGTGACGAGCATCGATCTCGCCCGGTTGGTCCTGCGCGTCACCGGATCGACGGCCGGCTATCGATTCGCCCCACTGCCGGTCCCCGAGGTCTATCTTCGTGTGCCATCCGTCGAGAAGGCGCGCCGACTCTTGGGATTCGCACCGCACATCGCGCTCGAGGATGGGATCCGTCGCACGGTCGAGTGGCAGCGCTCGGCGATGGCGCCCACCCCGAGGTGATGGCGGAGCTCGGCATCTGGATCCGATGAAGGTCGTCATCCTGTGCGGCGGGCTCGGGATGCGGCTGCGCGAAGAGACCGAATTCCGGCCGAAGCCGATGGTCGACGTCGGCGGGAGACCGATCCTCTGGCACATCATGCGTCACTATTCGCGGTACGGCCACAATGAGTTCGTCCTCTGCCTTGGATACAAGGGGGAAGTGATCCGCGACTACTTCCTGAACTTCCGAGCGATGAAGACCGACATCCGCCTTGACTTGGGTACCCAGAAGGTCGAATACCTCAATGGCCTGAAAGAGGAGCGGGACTGGAAGGT
Source organism: Elusimicrobiota bacterium (assembly GCA_016207565.1). Classification (GTDB taxonomy): domain Bacteria; phylum Elusimicrobiota; class Elusimicrobia; order UBA1565; family JACRDR01; genus JACRDR01. The sequence continues at coordinate 5,630 of JACQPK010000499.1, forward strand.
CACGCTCGCGGACACCGGTCCGGACAGCGCGACCGGCGAGCGGCTCCTCCGCGCATCCCGATACTTCTCCGGGCAGACGTTCCTGTGCAGCTACGGGGACGGCGTCTCCAACGTGGACATCGGGAAGCTCATGGACCTCCACCAGCGGCTCGGCCGCCTCGTCACGGTCACCGGGGTGCGCCCGCTCTCCCGGTTCGGCGAGCTCGACGTGCAGGACGGGATCGCCGTGCGTTTCAGCGAGAAGCCGCCCCTCCACGAGGGTTGGGTGAGCGGCGGCTTCTTCGTGATCGAGCCGGGCGCCCTCGAATACATCCACGCCGGCGAATTCTTCGAGCACGGACCGCTTCAGAGGCTGGCCCAGGACGGGCAGCTGGCCGTGTACGAGCACGATGGCTATTGGGCCGCGATGGACACCTACCGAGACGTGGTGGCTTTGAATGAGGAATGGGCCTCCGGGCGGCCCGGCTGGATGGAGCGCACCTGAGCGGGTTCTGGCAGGGCCGACGGACCCTCGTGACGGGCGCGACGGGCCTCGTCGGGGGCTGGCTGGTGCGCCAGCTCCTGGCTGAGACCGCGGACGTGGTCTGCCTCGTGCGCGACTGGGTCCCCGAGTCGAACCTCGTGCTGAGCCGCCTCATCGACCGGGTGAAGGTCGTCCGCGGGGATGTCCGCGACCGCGAGGTCGTCGAGCGTGCGCTGGGTGAGTACGAGATCGAGACCGTCCTGCATCTCGCGGCGCAGGCGATCGTGCCGATCGGGAACCGGAACCCGCTCTCGACATTCGAGACGAACATCAAGGGCACCTGGACGGTCCTCGAGGCGTGCCGCCGCAGCCCGCTCGTGAAGCAGATCGTCATCGCGTCGTCCGACAAGGCGTACGGCTACCAGCCCGAGCTGCCCTACACGGAGTCGATGCCTCTGCGCGGGCGGCATCCCTACGACGTGAGCAAGGCCTGCGCCGACCTCATTGCGCAGGCATACTCGGCGACCTTCGGGC
>JACQPK010000505.1 GCA_016207565.1 Elusimicrobiota bacterium
CATGGATGCACTGGTTCGGCTGGTTCGGCTTCAACGCGGGCTCGGCGCTGTCGGCCAACGAGACGGCCGTGCGCGCGTTCCTGACGACGAACACGGCGTCGGCGTCCGCGATGCTGGCCTGGCTCTTCTTCGACGCCGTGCGGGGCCGGAGGCCGTCGGCCCTCGGAGCGGCGGTCGGGGCCGTCGTGGGCCTGGTGGCGGTCACGCCCGCCGCCGGGTTCATCACGGTCGGCCACAGCCTCTTCATCGGGACGCTGGCGAGCCTCGTGAGCAACCTGGCCACGGGCTGGAAGTCCCGCACGCGCCTCGACGACACGCTCGACGTGTTTCCGTGCCACGGGGTGGGCGGGATGGTCGGGATGATCGCGACCGGGGTGTTCGCGGACAAGGTCGGCCTGATCTACGGCGATCCGACGATCTTCCTGCGCCACGTCGGGGCGCTGGGGATCGTAGCGGTGTTCAGCTTCGGCGGCTCGTATGTGCTCTACCACGTCACGGACGCGCTGATCCGCATCCGCGTGCGCCCGGAGCAGGAGGACGCCGGCCTGGACCTGAGCCAGCACTCCGAAACGGTCGGCGCCGCAGCCTAGTTAGTAAAGTGGGGACAGTCCCCACTTTACTAACTCCACTTAGCGCGGGGCGGTCGCGAGGGCCTGCGCGATCGCGTTCTGCAGCTCGGGCAGGCGGAAGGGCTTATACAGCGTGACGCGCGGCCGCTCGCCCACGCGTCGACGGAGCGTCGCGTAGCGCTGCACGTTGAGCACGATCGCCGGGACATTCGCGCACCTCGGGTCGAGGGAGATCTCCTCGAGCACGAGCTCCGTCCCTTTCGGGTCCATCGTCAGGTCGACCACCAGCAGCTCGGGCGCGGGGTCGCGCTTGGCCAGCTCCACGCCCGCGGCGCCGTCTTCGGCCAGCGTCACCGTATGGCCGAGCGACCGGAGGCTGCTCTCCAGGAGCGCCTGGGTGCTCGGCTCGTTGTCGATCAGGAGTACGCGGAGCGTTTTCGCCTCGGGCATGGCGCTACGCTATCAATATCGCCCGGCGGATCGCAAGCTATCCGCCGATGTCGCGGTCGCGGCCGGGATGCGCCTCGTTCACCCCGCCGATCTCGTCGAGGTCGAGCGGGGCTTCGTCTCCCGGCCGCTCCTTCGGAGCCGGCCGGCGGCCGAGGGGCGGGCCCTTCGATTTTCTCGCCACAATGCCTCCCCTTCTATTTTAGCCACTCGTAGAGGTAATAGTGGTCGCGGCGCATCCCCAGCTTTTCGTAGGCGCCGCAGGCGCGGGCGTTGCGCTGGTCGACGTAGAGCCGCAGTCCGCCCAGCTCCTCGGCACCCTCGACTAAACGCTTGAGCTCGGCGTAGAGCGAGCGGTACACCCCCGCGCGCCGGTGCTTCGGATCGACGTAGACGGAGTGGATCCACCAGACCGCGCGGTTGCGCCAGTCGCTCCACTCGGGGACCGTGAGGAGGCAGCCGACCACGCGGCCGCCGCGCTCGGCCACCCAGTAGGCCCCCTTGGCAGGGTCCTCGAACACCGCGCGCACGCCGCGGAGCACGGTCGGCCCGTCGAGCCGCAGCCCCTCCGTCTCCGCGGCGAGCCGGCACTGGAAGTCCGCGATCGCGGCGGTGTCTTCGCGGCGCGCCCGGCGGACGGTCGTCGGGTCGCTCATCGCGCCTCCTGGAGCCAAGCCAGGCAGGCGGCGCGATCCTGGGCGACCCGGTCCGCGTCGAGCGCAAACCGTGGGGTCGGCGGGCCGCCGAGCGGCCTCGCCGGGAGGTAGCGGATCGGCCGCTTCGCCTCGCCCTCGAAGACGGTCAGCCCGACTTCCCTCGTCGCGTTCCCGTGGACGATGTCGATCGACCCGAGCTCCTGGCCCTCGCGAAGACCCGCCCGCCACGCGGCGGAGCCCTCCACGACGCCGCGCACGATCTTGTCGGGCTCGCTCCGCTTCCAGTCGAAGCCCAGCTCGAAGGCGACGGGGGCGTCGTGAGACAGGCTCGCGCAGGGCCCGAGGGCGTCCGCGGGCACGTCCACGAGCCCGCCGCGCTCGACGACCCGCTCGAGGTCCAACTCGACGGAAGGCGCCAGCGGCGCGAACAGCTCCGTGATCGTCTTCGAGGAAGCCTGCACCCCGCGTCCGACGGCGGCCCGGAAAAGCTCCCGCATCGCGTCGTCGAGCGACCGGGCGCCTCCGGAGCGGCGCTTGATCTCCGCGTTCCACTTGAGCGCGAGGACGTCGCCGCGCCGGTACGGCAGGCGCTGGACGTCGTAGTCGTTCCAGAAGTCCTTGGCGATCCGCTCGTTGGGCTCCTCGCGCGACGGCGATGAGAAGTACTCGCGGAGCTTCTCGTTGACGGCCGACACGTACTCCTCGAGCGAGAGGAGCCCGGCGCGCAAGAGCAGGAGGCGCGTGTAGTAGTCGGTGAACCCCTCGCTGAACCAGTACATCCGCGACTCGAGCTCGTCCTTGCGGATCTTCCCGCCGTTCCACGCGTGGAAGAGCTCGTGGGCGAGCGTCTCGGTCAGGCCGTCCTTCAGCTCGATCGTCGAGCCGGCCCACAACGCGAACGAGTTCGTGAACGCCGAGCCGTGATGCCCCTCGCCGACGCGGGGGACGAGGCTCACGAGATAGTAGGGGAAGTCGTCGTCGTTCCAGAAGCCGCGCTCGGCCTCGAAGATCTTCGCCATGACGTCGGCGAGCTCCGCGTCGCTGAAGGTCCACGCTCCGCTCGTCGCGAGCCAGACCGGCTTCCCGCGCACCGCCCGCTCCGTGAGGCGCAGCCGTCCGGCCGCGAACACGGCATGGCGGAAGGTGTCGAGGCCCGTGCAGACCCTGCGCCCGAGCCCCGACGCGCCGAAGCTGTCGGCGGAGCTCCAGTCCGCGGGCGCGTTCCAGGCGAGGTCGTAGACCGATTCCCCGTCCGTCTCGGGAAGGACGAAGGCGTGGGAGCCGATCAGGTGGACGAGCTCCTTGCGGATGATGCCCGCGACGTCGTGGCTGTCGTCGTGACCCGGCTGCTCGAGGAGGCGGTACGTGAGCCGGAGGTCGGCCGACGGCTTGTGGCGGATCACGCGGAGCTCGCCGTCGCGCCCGAACCTGGCCGGCCGGTCGACGCGGAGGTCCTCGAGGCGCCCGCCGTGGCGGGCGCGGTCCGGGCTATTTAGGCGCGTGACGCCGGAGGGGTCGCCCCGGAACCGGACCTCGACCGAGACGGAGCCGGACGAGGCGCGGAACTCGGGCGTCAGCCGGAGCCAGACGACCCGGTCGCAGGCGGACGCGGCCTGGGCCACGAGCAGCGCGAGCGCGAGCACTACCGCGTCGCGGGCGCGGGGGCGGCCTCGGCGGCTTCCTTCAGGACCTCGCGCGAGATCACCAGGCGCTGGATCTCGGAGGTGCCTTCGTAGATCTCGGTGATCCGCGCGTCGCGGAAGTAGCGCTCGACCGGGAACTCGCGGATGTAGCCGTTGCCGCCGTGGAGCTGGAGCGCCTGGTAGGCGACCTGGTTGGCCGTCTCCGAGGCGAACAGCTTGGCGGCCGAGGCCTCACGCGTGGCCCGCTTGCCGTCGTTCATGAGGGAGGCCGCGCGCAGCGTGAGCAAGCGCGCGGCGTCGATCTTCATCGACATGTCGGCGAGCTTGAACTGCGTGGCCTGGAACTCGGTCAGCGCCTTGCCGAACTGCTGTCGTTGGCGCGCGTAGCTCACGGCCTCGTCGAAGGCGCCCTGCGCGATGCCCACGGCTTGGGCCGCGATGCCGACGCGCCCTCCGTCGAGCTGCGTCAGCGCGACCTTGAAGCCTTCGTTCGGGGCGCCGACGAGATTCGTCGCGGGGACCTTCGCGTCCGCGAAGTGGAGCTCGTGCGTCGAGGAGGAGCGGATGCCCAGCTTCTTCTCTTTCTTGCCGATGGTAAAACCCGGCGTGCTCCGCTCGACGACGAGGCAGGAGACGCCGCGGCTATTGCGCGCGGGGTCGGAGAGCACGAAGACGAGGAAGAGGTCCGCGACGTCGCCGCTCGACACCCAGGTCTTGGCGCCGTTGACGCGGTAGTGGTCGCCCTCGAGCCGGGCGCCGCACTTGAGGCTGCCGGCGTCGGAGCCGGAGCCCGGTTCGGAGAGGCTGTAGGCCGCGATCCGCTCGCCCGACGCGAGCTTGGGCAGCCAGCGCGTTTTCTGCTCGCCGGTGCCGAACTTGAGCAGGGCGGTCGAGACCAGGGAGTTGTGGACGGTGAGGCAGACCTGAAATCCCGCGCAGACGCGGGCGATCTCCTCCATCACGAGGCAGTAGGCCACGTAGTCGAGGCCGAGCCCGCCGTACTCCTCGGGGATGAGGATGCCGAAGAAGCCGAGCTCCGCCGCCTCGGCGTAGAGCTCGCGCGGCGTGTGCTCCTCCTCGTCGAGCTTCTGCGCCACGGGCGCGAGCCGTTTGCGCGCGAACTCCCGCGCGGTGTCGCGCGCCATCTTCTGCTCGTCGGTCAGTTCGAAGTTCATGGGTAGTCGTAGAACCCTTTTCCCGTCTTCCGGCCGAGCCTTCCGGCCTCGACCAGCTTGCGCAGCAGGGGGCACGGCCGGTACTTCGGATCGCCGAAGCCTTGCTGCAGCACCTCCAGGATGTAGAGGCAGGTGTCGAGGCCGATGAGATCGGCCAGCGCGAGCGGCCCCATCGGGTGGTTCATGCCGCCTTTCATGACCGCGTCGATGTCCTCCTTCGTGCCGACGCCCTCCATCAGCGCGAAGCAGGCCTCGTTGATCATCGGCATGAGGATCCGGTTCGAGATGAAGCCCGGGTAATCCTTCGAGCAGGCCGGGTCCTTGCCGAGCTTCACGCAGAGCTCGCGCACCTGGTTGAACGTCTCGTCCGTCGTCGCGATCCCTCGGATGATCTCGACGAGGCGCATCACGGGCACCGGGTTCATGAAGTGCATGCCGATGACCTTCCCGGGGCGGCTCGTGGCGGCGCCGAGCTCGGTGATCGAGAGCGACGAGGTGTTGGAGGCGAGGATCGTCTCGGGCGGGCAGGCCGCATCCAGCGTCTTGAAGACGCGCTTCTTCAGGTCCATCTTCTCGGGGACGGCCTCGATCACGACCTGGGCGAAGGCGGCCTCCTCGAGGCGGACCGCGCCCGTGAGGCGCCCCTTGGCCGCGACGAGCGCGTCCTGCGTGATCGTCTTCTTGGCGAGCTGCCGCTCGAGGTTCTTTTGGATCGTCGCGAGGCACTGGTCGAGCCGGGTCTGGTCGACCTCCACGAGGGTCACGGGGATCCCGGCGAGGGCGAAGACGTGGGCGATCCCGTTGCCCATCGTCCCTCCGCCGACGACGGCGGCGCGTTCAATGGTCATGCCGCCGATTTTATTAAGAAAGTCGACATTGGGGACAGTCCCCAGTGTCAACTTTCGCGGAGCGATTTAGCGGCGGGCGGGGGACAGGAGCGAGAAGTCGAGCTCGCCGCGGCCCTCGTGGACGCGGTCGAGGCGGACCTTCACGCGGTCGCCGACGCGGCCGGCCGAGCTCCCGCGGACCAGGCCGACCGCGCCGCTGTCGGGGAGCGCGACGAGGAGCCCCGCGGGCGTGAGCTTCGTGACGAGCGCGTCGAGCGTCTGGCCGACCTTGCCGCGCAGGAGCTCCGCCCGCAGGATGTCGACGCCTTGCCGCTCGGCCTCGGCGGCGAGGCGCTCGCGCTCGGAACAGTGGACCGCGAGGCCCGCCAGATCCACGCCCTGGGCGTATGGGCGGCCGCGCCCCTTTCCGGAGCGTCCGTGGAGCAGGGCTCGGATCGCGCGGTGGTTGAAGAGGTCGGGATAGCGGCGGATCGGCGAGGTGAAATGCGTGTAGGCGCTCGAGCCGAGGCCAAAGTGGATCGCGCCCTTCTCCGAGTAGACCGCCTGGCGCAGGCTTCGGACGCACAGGAAGTTGATCGTCTCCTCGAGGGGGTGCCCCTGCGCGCGGCTCAGCACCTGCTGGAGCGCGCGCGCCGGAGCGCCGGCGATGCTCGACGGAACCTGGATGCCGAGCTTCTGGAGCTCGCGGGCGAGCTCGATCAAGCGCACGGGCTCCGGGTCCTCGTGGATGCGGTGGAGCAGCGGCGCGCCGGCGGCCTTGAGCTCTCGCGCGGTGGCCTCGTTGGCGGCGAGCATGAACTCCTCGATGAGCCGGTGGCTCGCGAGGCGCGGCCGTTTCTCCACCCTCAGCGGCGCGCCGTCGGGGGCGACGACGACCTTGTGCTCCGGCAGCGTGAAGTCGAGCGCCCCGCGCCGGAGGCGCGCCCTCGTGAGCGCCAAGGCGAGGGGGCCCATCGTCCGCAAGGCGTCGTGGACCCTCGGAGGCACGCCCGCCACGCGGCGGCCCTCGAGGATCTCCTGGGCCTCCTCGTAGGTGAAGCGCCGCCAGCTGCGGATCACGGACTCGACGAAACGCGCGCCGAGGACCCGCCCTCCGGAGTCCAGGTCGATGAGGCAGGAGAGGGTCAGGCGCTCCACCTCGGGCCGGAGGCTGCAGAGGTCGTCCGAGAGCGCGGGCGGGAGCATCGGCACGACCCGGTCCGGCAGGTAGACGCTCGTCGCCCGGAGCCTGGCCTCGCGGTCCAGCGCGGAGCCCGGCCGCACGTAGTGCGAGACGTCCGCGATGTGGACGCCGACGCGGAAGCGTCCGCCGCCGAGCGGCTCGATCGACAGCGCGTCGTCGAAATCCTTGGCGTCCGCCCCGTCGATGGTCATCACGGGCACGTCGATGAAGGATCGCCGCCCGGCCCACGCCTGCGGCTCGACGCGGGAGGGCAGCCGGGAGGACTCGGCCGAGACGTCGGCGGGGAACGCGACGGGGAGCTCGCGCGTGCGCAGGACGGCCTCGAGCCGGACGCGGGGCTCGCCGGGGCGCCCCAGGACCTCCTGCACGACGCCGG
>JACQPK010000506.1 GCA_016207565.1 Elusimicrobiota bacterium
GCGCGTTGTAGAAGCGCTTGGGCGGGGAGGGCTGCTCGTGCAGCACGCCGTCGATGCGGTAGCGGACCTTGACGTCCTTCGAGAACGGCTCGATGTGGATGTCGGAGGCCTTCGCCTTCACGGCGCCCGCGAGGATCAGGTTCACCATCTGGATGATGGGCGCGTCCTCGGCGGACCGCTTCATCGTGATGACGGCGGCCTGGTCCTGCTCCTCCTCCTTCACCAGCTCCGCCTCGACGCCGTCGGCCGCCTTGGCGTTCTCCTGGTCGCTCTGCGCGAGGATCTCCTGAAGCGCCTCCTGCGAGCCCTTCGCGCCGTAGTGCTTGTCGAGCGCCGCGAGGATGTCGGACTCGGAGGCCAGGACCGCCTCGATCTCGTAGCCCGTCATGAGCTTCAGGTCGTCGATCACGAGGACGTTGAGCGGGTCGGCGACCGCGAGCCGCAGCTTGTTCTTCGCCATGCCGATCGGCATGAGGACGTGCTGGCGCGCGAGGGCCTCGGGGACCTTCTTGATCACGTCCTCGGCGACCTGGCCGATCTCGGACATGCGGACGTAGTCGATGCCGCACTGGCGGCTCAGGAACTGGAGGAGCTGGACCTCGGTGATGAAGCCCTTATCGACCAGGATCGCGCCGAGCTTCGAGCCCTCCTTCTGCTGCGCCCGAAGGGCCTCATGGAGCTGGGCGGGCGTAAGCACCCCCGTTTCGACCATCAGGTCGCCGAGGCGCTTGGAAAGACCCACAGAAACGGTATGCTGCGCGGTTTCCGCCATTTGTTTAGTTCGCGCCCCGTAAAGTCGTATTCGTTGGCTCTAGCGTATAAAGGTAAAGGGTAATCCAGGCATTGTCAATCCCGGCGCTGTCAGGGGGTTTCCTAAGGCCCCGACGGCGTTTTTCACTCCCCGGTGAGCTCGGCTCCCGGGGTCATGGGCTCTTGCGACGCCGGGCCAATCAGGTCGTCTAGCGGAGGCGGAGTCTCCTCTTCTTCGGCGGCCTGCGGCGGGGCATCCGGGGCGGCGCGGCGGGCCTTCTTGGCCTTCTTCGCGGGCTTCGCCGGCCCGGCCTTCGCGGCGCCCGCCAGGAGGTCCTTGGCGAGCGGGTTGCGGCCCTTGATCGCCTTCTTGTCGAGGTCGACCTCGAACAGGTAGGTCATCGGCTCCTGCTTCGCCGCGCGGCCTCCCTTGAAGTAGCGGTAGGAGACCAGATAGATCGTCGCCTCCACCGCTCCCGCGGACCACTCCTCCTCGTCGCCGGGCCGGACCAGCGTGGCGGTAAGCCAGGAGCCGAGCTTCTGCCGGCTCTTGGCCACCGGCTGCTGCTTCGCGAAATCGATCGCCGCGACCATATTGTCGGCGACATAGTCCCGCCCTCGCGGGGTCTCCGCGGGAGCCGCCGACGGCGCGGCCGACGGCTGCGGCGCGGTCGCCGTGGGGCCCGCGCCCGGCTCGCGCGCCGGAAACGCCGGCGTATGGGGCTTCACCTGCGACAGCGACGTCGGCGGCGGGCCCGCAAGATCGTCCGGATCGACCGCCGGCGTGTTCTTCTTCGGGCTCATCGTAAACAGCTGGATGACCGCCTTCGGATCCTTTAGGAAGAAGACGCCGGTCGCGAGCAAGCCGGTGAACGCGACGCCGAGCCCCACGAGGAAGGTCTTCGACTGGCGGCGGCGCTGCATCGTCTCGGCTCCCGTCTGCGGGGCGGTCTCCGGCGCGGGGGCCGGCCGCGACGGGATCTTCGACGGCGCTCCGGGAGCCGCCACCGGCGCCGGCGTCGAGAGGGACGGGAACGGCGCGTCGCCCGGCGGGACGGTCTCCGGAGGAGCCGCGACGGACCGCACCATCGTGTGCGGCCGGTCCAGCGCGCCGACCGGCTCCAGACGCGCCGGCGGGTTGGTCGGCGCCCGCTCGAACGGACTCGGACCCGCGCCTTCGGACGGCGGCGTGATCGTGAGTTCGACGATGCCCGGCGGGGCGGCCCCGGGCGCGGCGGCCCCGAACGAGGGGCTCTCCAGGCCCGCCGGCACGGACGGCATCGGCTCCGGCGCGGGGATCGGCGCGAGCTCGGGCCCGGGAGGCTCGGAAGGACCGAGGCCCCACGGCGAGGGGTCCGCGCCAGGCTCGGCGCCGGGCGAGCGGCGTACGAGCGTCTCCGGCGGCTGCGCCGGCTCCGGCGAGAACACGATGGGCTGAGGCTCCGGCTCCGCCGGCAAGGGTCCGGCCGCCGCGACGACCGGCTCTCCGGCGGGAGCCTCGAGGGCCGGCGGCGGCGTCAGCGCGGGGAGCTCTTGGGCCGCCGGGGCCGGGGCGGCGACCGGAGGGGGAGGCTGCAACACGGAGAGATCGCCCCAGCCGGTGACGAGGATCCCCTCCGGGAGCGGCTCGATGCCCGCCGAGGACCCGGCGACGATCGACGGCGCGGTCAGGGGCGGACCGGCATCGACGGGAGGCGCGGACTCGGCGGGAGCCTCCGCGGCGATCGCCGCCGGAGCCGGCGCTTCGAGCGGCGGCGGCGCCGCGACCGGAGCGACCGCCTCGACCGGAGACGGCGCGGGCGCGTCCACGGCGGCAGGCGCGGCGAGATCGACGACCGGCTCGGGAGCCGGCGCGGGCTGCGGGGCCGCCTTCGGGATCGGCGGCGTGAAGAGCGCCGCTTTCGCTTCGAGGGTCGATGCCTTGAGCTTGATCGGAGCGGGAAGCGTCAGCGTCGGCCTCGGAGACGGAGCGGGCCGGACGGGGGCCGGCGCGGGCGCCGGAGGAGGAGGCGGGGCGGCGGCCTCGGACGCGCGCGGCAGCAGCAGCTCCGACCGCGTCGGCTCGTAGGGTTCGGCCTCGGGCGCGCGCTCGACCGGCGGCGGAGCGCGGCGCGCGGGGGCGGGAGGCGGCGCCTCCGGCAGGGGAGGCGGCTCGAGCTTGAACTCGCGCCGCGGCTCCGGACGGCGCGGCTCGGGCGCGGGCTCGGGGATCTCGTCGACCTCTGGCTCCGGCTCCGGAACCGGGGGCCGCCGTCGCTGCGCGGGCGCGGGCGCGGGAGGCTGAGCCCCGGGCGCCTCCTGCCACGCCTGCGGGACCGCGCCGCGCTGGAGCTCGCCGAGGCGAGCGCGCGCCTGGCGCAGCTCCTCGCGCGCGGCCTCGAGCGCCTTCTCGAGCTGCGGAAGCCGGTTCTCCATCGCCTCCATGGCCTTCCGCTTCTCCTCGAGCGCGCGGTCCTTCTGGTTGAGGCGCTCCAGGATCTCGTTCTGCTGGCGCTCGTAGCGCGCCAGCTTCTCGCCCATGATGTCGAGATTCTTCTCGAGATCATGCGTCTTGATCTGGGCGAGCTCGAGCTCCTCGGAACGCGCGGTCGCGGAGTCGACGAGCGAGCCCCAGTGCCGGAAGAAATCGGGATCCTCGAACACGCCGGACGTCCATTCACCCGCGTAGCCAAATCCGCCGAGGATCGACCGGGTCTCCTCGCCGAGCCGGTCGTAGAAGTCCGGCGGCCCTCCGGCCGTGAGCTCGAGGGCCGGCGCCGCCTTCAGGCCGGGGCCGGCGCCGAACAAAGTCGAGAGATCGCCGATCTCGCGGGCGGAGCGCCACTCGGTGTCCTTGTTCCCGACCGAGCCCTCGGGACAGACCAGCGAGTCGCCGTGCAGTCCTTGGACCTGGCCGAGGTCCTCGCGCGTGAACGGGCCCATGATCTGGGCGTCCTGGTATACGAAGTACCGCACCGTTCTTGGAGTGTACGCCCGGCTCTGTTACAAATTCAAGTCGAGATTTCTTTGATAAACTGCGAGCCGTGCAGGCGGCCGACCCTCCGGTACATCACTTTTTTTCCGAGCTCCTGGAGCGGGAAGTCCTCGACAACGAGGGCACCCCCGTCGGCGATCTGTTCGACATCGCCTTCGCGACCCATGGCAGCTACCCCCGCGCGACTCATCTGATCGTCCGGCGAGGGCTGTTCCATCGCAGCTACGCCGCGATCCCGTGGGAGCGGCTCGAGAAGCTCTCGCTCAACTTCAATCTGGATATCGCGGCCGCCGACCTCTCGTTCGAGCCCCTACGCCCCATCCACGACTTCTCGATCGTGCGCGACATCCTCGACAAGCAGGTGGTCGACACCAACGGACAGAAGGTCATCCGGGTCAACGACGTCCGGCTGCTCCAACTCGGCAACGAGCTCCGCCTGCAGCAGGTGGACGTGGGGCTGCGCGGCCTCATCCGCCGCCTCGGCTGGCAGTGGTGGGTCGATCCCTTCGTCGAGGTGTTCCTCGCCCGGACCGATTATCTCAACGACCACGTCATCGGGTGGAACTTCATCCAGCCGCTCGCGATCAACACCCAAAAAGGCACGCTGAAGCTGACCATCGACCAGAAGCAGCTCGCCATGATCCCTCACGCCGACTTCCGCGAGCTCTTCCTGAACATGGACGCCCCCAGCCGCGTCGCGATGTTCAAATCGATGCCGGTCGAGGTGAAGCCCCGCATCTACTCGGAGATCGACCTCGAGCTGCAGAAGGAGCTCCTCGACCATCTCGACCTCGGCGAGGCCGCGGGGCTGTTGTCGAAGATCCCCGCGGACCAGACGACCGACCTGCTCGAGGAGCTGCCGAAGTCGCTCGCGAACAGCCTGCTCGCGATGATGGAGACCACGACCGCGCGGCGCCTGTCCACGCTCCTCGGCTACACGTCCGACTCCGCCGGCGGACTCATGACGACGGAGATGCTCACCGCCCCATCGTCGGCGACCGTGGCGGACGTCCTCGAGCGCCTGAAGTCCTTCTCCGACATCGAGAGCCTCTACCACGTCTACCTCGTCGACGCCGACAACCGGCTCATGGGCCAGGTGCTCCTCAAGCGCCTCCTGCTCGCGTCGCCGTCGGACCCGGTCTTCCAGTTCGTCTATCCGAAGCCGCGCTACGTGCGCGCGAAGGACACGCTCCGCGAGGTCGCGTTCGTGATGGAGAAGTACAAGACGCCCGCGATCCCGGTCGTCGACAACGGCCGCGACCGCCACCTGCAGGGCGTGATCACGATGGACGACATCCTGGCGAAGCTCATCCCGCTGGCCTGGCGCCGCGCCTCGCGCCGACCGCCGCAGCCTCCCGCGGAAGCGGCGTAAGCCTCCGGCTAACGAACGAGTTTGAGCTCGCGGAGCTCGAACTCGTAGGTCTTGATCGCCGCCGGGTTCGAGGTGTCCGTGAACAGGCCGAACGGGCGCTTCGAGACGCGGCTGCCGTACTGTCGCTTGTCGAAGCGGAACTGGTAGGGAAGAGAGCCCTTCGGAAACTGGGAGGTGAGATCGGCGTAGCGCCACGAAACGCCCGAGTCCTCGGAGACCCAAAGGCCGACCGCGCCGGACTCCGTCGGGCCGAGCACGATCAGGAAAGGCCCCCACTCGCCCAGCGCCGCGCGCCAGTCGGGAGAGGGGCCCGAAGGATCCTCGCGGTCGACGATCGGGCTCGCCACGGAAGGCTCGTGGCTCGAGACGAGGTAGGCGGCGCGGCGTTCGGGAAAGTCGTCCGCGTTCTCGAACGGGGTGCGGGCGCCGGCTTGGACGTCGATCAATAGCATCGCGTACGTGCGGCCGCGCTCGTCGGAGAGGATGTCGCCGGAGAGGCAGTCGTGGCCGCCTTCCCCGCGGGACTCGCACAGCGCGGTCGCGCTCCACGTCGCGCCCCGGTCGGGACTGCGGAACCACGAGACGCGATAGTAGTTCTCGTCGAGGAAGTTCGTGGCGACAAACGACAGCTCACGCCCCGCCCCCGGCGCGACGTAGGAGTAGCCCGCCCCGTCGGCGGCGGTGCCGGTCTCGGGCACGGGGATCATCGGGCTCCAGGCGAGCTTGCGCAGGTTCAGCGAGGCGAAGCCGATCCGGTGGTCACGCCCCGCGAGGTCCGTGAAGACGAGATAAAGCGCGCGCTCCGGGTCGTGCACGGCGGCGCCGTAGCGCTGCGTGCGGGGGTAGCCCGAGCAATCGGCGGCGGCGTCACCCAGGATCTTCGCCGTCGGAACGGCCTTGACGCGCCAGCGAAACCACTTCCGCGTCACGACGCGATGGACGATGTTCCCGGAGCCGCCGCCGGGCGCGCACGCGCGAGTCGACGGATAGAGGAGGTGGAGCCGGTTGCGCCGGTCGGTGACGAGGATCGGGTCGCTCAGTGCGGGGCCCTGGTCCCGGAGGATCGCGCGCCACGCCGCGCCCCCGGGCGAACGCCACAGGAGATCGAACCGCAGCTCGTTGCGGCGGGGCGACTCGGGGCGCAGCACCACCGCGAAGGCCCCGTGCTTGTTCGACACGAGGCGCGGCGCTCCGGGGGCCCAGCCGTTCTGCGTTCCCAGCCTGCGGAAGTCCGTGTCGTACTCCGCGGGGAGCGCCCGGTGCGTCAAGACGGCCTCGACGCGGACGGGCCGCTCGTCGACCGCGTCTTGCGCGGCTCCCGCGGAAGCGAGCCACGCAAGGACGATCCAAACTTTCATGACCGCGCGTTGAGGGTCCAGTCGAACGGCAGGAACTCCACCTTGTAATGCTCCGGCACCTTGTCGGTCCGGAAGCGGTTGATGTAGGCGAGGAGAGACGCCGCGCGGTCGAGGAAGATCGCGCGCCGCCACTGGAACACCTGAGAGAGCCTCACGACCCGCCGGGTCTTGTCGACCTGCACGTTCTTCGGGTCGTTCAGGAAGTCCCGCGCCGCCTGATCGAGTTGGGTCTCGAGAAGCCCGGCCTCGTAGGGCGCGCGCGCCAGCTTGGGATGGCCTTTCGCGCCGCCGCAGAGCGCGAAGAAGGCGCGCGCGTCCTTGAGCTCCGCGATCTCCTCTTCGAGGTCCGCGAGGGTGCGCAGGCGCCCGCCGACCATCATCTTCGCGCGCCGGTAAAACCGCTTCTGGTCGACGGGCCGCAGGTCGGAATCGACGACCGCGTAGAGCACGAGCATGTTGTACGCGTTGAGGTAGTAGGCGAGCCGGGTGGCGGCGGTCGGAAAGCGTCCGGGCTCGGACTCCGGGCTGAAGGTCGCGATGTAGGCGGCAACGGCGTCGAGGTTGTTGGGGTGAGCGCCGAAGTCGTAACCGACGAGCCCGTTCTCGTCGACCTTCGTCAGGATCCGGGCGACCTCCTCGGCGGGCGTGAGCACGGGCCGGTTGATCGACGGCGGCGTCGGCAGCCTCAGCGCGCAGCCCCCGAGGAGGAGCGCCGCGAGGACGGTGCGCCTAGGCATGCGCGAGAAGCCTGCGGGCGCCCTCGAGGCGTGCGAGCACGGTCTCGCGTCCCAACAGCTCCAGCATCCCGAAGAGGGTCGGCCCGGTGGTCTTGCCGGACACCGCGACGCGGATCGGATGGAACACCTGGCCCGTCTTGCGCCCCGTCGTCTCGCAGAAGCGGCGGATCGCCTCCTCGAGCGGCTTATCCGTGAACGGCTCCACCGCCGAGAGGAAAGGGCCCAGCTCTTCGAGCACCTTGTCGGCTCCCGCGGCGCGCAGCACCTTGTCCACGGCTTTGGGGTCGTAGCTCGGGTCTCGGAAGAAGAACTCGACGAGCCCGGGGAGGTCCGACAGGAGCTTCGCCTTCTCCTGCTCGAGCTTCACCGCGGCGGCGAGCGTGCCTTCGGCTCGGTCCGGAAGCCCCGCCTTCCGCAGGAAAGGCCCCGCCAGCTCGATGAGCCGGGACACGGGCGCGTTGCGGATGTACTCGCCGTTCATCCACAGGAGCTTCTGGTTGTCGAAGGTCGCCGGGTTCTTCTGGCAGCCCTCGAGGCCGAACTTGGCGATCAGCTCCTCCTGGGTGAAGAGCTGCTGGCTCTCGGGGGTGGACCAGCCGAGGAGCGCCAGGTAGTTGCGCATCGTGTCCGGCAAAAATCCCTGGTCGCGGTACTCGAGCACCGAGGTCGCGCCGTGGCGCTTCGACAGCTTCGTGCCGTCGGGCCCGAGGATCATCGAGAGGTGCGCGAACCGTGGCGGCTCGAAGCCGAGCCCCTGGTAGAGCCGGATCTGGTACGGCGTGTTCGAGAGGTGCTCGTCGCCGCGGACGACGTGCGTGATCTTCATCAGGTGGTCGTCGACGACGTTCGCGAAGTTGTAGGTCGGTCCGCCGGTGGTCTTTTGGATCACGAAGTCCTGGAGGACCTTGTTGTCGAAGGTGACGGCGCCCCGAATGCCGTCGGGGACGATCGTCTCGCCGTCGTCCGGCATCCGGAACCGGACGGACGCCTTCTTGCCCTGGGCCTCGAGCGCCGCCCGCCGCTCCGCGGTGAGCTCGCGGCAGCGCCCGTCGTAGCGCGCCAGGCGTTTCTCGGCGAGCGCCTTCTGGCGCATCAGTTCGAGTTCCTCGGGCGCGCAGTAGCACGGGTAGGCCTTCTTCTCGTCGAGGAGCTGGCGGACGTAACGCTTGTAGTGGTCCGTCCGCTTCATCTGGAAATAGGAGCCGTGCTCGCCCTTCTCCTTCCAGTCCCCGGTCCCCTCGGCGAGCAGCGGCCCTTCGTCCCAGTCGAGCCCCAGCCAGGAGAGGCTCTGCAGGATCGCGTCGACGGAGTCGTGCGTCGAGCGCACCTCGTCGGTGTCCTCGATGCGGAGGATGAAGTCGCCCTGGTGGTGGCGCGCGAACAGCCAGCAAAAGAGGGCCGTGCGGGCCCCTCCGATGTGAAGATAACCGGTCGGCGACGGAGCGAAGCGGGTCCGGACTCTCATGCGCGGCACTCCTCGAGCAGCTCGCGCGCGTGCTTGAGGCTCGCGGCCGACGCGTCGCGCCCTCCCATCATCACGGCCAAGGCCTTCACCCGGCGCTCGCCGTCCAACGCCTCGACGCGGGCCGCCGTGCGGCCCGCGTCGACCCTCTTCGTGACATGGAAATGCCGGCCGGCGAACCCCGCGACCTGCGGCAGATGCGTGACGCACAGCACCTGGCGCGAGCGGCCGAGCGCGGCCAGACGCTCGCCGACGGTCCGGGCCACGGCGCCGCCGACGCCCGCGTCCACCTCGTCGA
>JACQPK010000507.1 GCA_016207565.1 Elusimicrobiota bacterium
GCGCCGGACGGCGCGGCCGCGGCCGAGCCCGCCCCGGCCGCGCCGGGACCGCTGCCGGCCCGGGCCCGGCCGCCCGCGCCGGCGGCCGTGGCCGGCGCGCCGTCTTCCCCTTCGGAGAAGCCGGGGTCCGAGCCGCCAGGGGGCCGCGGCGCGGAGGCGCGCGCGGACGAATCGGCTTGCGGCTCCGCTTCGGCTTGCGAGCCGGGCGAGAGCGGAAGGGGCGACGAGGAGTCCTCCCCGTCGGCGGTCTCGGGGGCCGTCGCCTCTCCCGCGGGGGAGTCCTCGCGGTGCACGACGGAGCCCGGCCGTCGCGACACCCAGCCCAAGAGAAGCAGGCTGACGACCGCGAAGGCGATCAGGACGCGGTGCCGCGCGAAGGCCTCCTTCGCCTCGTCGAGCGCGCCACGGGGTTTCCGCAGAAGCTCCATGCCACCACGGAGGATAGCCTCCGCCTCCCCGGAGGGCAAGAGTTGCTATCATCGCCGAGTCTCCCGTGAATGTCTACGAGCGTTTCGTCCTCCCGTACCTGATCGACCTGGCTTGCGGTCAGAAGGACATCACCGAGCAGCGGCTCAAGGTCGTGCCGCGCGCGCGGGGATGCGTCCTGGAGGTGGGCATCGGCACGGGCCTCAACGTCCCCCATTACGACCGGCGGAAGGTCGAGCGCGTCGTGGCCCTAGACCCCGCCGTCCAGATGCACCGGCTCGCCGCGCGGCGGATCAAGCAGCACGGCCTTCCCGTGGAGCTCATGGGGCTCTCCGCCGAAAGTATCCCGGCGCCCGACGCGAGCTTTGACTCCGCGGTGATGACGTACACGCTGTGCTCGATCCCCGAGCCCAACCGCGCGCTGCGCGAGCTGAGGCGGGTCCTGAAGCCCGGGGCCCCCTTGCTCTTCTGCGAGCACGGGCGCGCTCCCGACGAGGGCGTCCGGCGGTGGCAGGACCGGCTGGACCCCTTTTGGGGCGTCTTCGCCGGCGGCTGTCACCTCAATCGCGACGTCCCGGCGCTGTTGGCCGAGGCCGGCTTCGCGACAGCGAGCATCGAGTCCGGCTATCTGCCGGGGCCGCGTCTGTTGACCTACCACTTCTGGGGCGAGGCGTCGTAGCGGTCAGACCCCGACCAGCGCCGGCAGCAGCTCGACGGCGTCGCCCTCGAGCCGGACGGTCGCCCAGGCGTCGTGCTCCGTCTCGCCCCGATTGAGGACGACGTAGGGCGCCCCACGCTTGCGCGCCGCGAGCGGCACGCCCGCCGCGGGCTGCACGGACAAGGTCGAGCCGACCGCGAGCGCCAGGTCGCAGGACCGCGCGGCCGCGAACGCGCGCTCGAGGACCTCGGCCCGGAGCGGCTGTCCGAACGAGATCGTCGCGGCCTTTAGGAGTCCGCCGCAGGCGCACCGGGGGCAGCGGCGGGTCCTGCGGAACTCCTCGAACGCCGGCTCCGGGTCGCTCCTCGCGCCGCACCCGAGGCACTCGATGAGCCGGTTCGTGCCGTGCAGCTCGACCACCTTCTCGGGAGCGTGGCCCGCGGCGTGGTGCAGCCCGTCGATGTTCTGGGTGACGAGGAGCTCCAGGCGACCGGCGCGCTCGAGCGCCAGCAGGGCCCGATGCGCGGCGTTCGGCCGCGCCTGCTTGAAGGCCTCCCAGCCCTCGAGCTTGTAGTCCCAGTGCTCGGCGCGGGCCTCCTCGGAGGCCAGGAACTCCTGGAAGTAGACCGGCTTGCGGCGGGTCCACACTCCTTGGGGGCCGCGGAAGTCGGGGATGCCGGAGCCCGTCGAGAGGCCCGCCCCGGTGAACACCAGCACGCGGCGCGCCTCGCGAAGGAGCCGCGCGGCGGCCTCGAGCGCGGCGGCGGTCATCCGGCCCGGCGGGACGTCTTGCGCGGCGCCTTGGGCGGGATCCAGCGGAGCGCGGCGAGGATCACGTCGCCTTTCGCCGGCGAGCGCCAGTCGTCTCGCTCCTGGGGCGGCGGCAGCTCGGTGCCATGGCCGTCATGGCGGTCGGGGCCGAGGCTGTAGACGATCCAGCCCTTGCCGTCGGCGTTGTAGCGAAGCTCTTTCCCGGAATCGAACGGATCGTAGGGAGCGCGGGGGAGGTGCTCGGGGACGAGCTCGCGCAGAGACGAGGGCGGCACGCCCAGCTGCAGCTCACGCAGGCGGACTCCCGCGGCCGCGAAAAGGACCTGCTGCTTCGCGTCCGCGAGATGCGCCCAGTGCACGACGCCTCCGTAGTCGAGGAAATCCGTGGCGGTGGCCAAGAAGCAGTCCCCGAACTCCTTGCGCCGCTGCATGCAGAGCCCGAGCGCCTCGAGCGGCTTCCTCGCGCCTTGAGAGAACCGCGCGCGCAGCTCCTTCTGCCGCTGGTCGATGCCGGACGGGTCGTTGCGCTCGGCCGACGCCGTGAGCAGCGCGGCGAACGCGCGCTCGGCGCGCGCGCAGTCCTCGACGAGGCTCTCGATCGCGCCCTTCGGGAAGAACCATAGGAGCCGGCGGATGTAGAGGCTGTTGGCCTCCTCGAAGAGCGGCCGCTCGAGGGCGAACGCGCGGGCGAGCGCCGGCGCCGCCAGCGGGGAGGAAACCAGCGCGTCGCGGAGCTGGACGTAGAGCGTCGGCGGCGTGGCGGGATTGCCCAACAGAGACGCCGCCGGCGCGAACGCCGCGTCCTGGATGATGTTCGCGAGGAGGGAATACGTCACGAGCGGGGTCTTCTGTTCGTGGAGACGCCGCGAAATGGCCAGCGCCGCCAGCACGTCCTCGAGCGCGGCCTGGGGATCGGCGGCCGCCTCTCGCCGGCGCGCGTCGAGCAGGAGCGCGAGCCCGAGGGCGTAGAGCGGGGTCGCCTCCGTTCCCGCGGACGTCGTGAGGTTGAGGCGCTTCACGTCGCCGGGAAGGAAGTCGCAAAACGCCAGCGTCGCCGCCTTGCGCGCCGACACAAGCGCAGGGGCGCTCTCGTCGAGCCACCGGGCGAGCGTCCCGTCGGGATCGGACCAAGGCTCCTCGATCGCGAGGCGGACCTTGCCGCCGCTTTTGCGGAGCTCCGGCGGGATCAGCTTGGCCGCCGCCAGATACAGCTCTCCGGCGTTCTGCTGGCCGGGAGGCACCTCGCGGACCGGCGCCTTTCCCAGGTTCGCGAGCTCCTCTCGGTACGCGCGCTCGGCGCGGACGAATTGGATCGCGAACGCGAAGAAGGCCGTGGCGCCCAGGCTCGCGAGGATGATCAGGCCGAAAAAGGCTCGCTTGAGCTTGTCGCCCACGGCATCGAGTATACGATGCCGCCGGGGAAAATGAAACCCCTCACCCCGGCCTTCCTTAAATGGGCTGCCGCAGAGACAGCCCGAGCGCCCGGCGGCAGACCGGCCGCAGCACCCGGACCCGGGGCGCCAGGCAGGTCTTCGCCTCGCGTGGGGTCCTCGGCGCCGTCCGGCACAGGATGCTGAACTCGACCTGGCAGGCCGAGCGGATATCCTTCATCGGGGACTCGACGGGGGGATTCACTGGCGGCGGCGTCCGGGGCTGCACCGCCCGTGCCGCTCCCGCGAGGCCGAAGCAAAGCGCGCAGGCGAGGGAGTAGCGTAGCTCCATACCGTTCCTATAGCCCGTCGACGGGAGGAAGGCAACGGCCCGCTTGTCAGCGCGTGTCGGCGGCTACTTCTGGACGAACACGACCGGCTCGATCGCCAAGGCCGGGAGGCTCTGGAAGATCGAGACGCGGACCGACTTGAGGCCGATCGAGCCGTCCGTCACCACGACGATCGCCGGGTAGTGGGGGGCGATATGCTGGTGGGGGCCCTCGACGCCGCAGTCGAAGCCGACGTAGACGTCGCGCACGCCCCGCTCGCGCCGGAGCTGCTTGCCGTGGCGGAGCACGAGCTCCTCGAGCGCCTTCGGGTCCGTCGCGCGGTCGCGGTAGACGTTGCGGACCGACGCGTCCTGGCGGAGGACCTCGACGCGGGGCGCGGGCACGACGCCGCGCACCAGATAGGAGGCCAGCGGGCGCGTGACCGGCGGGAACGGAAGGATGTGGAACTTCGCGAGGCGCACCGGGTCGAAGCCGGGGTCGGCAAAGAACTGGTGCGTGGAGCGCAGGCGGGCGACGTGGTCGGCGACGGCCTGAGTCTGGGGGATCTCGGCCGGGACCTCGAACTCGAGGGCCACGGGTACGAGCTCGGCGGCGGCCGGCGCGGCCGGGGCTTCCTCGGCCCGGACGGTCGGCATGCGGCGCGGCTCGGCGGGCTTGGTCTCGCGGACGACGGGGATCAGGCTCTCGCGGGAGATGCCGCTCAGGCCGGCCTGCCCGTCGAAGATCGCCGAGAGGCCGCCCGCGGTCTGCGCGGACGCGGCGGTGGCGGCGAGGAGGAGCCCGGCGGAAAACTTGGTCCAGTGCTGTTTCATGGGCCCTAGTATAGCTGAGGGGTCCCCCGATCCCTATTGACCATGGTCAACCCCCGGACCTAATCTAGATCAAGCCGAAAGGCCCCCGATCCTGGCGGACCGGGGGCCTTTGGTTCGAGGCTTCCGCGACTTACATCTTTACGCGGTTGCCCTTGCCCCGGTTTACCCAGTCTCCCGAGGACAGCTTGCTGTTGGCGCGGCGGAACGACCAGGTGTCGAGGTAGTACTCCGCGGAGCCGCTCACGCCGAGGTCGATGACGTGTTTCTGCGCGCCGGCCGCCGTGTTGATGCGGACGGGGCCGTTCTTGGTGCGCTCGGCCATCTTCGTGTCGCGGCCGAGGAGGTTGCGCCAGCCCGCCGGGTCGTCGCGCCAGACCTCGAAGGCGACGTCGAGGGCCTCTCCCGCGTACTCGCGGGTGCGGTAGTCCTCGATGACGAGCTTCAGCTTGCCGCCCTCGTTGACGATGTAGGCGTTGACCTTCCCGGACTCCGGCGCGCGGAGGATCTTCGCGCCCGCCGTGAGGGTCATGGTCGCCGCGCCGGTCTGCTGGTCGACGATCGGGCCGCGGACCGAGTACGTGTACGACGGCTCGTGCTGGTCGATCCAGACGCGGCTGCCGTCGTACTTGATGCTGAAGGACTCCTTCTCCCAGGGGAGCAGCGCCTTATCCTGCGCGAAGCCCACTTCGACGCTCATCTGGCTGGAGCGTCCGTAGCGGGTGTCCTCGTAGAAGTACTTCCGCTGCTCCTCCCAGCGCTCGCAGTTGTCGGGGTCGTTCGGATGGCAGTTGTAGCCGACGTAGCGGTAGTACAGCCGGTAGCGGCGGCGGTACTCGCGGCTCGACAGGTTCGCGGTGTAGCGCGTCCCCTGCGTGACGCCGGTCTCGCTGCCGCCGCGGGAGAATCCGGCCGAGGCGGTCTCGGAGCTCCAGTCGCCGTAGCGGTCCACCGGCCAGCCGTAGGCGCCCGGGAAGACGTGCCAGTAGCCTACGGTGGTGACCCCGGAGTCCTCGATCGGGATGTTTCCGCCGGGAGGGGGAGGCAGATTGCCGGGGCGCGACGGCCTCGGCCGGTACTGCGGCGGCGGCGGGAGGTTCCCGCCCTGGTTCCCGTTGTCGCCCGGAGGCGGAGGGAGATTTCCGCGCTGGCCTTCGCCCGGAGGCGGCGGGAGGCTGCCGCCCCGGCCGTTCTGGCGATCCTGGCCGTCGCCGGGGGGCGGCGGGAGGTTGCCTTGCTTCTTCTTCGGCGGCTCCTGCTTCTCGCCGGGAGGCGGCGGGAGGTTGCCCTGCTTCTTCTTCGGCGGCTCCTGCTGCTGCTCGCCCGGAGGCGGCGGGAGCTGGAACTGCGAGACCTGCAGGCCGCCGAACGCCGCGTTCACGCCGGCGAGGGTCGTCGCCGCCGGGGCTCCGCCGTCGAAGCCGACCGTCTCGGCGGGCTTCGCCGTGAACACGCTCTTGAGGTGGCCGGAGGCCCGGGCGACCGCGTCGCGCAAGCCCGTCTCGCGCGCCGTCTCGGCGCCCGCGATCTTCGGCGCGGGGCCGGACGTCTTGCCGTTGTACTGGATCGTCACCGGAGCCTTCGCGAGCTTCACGATCTCGAAGGGCTGGCAGGCGACCGGCATCGAGAAGGGCTTGGCGCCCTCCTTGACGACGACGACCACCTTGCCGTCCTTGCGCTCGATCCTCGTCTCGACCGCGCTGCTGGTCATGCGGCTGCCTTGGAAGATCGCGACGACGGTCTCCTTCGTGAAGTCGACCGCCGGCGCCGCGGCCGGAGCCGCGCCGTTTTGGGCGTGTTCGGCCCAGACCGCCTTCCAGGTCGCCTCATCGGTGATCACGAGCTGCTTCGGCTGCTGGACGCCGCTCCACGTGCCGTGGAGCTTCGACCAGTCCTGGGACGCCTCCTGGGCGACGCCGATTGTCGCCAAGGCGCCCGCGAGAGTCAGGGCCGCGAGGGCCCGGGGGATGAAGACGTTGTTCATGGATTGCTCCGGGAGTCGTTATTGCGGACCCAGCGGGACTCGGACGAGACCATCTGCTGGAAGTAATCGCTCATCTGGCGGAAGGTGTCGTAATCGATCTTGCGCTCGTTGTAGAGCTCCTGGAGGGACTTTCCGTTGCCGTCGATCCAGCGGAAGAACGGCGAGTCCTGGACCGGGCGTCCACGGCCGTAGTAGTCGACCACGGCCTCGCGCCAGCTGCCGAAGAAGCGCTGGGTCGCGTAGGCGCCCTCTTCCCACCGGTCGAGCCGCGTGTTCCACCAGCGGGAGTTCGAGCCGGTCGTCTCGGCGTAGGTGCGCACCATCGCGCTATTGGCGAGGTACTCGAGCTCGACCGACGCCGGGAAGGCGTCGAAGTAGTCGTGCGTCATCTCGCGTACGATGCGCGACGCGACGAACTCGGGGCTCTCGCGGCGGAGCATGTTGTCGGTCACGTGGATGACCGGCTTGCCGCCTTCGTAGGCGAGCCGGGCGTCGTAAGTCGCCCGGTAGTCGGTGTCCACCCGGAGCTCGAGGTCGCCGCCGTGCTTCTGGTAGATCGCGTTGTAGATGTCGAGGCCGACCCGCGAGCGCGAGACGGTCTGGAGGGCGCTGTTGATGCGGGGATCGAGCCGGCCGCCTCCGAAGAGGAAGAACTCGGGCTCGGCCGCGGCCTTGGCGCCGGCGTTCCAGAACCGGTTCAGGTTCACGTCGGCATCCTGGGTCGTCACGCCGGGCTTGGACGTCACGGACGCGGCCAGGCCCTGCAGCCGCCCTCTCGCGGACACGGCCGCCGCGGCGGGAGACTCCGCCTTGGCGCCTCCGGCGAGCGCGCCGGCCGCGGGCCGGGAGAGGCCCACGACCGGGGCCAGCTTAAGGGGAGAGGCCGTCATCGTCATCTTCGGCGTGACGATGGGGCTGACGGCCATCACGCTCGGCGAGAGCGTCATGGCGGGGCCGGTCACGGGGGCCGGCGGAAGGCCGATCACGCCGGGCAGTACCGGCGCGACGAAGCGAGTTTGAGCTTGACCGGCCGCAGGCAACACGGCCGCGAGGGCGAGAGCGACGGCGATTCGGCGACGTTCCATCAGGTGACTCCTCCAGCTGCGCCAGTCACGGTGTTCCCGTGGCCAAGCCGGGTCCGCAGTGGTGAGGCATTCTACCGGGAACCCCCTGATACGATCCTGGGTCCGCCGGGTCTCGTTCGCGAAAGCAAAGGGCCCACCGTTGGGTGGGCCCTAGGCCTAATTCGAAGGGAGGCGGCTCAGCGAATCTTCTTGAAGAAGTAGCCGAAGCCTTCGGGGTAGCGCACGACGAGGAAGTCTCCGGACTGGCGGACCTCGTAGGAGCGGTCGCCCCTCGCGGTGACGACTCCGTCGGAGCTGCGGGTGGTGGCCCACTGGGGCGCGAGCTCGCGGAGGTTCCAGGCGACGCCGTTCATCATGGCCGAGCCGCCGAGATCGTACAGCTCCGCCGGCACCACGCCGGCCTTGTCCGGGCCGAGGATCACGAGCTTAAACGTCGTGCCGTCGATCGGGCCCGCGTCGGGGTTGTCGTAGAGCTCCGTGCCGACCAGGAGCGCCGCGACGGGGCCGTCGGAGACGTAGCGGCGCCCCGCGAACCAGCCTCGGAGGGCCTCCTCGGCGGGCGCCGTGCCCGCGTCGAAGAGCGCCGAGAGCTCCTGCGAGCCGGGGAGGGGCAGGATGCCGAGCTTCGACGCCTTGAGCCCCGCCGCCGCGGACGTCGCGTTCGGAGAGACCTTCTTGAAGAAGTAGCTGTAGGTGCCGTCCGGGTGCTTGCAGATGAGGTAGCGGCCCCACTTGCGCAGCTCGTAGTCCTCGGCCCCCTTCTTCCACACGGCGCCCGAGGCGGAGAAGCCGAGCGGCGACCAGTCCTTGGCCTTCTCGGACATGAGGACCTTGACGTTGTCGATCAGGTGGGTGCCGGGCTCGTCGTAGAGGTCGGCCGGGACGATCCCGGGCACGTTCGGCCCGAAGACCATGAGCTTGAACGACTTGCCGCCGATGGGCCCGTTGGCCGGGTCCTCGTACGTCTCCGCTCCGACGAGCAACTGCGCGGCGGGGCCGCCGCCCGTGAACCGCCGGCCGGCGTGCCAGCCGGCGACGTCCGAAGCGGTGGGCTTGGCGCCCAGGTCGAAGAGGATCGAGAGGTCGGCCGAGCTCGTCTTGCCGGCGAGAATCCGGGCGCGCGCGGCGACGGTGGGCGCGAAGGTGTGGACCTTGGCCGCGAGCGCGGCTCCCTGGCGGCCCGCCTCCTCCCAGCCTGCGGCGTGGGCTTGCGAGACCAGGAGCACGGCGGACAGCAGGGCGGCGCGGCGCATAGGCGACCTCCAACGGTAAAGGTGGCCTATTCTAAGGAATAACCCGGGGCCTAGGCAAGTCTAAATATCTGGCACCTAGCCTGGCCGAGGCCCCCACGGGGCCGAGGCGCCGTTGGGGGCCTAAAGCCTTTTTATAAGGTTCTTCTCGACCTTCGCCTTGAGCGCGTTCATCAGGACGGGCTTCGTCATGAAGTCGTTGGCGCCGGCCGCGAAGGCGCGCTCGACGTCCGGCAGCTTGTCGAGGGCGGTGAGCATGATCACCGGCACGATCTTGAGCTCCGGGTCCTGCCGCAGCTCCCGGCACCCGGTAAATCCGTCCTTGACCGGCATCATCACGTCGAGGATGATGAGGTCGGGCTTGCGCCGCCGGGCGCGCTCGAGGCCTTCGGCGAAGGAGGAGGCGCTGTCGCACTCGTAGCCGAGCGCGGAGAGCATGTCGAACATGAGCGCCCGGATCGTGGGGTCGTCGTCGATGTGGAGGATGAACGCCATCAGGGCAGCACCGCGATCGGCAGCTCGAGCTTGCCCGAGACGTCCTCCGCGCGCACCGGCGTGTGGAGGATCTCCTGCTGGGCGAGATCGTCGATGTCGCGCGCCCGCCGCGCGTCGTCGTGGTCGCGGTAGGGGACGTCGGCGATGTCCTCGATGTAGCGGGCCGGCCGGCCGTTCCGCCGGACGTCCAGGCGGTAGCCGCCGTCCTCCAGCCGCGGCACGTCGAAGTCGAAGGCCCCGCCCTTCGTTCGCGGCGGGTACGTCTTGCCGCCGCCGCGCAGCGTGACGGACAGCCCCTTCACCGGCTTGAGCGCGCGCAGGTCGTAGGCGTTCACGCGGATCCTCCAGACCTTGGCCGCCTCGGCGGACGGCTCGATGTCGACGGAGCCCGCCGATTCGGAATCGCGCGCTTCCTCGGCGCCGCCGAGCGCCTTCGCCTGGGCCGTGGCCTGCCGGATGAGGCCGCGCGCCTCCTTTGTATAGAACCGGTCCACCATCGCGTTGAACTTCGCCTGCGCTCCTCCGGAGCGGTACGCGGCGAAGCCGAGCGCAACGGCAACTAAGAGGAAGGGCCACGCGCGGCGCTTCTTCTGCGGACGGGGTTCCCAGTCCGAATCCTCGAGCGGATTCAGCACGCCGTTAGTGTAGTGCCGGCGCGGCCGGGCCGCAAGTGGAGGGACGCTTACCGGGACGGGGCGGGGTCGGGCTCGGCGGCGCCCTCGGCGGCGACGCAGGGGATCGTGAAATGGAAGCGCGCCCCTTTGCCGGGCTCGCTCTCCACCCAGATCGTCCCGCCGTGGAGGGTGACGATGCCTTTCGAGATCTCGAGCCCCAGGCCCAGCCCCTTGTGCTGGAGTCCGGCCTCGAGCTGGTAGAAGCGGTCGAAGACCCGGTCCAGCGCCTCGCGCTCGATGCCGGGGCCCGTGTCCGTCACGGTGAAGTGGACCGAGGTGCCCGACGGCGCGGCGGAGACGGCGATCTTGCCGCCGGCGGGAGTGAACTTGAGCGCGTTGGTGACGAGATTGGAGAGGATCTGGCGCAGGCGGAGCCGGTCCCCCGAGAACTCGGGCCCCGGGCCGTCGTCGCACGAGGCGACGAGGTCGACGCCGCGCTCGTGCGCCTGTGGCTTGAAGGACTCCACGATCTCGCGCGCCTGCTCGAACGCGTGGAGCGGCTCGCGGTCGAGGCGCATCTTGTGGCTCGAGAGGCGGGCCACGTCCATCAGCTCCTCGAGCATCGCGTTGACGGCCGCGGAGTTCCGGTGGATGGCCTTCAGGCTCACGGCCAGCTCCTGCGGCGTCCAGTCGGCTTTCTCGCGGCCGAGGAGATGGCAGGCGTGCCCGAAGATGACGGAGAGAGGGTTCTTCAGCTCGTGCGTCATGTTGTCGAGGAACTTCACGCGCTCCTCGTTGGACTTCATGATCTGGACGATGAATCGCTTGAGCCGCTCGTTCAGGAAGAAGATCTGTCGGGTCGAGTCCTGCACGCGCCGGTCGAGCTCCCGGTTGAGTTCCTCGATCTCGGCCGTGCGGTGCTCCAGGGCGCGCGCCAGGCGGTGGCGCTCGGCGCCGCGGCGGACCGCCGCCACGAGGACCTCGGGCGCGCACGGCTTGGTCAGGAAATCGTAGGCGCCCCGCCGGAGCGCGGAGACCGCCGCCTCCGTCGATGAGAAGCCGGTCAAGACGATGCCCGCGGCGTGGGGGTCCTTCTCGCGGGCCGCGGAGACGAGCTCGAGACCGTCGCCGTCGGGGAGCTTGAGGTCGACCACCAGGAGCTCGTAGCTCCCCTGAGCGATCGCGCGCCGGCCTTCGGCCACCGTGGCCGCGTGGGTCACGCGGATGCCCGCCTGCTCCAGCGCGAGGCGCGCGAGCTCCGCGTCCTCGACGGAATCCTCCACCAGGAGCACGTAGACCGGGCTCTCGCTCATGCGGCCATGATAGGGCTTTCCCGGGTGGGTCAACAGAGCCTGAGGGCCCACGCCGCGGAGGTCCGGAGGGCCTAGGATGTTGCTACAGGCGTTCGGCGAAGGGGCCCTTCCGCAGCCGGTCGCAGACGGAGGCGCCCAGGACGTTCGTGCGGGCGCCCGGGTTGCCCGCCATGAGCCCGCCGTCCTGCTCCCCCGGGTAGGGCGGGTCCTCCTTGCGGGCGCGGCGCGGGCCGTCGTACTCGAGGGACGGGTGCCCGACGTCCGCCAGGGTGTGCACGAGCTCGTGCGCGTCCACGAGGTAGCACGCGTGGGCGCCCCCCTCGCCGAGTCCGTAAGGCACCCAGGCCGTGTCGACCTCGTCGAGCCCCGCGGAGTCGAAGCGGGGGCGAGAGGTCGCCTGACCCGGGTTGTCCTCGAACGGGCCGATATAGAACAACACCGGACGCGCCGACGTCCGCAGCGCCCGGGTGATCGTCCCCAGCCCGTTGGGCGCCTGAGCCCTCGCGCGGTCGTAGAGGGGCCGCGTGGCGGCGCCCGGCGCGGAGGCCTCGGTGATCGCGGCGTCGAGCCGGACGCCGCACTGGCGCAAGACGGCGCCGAGGCGGCCGAGGCGGCGCTCGACCACGTCGCGGCTCCAGCCGGTGCCCCGGAGCAGCACGACGTCGACGGCGATCCGCGCCGACGCCGGCGGCGGATCGGCCAGACGCCGCTCGTTCTCCGGGGTGCTGCGCGGACACCCGTCCCGGGCGGCCGCGTTCGCCGCGAGGAGCGCGGCCAAGATCCCCAGAGCGGCTCCGGCAGGCATAGGGTAGCGTACCAGGCGGCGGGGGGAGCATTTTCTAATCCAAGAATGAGCCCCAAATAATGGGGCCGTTTGCCGTGCCGTTGTCGTTGAAATCCGGAAAAGAATGCCGCGAACTGCGACGGTCACGCCGTTGGACTGCCCTTGCGTGAGGAC
>JACQPK010000501.1 GCA_016207565.1 Elusimicrobiota bacterium
CATCTCCCGTCGCCGGCGCGTCTACCGCTACCTGCGGCTGCGACACCGCCGGCTCGGGAAAGCGTCGCACCCACTGACGAGGATCCGCCTCGTCACGCCGTTCAAGTTGGATCGTCACTAGCGACCGGTCACGCCGCCCGGGCGATCACCGCCAGGAGCTCGCGTTCACCGAACAGGTCGAGGAGCGTCGCAGCGACGTCTCGTAGCCGGGCGACGACGCTCCGGTGCAGCCGATGGCCGCGATCGCGCCCCGAGAACGTCCGCGCTCGTGCGACCTCGAAGCCGCAGGCCCGG
Organism: Elusimicrobiota bacterium; assembly: GCA_016207565.1. Taxonomy (GTDB): domain Bacteria; phylum Elusimicrobiota; class Elusimicrobia; order UBA1565; family JACRDR01; genus JACRDR01. Next base: position 295 of record JACQPK010000501.1, read on the forward strand.
AGCGATGCACGCAGCGAACGCTTGGTGTATCCGTACCGGTGGAACGGGGCGTGGAACGGCGAGAGCCGAGACGACCAGCGGAGGCCGCGCGCTCGGAAGTACGCGTCCGCGAGGCGCAGGAGCATGGCGTCGCAGTTCGGCACCTCGACGTACACGACGCCGCCGGGGCGCAACCGTTCCCTGACCGCCTCGAGGAGCGCCCGCGGGCGGTCGACGTGCTCAAGGACGTGGTTCAGCGTGACGACGTCGAACGTCGCACCGTGTAGGGCCGCCACCTCGTCGAGCGTGCCTTGATGCACGACGGCGCCCGACGACCCGGCGTACGCCGCGAGGCCCGGCGACGGCTCGACACCGACGGCGCGCCAGCCGCGCCGTGTCGCGACCTCGAGGAACTCGCCCTTGCCGGCGCCCACGTCGAGGAGGGTCCCCGACTGAACGTACGTCTCGATGAGCTCGAGGCGCCGGGCGAACATGGCCGCCTCCCCGCCCTCCTCGCGAGCGCGGTAGGTCGCCGGGTCTGAGTAGTGCGCGACCTCGAGCGCGAACATCTCGGGCACGAGCGGATGCGCGTAGATGAGGTCGCATGATCCGCAGCGGAGCACATCGCAGACGGTGTGCGGCTCCGTCAGCGGGTCCGCCCCGAAGTGCTCCCGCGTTCCGCGGATCCCGATCGCGCGGGCCTGCTCGGATCCGCACGCTGGACAGCGCGGCGGGGCGGCCGTCACGCCGACGCCCTCAACACCTCGGCGAGCCGCGGCGCCTGCACACTGAGGCAGTAGCGCTGCTCGACCGTGCGCCGCCCGGCCGCGGCGAGCCGGCGGCGCAGCCCGGGGTCGCTGACGAGATCTCCGATCGCGCGTTCCCACTCGGCGTCCGACGTGGCGAACAGGCCGTTCTCGCCGTGACGGAGGAACTCGGTGACGCCCCCGATCGGCGATGCGACACAGGCGACCCCGCAGCTCATGTACACAACGGGCTTGAATCCGGTCTTCCCGCGGCCCCACTCGTCGTCGGCGACCGGGTACAGGCCGATGTCGAGGCTCTGGTAGTCCGAGACCTCGTCCTCGAGCCGCCATGCCTTGTTCTCGACCTCGACGCCGCTCGGCCGGAACGGCCGCCCGGCACCGACGATCCTCACCCGGAAGGAGTGCCGCGCGGCGGCTCGCTCGAGCGCGCCACGGACGGCCTCCAGGTAGATCGCGGTGGAGTGCGTGCCGATCCACCCGACGACCGGCGGGCCCTGCCGGGCGGCAGGAGCAGACCGGTACTCGGCCTCGTCCACTACCGTCGGGATCACCGTCACGTCCCGCTCCGCGCGGTAGCCGCGCGCGTACGTCCTGGTGTACTCGTTGCAGACGACGACGTGCCGCGCGATGCGGATGATCTCCGCCGTCTTCCGGGGTGACTTCAGCCGGGTGGTCCATCGGCCCCACGCCGAGGCCGGGTCGGCCAGCCAGATCGCGTCGTCGAAGTCGAACACGAGCGGCCGCCGGAGCGGGCCAGCGATCATCCGCTCGATGATCGGAGGCCCGACGAGCATGCTGCCGCGCTGGACGACGACGACGTCGAACGAGCGCGACCGCAACACGCCGGCGACCCTGCGGATCGCCGCTGCGAGGAGCCGAGCCGCGACGACCGCCGGCGCGCCGCGATCGTAGAGGCGCCGGAACTCCTCGTCCGACAGGAACGGCGAGAGCGTGCACTCGATGCCCATCCGCCGGAGGTACGGGAAGAACTGCGCGGCGCGGAACCTCGTCGACGCCGCGGTCACCGGATATGGTGCGAGAAAGAGGGCGCGCAGGTCGCTAACGTACGCCGCGATCCGCCGCGCTGGCCGTCCGGGGGCCGGCGGCGGTCCGCCATTCCGCGAGGTAGGCGTCCAGCGCGTCCTCCCACGAGGACATCCGATCGATCCCGAGATATCCGAGCTGCTCGTTGCGCATCGCCTCTGAGTCCGCGCGCGGTGCGGGCAGAGGGAACCGGTCGGAGCCGACCGGTACGATCGAGACGTCGCTGCCGACGGTCGACGCGATCCGCCGCGCGACGTCGTACCGGCTGACGACGCCGTGATTCGTCATGTGATACAGGCCGTAGCGTCCGGTCGCGATGAGGTCGCGGATCCCCAGCACGAGCTCGCGCGCAAACGTCGGGCTCCCGACCTTGTCGTTCACCGCCATGATCTCGCGGCCGCTCCCGACCTGCGCCAGGATCTTGGCCACGAACTTCTTGTCACGGCTCGGTCCGCCTCCCATCATCCAGCCGGCGCGCACGATGAAGTAGCGGTGGACGAGGTGCTCGACGGCGCGTTCGCCCTCGAGCTTCGCGCGGCCGTACACATTGGCCGGACAGGGCGCGTCGGTCTCGGTGAATGGGCCCATCGCGCCATCGCCTCCGAACACGCCGGCCGTGCTGGTGTAGACCAGGACCGCGTCCGCCTCGCCGCAGGCGAGCGCGACATTCTGGGTACCGAACGCGTTCGTGCGGTACGCATGATCGGGCTCGACCTCGCATCGGTCGACGTCGGTCTCGGCGGCGAGGTGGATGACGTGCGAGTAGCCGCCATCGCGGATGCGGGACCGGACGGCGGGCCAGTCGCGCACATCGAGGGTGTCGCGGTCCGTGAGGTCGAGCTCCTCCGGGAACTCGGCGCTAAGCTCCGCGAAGTAGCTTCCCACCATCCCATTCGCGCCGGTCACCAGGATCACGGCTCACCCTCCTCGTCGGACCTGCTCGGAACGATAGTGCGCGACGCGAGGAGCGCGCTCGCCCCACCGCGCGCGCGCACGCGCACGAGCCATCGCGCCGGGGCGGTCAGGATCTGCGAAACGCGCAGCGGGTCATTCCGGACGGCGCGTATCCCCCAGGCCATCGCGTCGAGCGGCCGTCCGACCTGAAGGTAGCTCCCCGCGATCATCGCATAAAAGGCAGCGTACGCCTCGCGTTCGCGCGCAGCGACGTCGCTCGGGATGGTGGGATCCGCGAAGAGGCGGCGCAGGATCTCGAGCCCCGGAGCGATCTGGCGGACGACGTACGCGACCCGGCGGCTCATGCTCGATCGATGGATCCGGAACAGGACGAGAGCATCCGGCACGCTCCACAGCCCGCAGTGCCGAGCCAGCCGGATCGCGAGATCCCATTCGTCCTTGCCGCGCACCGAGAGATCGATCGGACCGATCCGTTCCAGACAGGCCCGGCGGACGACGAGCGATGACGAGAGCGCGTGCAGGTCGCGGAACCGCAGCACGTCCATGGTCGTCATCCGACCGGGCTGGCAGCGCCTGACCTCGAGCGGCTGCAGCGCCGCATCGACGTGGACGGCGCCGCACTGGGTAGCTCCTATGGAGAGATCGCGCTCCATGACCGCGACCTGCGCGGCCAGCTTCTCCGGAAGCCACAGGTCGTCGGCATCGAGGAACGCGACGTATGTACCCGTGCTCGCGGCGATCCCGGTGTTCCGCGCCGCGGCATCACCGGCGTTCGCCTGGACGATGCAGCGGATCGCTCCGCCGAAGGACCGCGCGACATCAGCCGTTCCGTCGGTCGAGCCATCGTCCACGACGACGATCTCGATCGGCTGGTAGGTCTGGGCAATGATCGACCGGATGGAAGCGCCGATCGTCGGCGCCGCGTTGAAGGCGGGAACGATCACCGAGACGAGAGGCCGCGTCGCCACGTCCTTTCGGACGATACACTCGGCGACGTGAAGGTCGGGATCGTCGGTGTCGGCGCGGTGGGCAAAGCGATGACGGACCTGTTCCCGGGCTGCGCCGTCTACGACGAGCCCAAGGGCATCGGATCGCGCGCGGAGGTCAACGCGGCCGACATCGCGTTCGTCAGTGTCCCGACACCGCGCGCTGTGGATGGGAGCTCCGATACGAGCATCGTCGAGGAGGTCGTGTCGTGGCTCGAGGCCCCGACCATCGTCCTCCGCTCGACGGTCAGCGTTGGGACGACGCGGCGCCTCGCCGCGACGTACGGCAAGGACGTCGTGTTCCAGCCCGAGTACGGCCCGGCGGAGACTCCAGACCACCCGTTCAATGACCTTCGCAACATCCGCTGGGTGATCCTCGGTGGCGAGCGTCAGCCGGCGAGGCGCGTCCTTCGCGCGTGGCAGAGCGTGTACAGCTCGGACCTGGCTGTGCGGTTCACGACGTGGGAGGCCGCCGAGCTCGCGAAGTACATGGAGAACGCGTATCTCGCGCTGAAGGTGACCTTCTGCAACGAGTTCTTCGAGATCGCGCAGCGGGTCGGCGTCGACTACGACGAGCTGCGCGAGCTCTGGCTCATGGACCCGCGGATGGGGAAGAGCCACACCTGGGTCCTCCCGGACAAACGAGGCTTCGGCGGCCGCTGTCTGCCGAAGGACCTCGACGCGATCATTCGGACGGCCGAGAGCCTCGGACACGATCCGGCCCTGCTGCGGCAAGTGGCGAGATCTAACGAGGCGTTCCGTGCCGATCCGAGCGCGGCCCCGAGCCGCGACGCGCGAACGCCCGCGACGAGCCGAGCGGGCCGCTAAGGCTCGGCCTCGCCCGCCGTTCGGGCGAAGACCCGTCGAAGGTGCCGCGCGAGGCGCATCCGCGACCAGAGGACCGTGAACAGGTGGCGTCGACCCGGCGGGACCCACATCCGGTACCGCTCGAGGCGCGGCGGAGGTAGCGCCTCCCCCGGCAGGGGTCGGCGCCCGACGATGACGTCGTTGGGCTTCACGCCGTCATCGACCCGCACCCAGAGCTCGGGCACGAAGATGCTCCCGAAGGTCCGGACGAATCTCTCTCGGCCGTAGCGGTTCCCGATCACCTCTCCCGGGACGTCCCAGGCATGGTGCCGCCGGAGCTCGTCCGGTCCGTCGACGAGGGCCAGGTGGAGGACGACGACGATCCGGCCCCCTGGACGCAGGATCGCGGCGGCGTGTTCGAGCGGGCGATCGTAGTACTCGCAGTGGTTGAGCACGTGCCGGACCGTGATGAGATCCTGGCTCGCCACGAGCCGAGCATCGGGTGGCTCCTGGATGTCCCAGACCGTGACAGCGTCGCTGGGACCCCTGAGATACTGGCGAGCGTCCTCGAGCACGCTCTCGGAGAGATCGACGCCGGTGAAGCGGAAACGCAGCGAGGGCCGCAGACGCTCGTAGTCGACCATCCCCACCACGCCCACGTCCAGCCAATCGAACGAGCGATCGTCGAACCACGTGCGCATGAGCTCGTCCACCACCCAGCGGGACGGGTGATGGGCGCGCGCGGGAGCGCGCATGATGCCGAGCCCGGACCCACGGAAGTTGTGCCAGACCGAGTCCCGTTTCGACGTGCCCATCTTCCTCCGACGATCGTACGGCGGCCCGCGTCCGCCGGTCGCCCGGCCAACCGATACGCTGTCGCCCGGTTGGATCCCCCATCGGAAGCGCTCACCTTCTGTCTTCCGCTCGAGCCTCCGGAGCGAGGAGGCGGAGGGTTCCGGTTCCTGCGGAACTTGGAGGCGTATCTCGACCGACGGTCGATCCCGTGGACGCGGTCGGTCGCCTCGCGAGCGCGCGTGCTGTTCGTCAACGCCTGGCACACTCCATGGACGACCGTCGCGGCGGCGGCGCTCCTGCGGCCGGACGTCACCGTCGTGCACCGCGTCGACGGGGCCGCGGCGGACTACGGACGTGATCCGGCGGCCGACCGCGCGCAGTCGCGCGTCGATCGGCTCACCGATCTGACGATCTTCCAGAGCTCGTACTGCCGCCACAGCACCCGCGAGAAGTTCCCGGTCATCCGCACCGACGGACCCGTCATTCACAACCCGGTCGACGTCGAAGTCTTCCGTCCTGATGGCAAACGGGCACCGCTGCCCGCGTTCGGAGGCCCACGCGTGTGCGCCGTCACGTGGAGCACGAATCCTCGCAAGGGCGCGGGTGCCGTGTACGCGCTGGCTCAAGCACTGCCTGAAATCCAGTTCGTCCTCTGCGGGCGTTTCGAGGATCCGCCGACGACGGCGAACGTCGTCGTGAGAGGGATCCTCGATGCGCCCGAGCTCGCGGCGACCCTGCGCTCGTGCGATGTGCTCGTGACGTTCGCGGAGAACGAGGCGTGTCCGAATGTCGTCCTCGAGGCGCTCGCATCCGGCCTCCCGGTCCTCTATCGCGACAGCGGCGCCACCGCCGAGCTCGTCGCGGACTGCGGGTACCCGGTGACGCTCGACGATCTCCCCGACCGGCTGCGGATGGCGATGTCGCGTAAGGCCGAGCTCGGCGCCAGAGCGCGGCAGCACGCGATCACGTCCTTCGCACCGGACCTGGTGTTCCGGAGATACCTCGACGAGATCCGCCGCGCGCTGCGGCCGCCGACTTCGCGCGTCCGCCGGACGGCCGAGGTCCTCCGACGGTCGCTGCGATGATCGCTCGTCGGGCACGCGGGGTCGCGCACACGGCCGCCGACGCGGTGCGGGCCGCCACGCATGATCTGCTGCTCGTCTCGGACGGCGCCGGATGGGCGCTCGATCAGGTCGCGCACGCGATCGCCGAAGGCGTCCCCCGGGAACGCCGCGCGACGGTGATCACGCGGCTCCCGACCTGGGTCCGAGGGAAGACGATCCACTTCGTCAATCGGTACGCGGCGCTCGAGCCGGACGTCGCAGCAAGGCTGCGGGGTCGCGACCGGGTCATCCTCACATGGTCGCATGGCGGCGCGGAGGAGGTCGTCATGGAGGATCTCCGCCGGGCGATCGAGCGGATGCCGGAGGCGGCCCGCGGCGCGGATCTCGTGCAGGTCTGGACGAGCCTCTACGTCCCGATCGTCGAGGGTCTCGGGATCCCGCGCGAGCGCATCGTCGTGCTTCCTCTCGGTATCGACACGCGAGGGTTCCCGCCGGCCACGGCGACGCGTGCCGAAGCGAAGCGCCGGCTCGGGCTCGACCCAGGACGCACGTGGGTGGGCTCGTTCCAGCGCGACGGCGAGGACACCCCGAAGCACGTGAAGGGCCCGGATCTCCTCGTCGAGCTCACCGAGCGCCTGGAGCGGCGCATCGGCGGTCTCGGCGTCCTCCTGACGGGTCCGGCGCGCGGCTGGGTCCGGGCCGAGCTCGCGCGCAGGGGGATCGCGTTCCGCTATTTCGGAGTCGTCCCGGATGCGGGCCGCGCCGCCTACTACCACGCGTGCGACCTGTACGCGATCACGTCGCGGGAGGAGGGTGGTCCGATCTCGCTCCTCGAGGCGATGTCGAGCGGGACGCCGGTGGTCAGCACGCGCGTCGGAATGGCCGTCGACGCCGTCGTCGACGGCGTCAACGGCGCCCTTGCGGACGTCGAGGACATCGACGCCCTCGAGCGCGCGGCCATCGGCCTCCTCGAGGACGAGGCCACCAGCCTGAAGATGATCGCCGCCGGAGTGCGCACGGCGCGCCAGTACGACTGGCGCGAGCTCATTCCTCGGTACGACGCGATGCTGTACTCGTGGTGAGGATCGCCGAACGACCTGGCCTAGCGCTGGCGTTCACGCCCGGTGTGACGCTCGACGACTGGCGCCGGTCAGGGTTCCTCTCGCGCGAGGTGCAGTACTACACCGCGCTCGGCGCGCGGGTGGGGCGGGTGGTTTTTGTGACGCAGGGCGTACGCGACCACGAGCTCGCCGGAGCGCTCGGAGAGATCGAGCTCGTGGAGAACTCCGCCCGCCTTCCTTCGTGGGCGTTCTGGCTGACCGTGCCCCTCCGGCTTCGGCGGCTGCGACCCAGGCCGGCGATCCTCAAGACCAATCAGCTCGCCGGTGTCCTGGCGCCGCTCGCCGCGAAGGTGCTGCGCAGCAGCCGGATCGTGGCCAGGGGCGGGTACGTCCCTTCCGAGCCTTGGTGGCACAGGCATCATTGGGACCCGCGCCGGGTCGAGACGACCATCCGCGAGGCGGTGCTGTGCTGGCTCGCGGACCTCGTGTTGGTCTCGTCCGAGGAGAGCGCCGCGTACGTGCAGCGCCGCTATCGATTGCCGGTCGGTCGGGTCAGGATCGTCCCGAACTTCGTCGACATCGCGCGCTTCCGCGTCACCGCCCCAAAGGTCCACGGCCTGGTGACCATGGTGGGCCGGCTCGTTCCGCAGAAGAACGTCCTTGCCGCTATCGAGGCGGTCGCTTCCATCCCAGGCGCTCGGTTGCGTCTCATCGGTGACGGCCCGCTGCGGGCCGCAGTCGAGCGTCGCGCGAACGAGACCGGCGCCTCCGTCGAGATCCTCGGCGTCGTCGAGCACCGGCGCCTGCCAGAGCTCCTCGCCGCGTCCGAGATCTACCTGATGGCCTCGCTGTACGAGGGTCATCCCAAGACCCTCATCGAGGCGATGGCTGTGGGGCTCGCCTGCGTCGCGGTGCCGAGCCCGGGAGTGACGAGCGTCGTCGAGCACGGAGAGACGGGATACCTCTCGAGCGGGCCCGACGCGCATGCGCTCCGGACGGCGCTCATGGCGGTCCTCGCGGACGCGGGGCTGCGAGAGCGTCTCGGAACGAGCGCCCGACTCGCGGCTGCTCGGTATTCCCTCGAGCGAGTGCTGGACCTTGAGTGTGAGGCGTACCGTTCGGTCGGCTGGATCCCGTGACCGCTCCCCGCATCACGGTCCTCATGGCGGTCCGCGACGGTGAGCGGCACCTGCGTGAGGCGCTCGCCAGCTTGACCGCGCAGACGCTGACGGATCTCGAGATCCTCGTCATCGACGACGGGTCGAGCGACCGGACCGCGGCCATCCTGGCCGATCGGCCCGACGCCCGGCTGATCGTCGTGCGGCAGGCACCGCAGGGTCTCACACGCGCGCTCTCGCGAGGCCTCGCGATGGTCCGCACTCCGTATGTCGCGCGCATGGACGCCGACGATGTCGCGGAGCCGGGGAGGCTCGCGAGGCAGGTCGCGCTCCTGGATGCGAGGCCGTCAGTGGGTCTGTGTGGCGCCTGGGCCCGCATCGTCGATGAGCAAGGCCGGACGCTCGACCGAGCGAGACCGCCGATCGACCACCCCGCGATCGCGGCCCAGCTCCTGTGGGACAACGCCTTCGTCCACGCGACATGGGTCTTCCGCACGGACGTCATCCGTGCCGCCGGCGGCTACGAGGAGCGGGTCGAGCGCGCGCAGGACTACGAGCTGGCTACCCGGCTCGCGAGGCTCACCGAGCTCGCGAACATCCCAGAGGCGCTCCTCCGCTGGCGACGCTCGTCCTCCGGCGTCTCGGTCCGGCATCTACGCGACCAGCGCCGCTCGGTCGCGGAGACGTCGTACCGTGCCCTCACCGCCGCGCTCGGGGCGCCACCGGAGCGGGGATGGTTCGAGAGGATGCGCGGACTGTGGGATGGGACGCGGGCGACGCTCGACCGCGGCGATGGCCAGAAGCTAGCCGACCTGATCGCAGGGTTGCCCGTCGCGGCCGGCCGGACCGTGTTCGTGCGCCTCGCGGTCATGGTGGCGGCTGCTCGAATCGGCGAGGCGGCATCAATCCTGGCCGCGGCATGGCAGAGGTTCCCAGATGCGCGAGGACGGCTCGCCTCGCCCGGAACGCTTCTCAGCATCGCGTCGGGATCGGTCGGCATCAGGGCGCAGCGAAGGTTGCGTCGCACCCTGCGCGGGTATTAGCTGAAGGCCACCCAGTGAATGATCAGGCCCGCGTATCGAGGCGCTGAACGGAAGCGGAGACCGGTGCGCCCGTGACACGACCACGAACGAGCCGCGCTCCGAGATCCCACAGGGTGGGGCTCGCAAGGACGACCACGAACGGGACGAGCATCCCGCGGTGCCGGAACAGCGTTCCGACGTTGCCCTGCGCCAGCGCGAACACGAGGAGCGTGCCGACGACGAACAGGCTGATCGGCGCGAGCGTGCGCCATCGTTCCCGGTGCCGGAACACGGACCATCCCGCGGCGGGAAGCAGGAGGTACCACGCGAGCATCTCGGGAACGGTGAGCAGATCGAGCGTCCGGTCGATCGCCCACGGGAACGGCGCGAACAGCGCGAACGCCAGACCTTTCGGGAGGTAGCCGATGGTCCTGATCGCGATGCCCTCATCGCCGACCGGAGTGAGCTGCAGCGATGCCGCCGGCAGCGCCCGCCGCTGTTCCGTCGGGCCAGGTGTCGCGTCCCCGGCCCCGACGACCACGATGTCGCCGGGATTCACGACGACGCGCGTAGGCGTGAACGGCGTCGGAGCCGCAGGCGTCGGGGTCGCGGCGGGCGCAGGCTCCTCCTGCCCTGTCGAAGGCTGCACGACGATCAGCGCATTCGGCGGTACGACGACGATGCGCGGCGTGCCTGACGGACTCGGTCCGGGGACGTAGTAGGTGTCCCCGGCTCGGGCGATCGTGTGCGGCCGGTCGACGAACCCTGTGCGTGCGTTGCGGGACATCTGTTGACGCACGAACTCCAGCGTCACAAGCGTGCCTGGTCCGAGCCAAGCGGAGCTCGCCTGATTCGTGAGGATCAGAGCGGCGCTGAGGGCGAGGGCCCCTGCCCCCCAGCGAAGCCGCTGGGCGAGGCCCAAGCGCGGAGCGACCCACACGGCGATCGGCAGGACGATGAGCAGACCGAGGTAGAGATATCTGCGCAGCGTCTCCATAGGCCAGAGGACGAGGAACGCCAGGACGAGCCAGAACACACGCGGACCCTCCTGGAACCGCAGCATCGCCCAGAGCGCCGCGGCGATAATCGCCAGCGCGAGAGCATCCTTGAGGTTGAGGGCCGACCACAGCACGACCGATGGGAACACGGCCACCACGCCGGCCGCGAGCAGCGCGCGAGAGGGCCCGAAGAGCCGCCGGGCCATGTCGTACACCAGAGCGACCATGAGCGTCCCGAAGCCGACGTTCACCGCGATCGGCACGAGGAGGTCGGGCCCGAACACCGCGAACAGGCCGCCCAGGAGATACACGTAGGTGCCGAAGAGGTATGCCTCCCCGTTCCAGTACGGCGGCACGTACGGAGGCGTCGGGAGGCCCACACTGTGGCCGACCCAGCCCCACGCCAGCGCGGCATATTCGCGGTCGTCGCCGGTGACGAAGCCCTCGCGTCCGAGCGCGAGCGACCCGACGTGCAGCAAGACGCCGACCGCTAGGCGGAGCCCGAACGCGAAGGCGAGCAAGAGCATGACGGTGGTGCGTTGCGGACCGCTCGGCACGAGACGGCCGGCTCCCAGGACCACCGCTGCGCCGATCGCGACGGCAAGCGCGGCTGGCACGATGCGGCTCTCAGCGATCATAATCCCGAGCCCGAGACCGAGCGTCAAGCCGGTCGCGACCGCGACGACCGAGGCACGGAGGATCAGCGATCTCACCGGAGCATGATGACGGACACCGCGATGCCTCATCCTATGACGCGATGCGGCTCTCGATCGTCGTCCCGATGTTCAACGAACGCGCGGGGATCTCAAGGTTCCGCAAGCAGTTGACATATGCTCTCGAGCTTCTCGCAGATCAGAAGGGACTCGGCCGGGAAGACATCGAAGTCATAGTCGTGGACGACGGCAGCAGGGACGGTACAGCCGAACTGCTCAGCGAGATGTCCCGCGAAGACGGCTTCGTCGTCCGGACTCACCTCGAGAATCGCGGTCTCGGTGCCGCACTGCGTACGGGCGTCAATGCAGCGACCGGCGATGTCATCGTCACCGCGGACGCAGACTGCACATACCCACTCTCGGAGATCCCGAAACTGCTTGAGCTTCTCGACGGGAGCACGAGCATCGTGACCGCATCGCCATACCACCCGCTAGGCGGCGTAGACGGCATCCCGCTCTGGCGGCTGATGCTTAGCCGCTCGCTGTCGCTGTTGTACAGCGCCCTCCTGTGGCGGCGCATCCACACTTGGACGGCGGTGTTCCGTGCTTATCGACGGGTCGCGCTCGAAGCAGTGCCGTGTTGGTCAACCGGGTTCGTCGCCGTGACCGAGATGCTTGTGCTTCCAATGCTCGCTGGGCACCGTGTGCGTGAGCACCCAACGGTCCTTCACCGTCGCATGTTCGGCGTCTCGAAGATGCGCACCGTACGGGTGATCGGCGAGCACCTTCGCTTCATCACGTCGCTCTTGCGACGTCGGGCCTTCGGCGCAGCGAGTGCTCGATGACGCCGGAAGCTACCTGCTCTGCTTGGCGCTGGACCTCCAGCGCGATCTCAAGGGCACGAACTCCATCCTCCGCCACGACCTTTGGGGGACGGCCGACCTGAATCGCCTCCATCAAGTCGGTGAGTTCGCGATGAAGCGGCTCGACGGCCGGCACCTGGACCTGCTGGGTCACACTTTCCAGCCGGAATGCAACGTCGGGTCCGCCATGAGCCCACTCGGCGTTCGCTCGCTTGTGGATCGTCAGCGTGCGCCGCAAGAGATCGGCTACCACGTACCGATCGGCGGCCGAGACCTCGATCCGGCGGATCTTGTCCTCGGTGATCCGCGAGGCTGTCAGTGAGCCGATCACTCCGCCTGGGAAGGAGAGGAGCGCGTCAACGTGATCCAGGCGTTCGGTCAAGACCCTTAGCCCGGTGGCGTAGATGACCCTTGGCTCTTCCCCGGCCATCGTCCGAACGAGATCGATGTCGTGGATCAGCAGATCGAGCGTGACGTCGGCATCGCCGATCCGCGGGGCGAAGTAGTTGAGGCGCCGGATACTCACCGCCAGTGGCCGGTCATCCGCAAGCACGCGCTGCAGTTCCTCGAACGTGGCGTTGTGTCGCTCAACGTGACCGACCGCGCACACCACGGCCGCCGATGCGGCGGCTGACGCGACTGCCCGCGCGTCAGCGATGTTCAGGGCGATCGGCTTCTCGATAAGAACATGACAGCCATGGGCGATGGCATCAAGTGCGATCGAGGCGTGGAACGAGCTCGGCGCCGCTACTACGATCGCGTCGGACCGGTCGAACAGCGCGTCCAGTGACGAGGTTGCGACTGTTTCATACAGTCGACCGATGTGCGCCGAACGTGTCGCGTCGGGGTCGTACACGCCTGACAGTTCGATGCCCCTCACTCCGCGTGCGACCCGGCAGTGGATCTCTCCCATGCTGCCTACCCCGGCGATGCCGAGGCGCAACCTACCGTCCACGCGGCTTCCGGCAGGTGCGGTTGGGCCCCCGGAGCGGCTCGGGCTGGCGACCCGCACGGACCCCCCCGTTGACGACAGAGTAGTTGCGGATGTGCGCACCCGGGCCGAGTGCGGTGGGCTCATGCGGGATGGGACCGCCGCCGAGAGTGGCGTAGGCGTCCACGGCCGAGCCTCGGCCGAGCCGCACGTCCCCGTTCACCTGAGCGGTCGGGTGGATCGTGTCCCCGGCGGTCCTCACCGCACGGTCATCCGCATGGACCGAGCGAACGCCTCGACGCCCTCACGTGTCGGCATCCGAGCGGCGAATCCGAGATCGCCAGCGGCCAATGCTCCGTCGAGGAGTGGCGGCCGTGCCCCTTCGTCGTGGGCGCCAGGCTCGACGGTCGAGCGTGATCCCAGTGCACGGATCACGGTCTCAGCGAGGTCCCGCAGCCGCAGGCGGTCGGCGACGGCGACGTTGTAGGTACGGCCCACAGCCCTATCCTCGCCGAGAGCGAGCAGAATCGCTCCGGCGGCGTCGCGGACCTCGACGAGATCGAGCGGCCGATCGAAGGCACCGGTCAGCACGAGCGGCCGATCCTGCAAAGCGCGCTCGGTCAGCCGGGTCACGACGTTCGGTGGCGGCGCGCCGGCAAGCGGCGCTCCGAACACGCTCGGGAAGCGAAGGATCGTCCAGCCCACCCCGTGCGCCGCGCCGAACATCCGCACATACGTCTCGGCAGCAAGCTTGCTCGCGCCATAAAGCGTGACCGGGCCGAGCCGGCCATCCTCGGAGACGAGCCCGTCCGCGGGAGCGTACACGTGCGAGGTCGAGGCGTGCACGAGCCGCGACCCGCCGTCTTCCGCCACGGCACGTAGGACGTTGAGCGTGCCAAGGACGTTGACCTCCGCGTCCCAGGCGGGATCCCCCGCGGCCCGGTACCCCGGCGACGCGGCGAGATGGACGACGGCGTCGGTGGCCCGGACGGCCTCGCGCAGCTGCTCGAACACACGGATGTCGCCAACGATCCCACCGGGCAGCGGCGTGCGCGCGAACGGGACCGCGGTCGCGCCGCGGAGCCGCAGGTCGTCGACGACGTGGCCGCCAAGGAATCCGGATCCACCGGTCACGAGTACACGGGCTCCGGTCAGCCTCACGGGCAGGGACCACCTCCGTCGAGGTACCAGCGCACCGTCTCGCCGAGACCCTGCGCCAGGTCCACTCGCGAGGCGAACGCTATGGTCTCGCGCGCCACGGTGATGTCCGCCAGATGCCTTCGAACGTCGGCGATGCGCTCGGGCATCCGAATGGGGACGAGGTCCGAGCCGGAGAGTTGGAGGAGCATCGCGACGAGCGAATTCACGCTGACCTCGCGGCCGGACGCGACGTTGATGACCATCCGCCGCGACGCCGGAGCGACCGCGGCGCGAACGAGCCCGTCGACCGTGTCGGATACGTGCGTGAAGTCGCGGGTCTGCTCGCCGTCGCCGTAGACGATCGGCGGGTCGCCACGCTGGATCCGTCTCAGCGTGACGGGGATGAGCCCGGCGTACCGTCGATCGTTTTGGCGGGGACCGTAGGTGTTGAACGGCCGCACGATCGTCGCGTCGATGTCGAACGTCTCCCAGTAGGAGCGAACGATCAGGTCAGCCGCCGCCTTCGCCGCCGCGTATGGCGTCTCGGGCAGGAGCGGATGGTCTTCGGTCATCGGCACGTGCACGGCGCTCCCGTAGACCTCGGACGACGAGCAGTGCACGAGTCGTCCGAGGTCGCCGGTACGGGCGAGGTCCACGAGCACGGTGGTGAGCTTCAAGATCATCTCCGTCGACCAGCGGGGCCGCTCGTGCGACGCGAGGAGCGGAACGGTGGCGAGCGCGAAGGCGACGTCGGGCCGAGCTCTGCGGATCGCGTTACGCAGGGCGACGGGCCGGGATGCGTCGAGGACCTCAAGGACGAGGTCCGGGCGTCGCGCCATCGCGTCGGCCAGATTCTCGCGGCGACCTAGCCACATGCTGTCGATCACGGTGATGCGGCCGACCTCTTCCTCGATCAGCCGATCTACCAGATGGCTTCCGATGAAGCCTGCGCCGCCCGTGACGACGACGGAGAGCCCCTTCAGCTCGGAGAAGGGAGGTCCGCTCACTCCGAGGGCACCCCGTCACGGATAAAGTCGGCGCCGCGATACGCGAGCGCGCCCTGAGCGGAAACCCGCTCCAGCGTCTCGACGATGCGGGCACCTGCCCCGGTGCGGAACGGTGATGGGGCCCGCGCCATACGCTCGTACCGGTCTGGGTTCCCGAGGATGCCGCGGGCGATGGCCACGATTCGCTCTCCGTCGGTCCCCACCAGCACGTTCTTGCCCGCCTCCAGCGTCTCGACCCACTCGGTGTTCTCCCGCATCGTGAGCACGGGCACGTTGAAGAATGAGGCTTCCTGCTGCACACCACCGGAGTCGGTGAGGACCAGCCGGGCGCTCCGGAGGAGGTGGAGGAAGTCGAGATAGCCGAGCGGCTCGCTGAGCACGACGGCCGCCGGCAGGCGGTCGAGGATCCCCGCCCGCTCGGCTCGGGCACGCGTCCGTGGGTGCAGCGGGGCCACCACCGGAAGCCCGAGCTGGGAGAGTGCGCGGAAGATCTCGCGGAGGCGCACCGGGTCGTCGGTCGTCGCCGGCCGATGCACCGTGGCCACGGCATACTGCCCCGCTACGACCCCGGCACGCGACAAGATCGCCGACCCCGTCGCCTTGGGGGCCATCTCCTCTGCGACCTCGACGAGCGTGTCGCCGACCAGGGTCGCATCCGCTCCGCGTCCCTCCGTGCAAAGGCGTCGGTACGCCCGCTCCGTCGGCGCGAAGCAGAGGCGCGCGATCGAGTCGACGGCGCGACGGATGATCTCCTCGGGCATCGTCCAGTCGAAGGAGCGGACACCGGACTCGACGTGCGCCACCGGGATCCTCATCTGCGCGGCGACCACAGTCCCGAGCAAGGTCGTATCGGTGTCACCGACGACCAAGAGAGCGTCCGGCGCGTTGTCGATCAGTACCCGCTCGAGAGCGGTCGCGCCGCTCGCAAGGTGCGCCGCGTGCGTGCCAGCGCCGATTCCGAGGAAGTGGTCGGGTTCGGGGATGCCGAGCTCCTCGAAGAAAACCCCGGACATGTTGAAGTCATAGTGCTGACCCGCGTGGATGAGCGCGATCTCGTGGCCGCGCAGGCGACCGCTGCGCAGGACCGGTCGCATCTTGATGATCTCTGGTCGCGTGCCGACGATCGCTGCGAGCCTCATGGATCAAGCGAACGCTATCAGGAGAGCGGCGGGATCCGCGGCTCGGTCGACGACGCGTCAGTTGGACTTCAGGAAGAACGCGAATGCGCTGGCGCCACCGAACGTCGGCTCGATGCGTCGATATCCGAGGGCAGCGGGCCCGATCCGCTCGATATCCTCTCCCGGTGCTAGGTAGAGGACCGGGCCTGACCGCCGCAGGGCCTCTATCGACGCCTCCGTGTCCTCGGGCATCTCGCGGAACGTCATGTCGTGTCGCCCAGACCGCTCGAGGTCGTACCGGGGCGACAGCTTGCGGAACAAGACCGTGGCACCGGAGGGCGTCTCACGGGCTACGAGGGCGATTCGCTGGTCCCATCCCGTATTCGAGCGTGTCATCCAGTCGATCTTGTCCGGCAGCTCCGCATAGTGGAGCGCGTTCCCCAGGAGCGCGAGCGCGGCAAGCGCGGTAACGGTCCGCCGCGTTACGCGCCGGGCTTCCCAGAGCTGCACGAACATGGTGCATGCGAGCAGAGCCCACAGCGGGACGAAGAACATGGTGTAGTAGCCGCCCGCGACCGCTACGGTGCTGCGGATGACGAGCAGCGACGTGGCAAGCGCGATCAGCTCGAGCCGGCGCGGCGCCAGCGCTACCGCCGCGACCGAGACGGCGGCCTGCACGGGGTACGCGGTCACGAACTCTGCGAGGAACGTGCCGAGAGAGTGCAGGAGGAATCCCTGACCGGAGCCTTGGAGCACGTAGGATCCACCACGAAGGACGACGACGTTCAGCGCATAGCCGACGTAGGTGAGCCCGATCATTCCCAGCGCGACCAGCCCGGCCCGCCATGGCAGGGAGGAGCGATCGATCCGGCCGCGGGCGAGACGGATGACGATGATCGCGATCGCGGGGACCGCGTAGAAGCCCGCGGTGATCTTGAAGAGCAGTCCCGCGGTGAACGCGACGAGCGCGTTGACGTGACGCCCACGATGTGTCTCGAGCAGGCCGATGAGGCCCAGCGCCGCCGCCGGCAGCTCTGCCTCCGCTCCGTTGAGGAAGTAGATCGAACGGAAGCTCGTCACGGCGGTCAGGTAGCCGAGCGTCACCGGCACGAGCACGCGCCTTCCACCAAAGTGCTGTGCCAAGTACAAGAGCAGCCCCGCGTGCGCGCACAGACTGCTGAGTAGGAACGCATAACGCGCATCGACGAGCCGCGTGACCAGGTACTCCGTGCGGACGAGGAGCGGTGGATCGAGCGGAACGGGTAGTGGGAACCAGTCCGTAGCCCATCGGACGCGCTCGTTTAGGAACGGAAGCCTCGTATGGTCGGCGAGGAGCAGCGACAGGAGGACAATCGTGCCGAAGGCCGCGAGCGTCCACAGGCTCCGCCCGGACAGGGCGGGCCAGAGTGCCGTGC
>JACQPK010000500.1 GCA_016207565.1 Elusimicrobiota bacterium
CCCTCGACACCGCGTCCATCGCCAGCTCGGGCTGGTTCTCGACGTAGCGCCGCCAGGCGAGCTCGAGCTGGGGGGAGCTGTAGGCGCGCGCGGGAGGCGGCTCGGAGGCGCGCTTGGCTTTCGCCCGAGGCTCGGGCGCGGCCGGCGGCTCCGGCGCGGCGGGGGGCTCCGCGGGCTTGGCCGCCCCGAGCACCGCCGGAGGGGGCGCCGCCGGGGCCGGGGCGGCGGGCGCCTGCGCCACCACGGCGGGCTGCCTAGTCCCGAGCCAGAACGCCGCCGCGGCCGCCGCGACCACGGCTCCGCCGGCGGCGGCCCAACGCGCCTTGTGGCCCCCGGACGGCGCGAAGCCCTCGCCGACGTCCACTTTGTAGATGTGGACCGTCTCCTTGATGTTCTTGAGCTCGCGCGGGCCGAGGCTGACCATGCGGATCTCGCGGCGGGCGCGCACGATGTCGTAGACCGTCTGCGAGATGCAGATGCCGCCCGGGTCGGCCAGCGGCTGGATGCGGGCCGCGATGTTGACGCCGTCGCCGAAGATGTCGCCGCCCTTCTCGGTCACGTCGCCGATGTGGATGCCGATCCGCAGCTTGAAGCGGCTCTTCTCGGGGGCGGTCTTGTTCCGCTCGCTGACGACGCGCTGGACCTCGACGCCGCAGAGCACCGCGTCGGACGCGCTGTCGAACGCAGACATGATCGCGTCGCCGATGAACTTGAGGATGCGCCCGCGGTGGCGCTGGATCACCGGCACGAGGAGCTCGTTGTGCTCCTGCACGACGCGGAGCGCGGCCGCCTCGTCTTCGCCCATCATCCTCGAGTAGCCGACGATGTCGGAGAAGACGATGGCCGACAGGCGGCGCGAGCCTTCTTGGGGATCGGGGGCCGTCAAGGAGCAAAGTCTACCAAATGCTACGGGTAGACTTTGTGTCCAGGCAGGAACGCCTCGCTCTGATGCTAACCGTCACGCGTGCTGCGGTGTTCGACGTCTGGGTCATGAGGAGCAACAAAAATCACTTTCTCTCCCAAGAACTCTCTACCCTTGGCCGACCGGACGGAGACCGAGAACTTCATGTCGAAACCGGAGACGTCCCTCCCATTGACCTCGCCCTTCACCGACCGAGCAGACCTTTCGATGATAAGGCGTGCCTCGGAGAGTTGCGAAGTCACAACACCATGCTTCTTGATTTGCTCTCCAAATTTCAGGCGCGCCAGCCTGCTCGCCTCACCTGCCGGCACTGCAGGGACATGAACCGTCTGTGACTCTCTGAGATCGATTTCGAGCCGCGCCATATCTCGGACCAAGAAGCCGAACAGCCAATAGCCGTCTCGGTCGGAGTACCTGCTGGCGTAGGTACCGAGAAAACCGCTGATCACGCTCTTGATGATTCTGTCTGTCATGTTGGTCGGATACTAGAATCCTTGGGACGGCGTGCGCAAGCTGGGGCGCTACGATTCGTAGGAAACCATGCAACTTGCTGAAGGCGCGCTTCGAAGAGGTAGAATCACTTCGGCATGGCCTGCCGGAGCTGCGGCGCCGAGACCGAGTCCAAAGAGCGCTACTGCCCGCCCTGCGCGGCGCGCAAGAGGCCCGGCGCGGGCGGCCTGTGCTTCTGCGTCGGCTGCGGCGAGACGCTCGGGCCCAAAGACGAAAGCTGCCCCGAGTGCCGGACCCCGGCGCGCGGCGCCTCCTTCGAGGAGACCGCCGACCTCTCCCTGTTCGGCCGGCCCACGGCGCCGAAGTCGTGCTGCTGCTGCCTCGGGGACATGAGCCGCACCGAGGAGGCCGGCGCCGCGGCGATGGGCCTCACCTTCGACATGGACCTGAACTGGTGCGAGGCCTGCTTCGCCCGCAAGGGGAGCAAGTGGCGGCTCATCGTCGCCACCGCGGCGTGCGGCTTGGTGCTCGCGCTACTCCTTCACTCCCAATGGGGCAAGGGCGGGTTCATCCTCGGAGCGATCCTGACCGCCCTGGCGGCCGGGCTCGCCCCGCAGGTCGCGGAGAAGCTCGATCCCGGCAGGACCCTGCGGGGGCACGTCCCTCACTGCGACGCGTTCGGCGGGGTCCAGATCTTCCACGTCTCCGGGCAGAAGTTCTTCGCGCGCGCGACGTTCCGCAATCGCGCTTACGCGGACAGGTTCCGGCAGCGGAACGGGTAGCCGGCTAACGCCCGGGAGGGAGTTCTTCTCTTTCGCGCATCGCCTCGACGTCCTTGAGCGCGTCGCCGCTCAAGATCTTATCGATATAGCAACTGTCTTCGTACGAAGTGTTCGCGTCTTTCGCCTTCTTGAGGAAGGCCATCACCTTGGGGTCCCGATAGTGCACTTGAAGCGTCGTGTTCCATTCCGGAGGAGGAAATACCCCGTTTGTGTAGACCATGTCGTTGATCGCACCGGCAACCCGCATGTCTAAGAGAGCGTTCAGGAACTCCAGGTATGTTTTTCGCGTTAGCCGCTGCATCGCATACGTGGCGATGAGCTTCTCGTCATCCTTGACGTCCTTCGCCTTCAGCAAGTCCAGGGCTTCGTTGTAATGCCGCTCCGGATGCTCGTAGACCCGAATGAACTCCGGAAAACCGAATAGATCCTGAACTTCGACCAGCTTGCCTCCCATCTTCTCCATGACGGTCTCGATCGTGGGACGCAACGCGACCTTCGATTTTTCCCTTGCCTCCGCAGGGACGACATGCGTCAGCATGCATATGAGCGACATTGCGATACTCATCACTCTGCACCTCCCACGTAGCGACGGAATACGGGATGATTTTGGGGTCGAAAGCCGAAGTCGTTCTCGTCGACGGCGCCGCGCTTCAAAGCGTTCGC
This sequence comes from Elusimicrobiota bacterium, assembly GCA_016207565.1. GTDB lineage: Bacteria > Elusimicrobiota > Elusimicrobia > UBA1565 > JACRDR01 > JACRDR01. Next base: position 2,818 of record JACQPK010000500.1, read on the forward strand.
GGAGGTTGTCAGACGGTCGCCCGTCACGATGCCGCAATGTCCCGTGGCGTTGGAGTAGCGATGGGGTTCAGCGACGACATCGCCCGGCTGCGGATCGGAGACCACGATCCAACCGGGGCTCGTGACTTTGGGGTCTCCCCAATCGCCGGCGAGAGGGGGGTACTTTCCGCGAACGCGGATGTTCGGTACGAGCGCCCCCGCCTCCCGCGCGACATCGGCGACGAACTGGCTGCACTTGTACCGGTTCGCTCCGACCAGCGAGTTGCAGGCCCTGTAGGCCCACGCTTCCGAGCCACGGTAGCGCCTGGCGACCTCGGCGATCTTCGCGCGAACGGCGCGGACCTCCTCTTGCTTCTTCTCGAGCCGCTCTCGCTCGGCGAGGGCTGCGGGCTTGGTGCAATGGACGACTCGCCGGCCGTCCTCCTTGACCTCGGCGTGGCTGAACACCCAGCCCTTCGCCGCGCATTTCTCCTCGTCGGTAGCGCAAAATCCTGGCGTCGCGATGAACGCGGCCATGGCCGCAAACGATAAGCGCTGCGTGCTAGTCCTTGCAGTCGTCACAAACGATCTCGTCGGAGACTTCGCGCAAGTCCCGCTGCGCCTGAATGTGATCCCGCCGGGCCTGCTCCCTCGCCGCGATGGCGGCCTCGATCGCCTCCAGCGGCACCCGCTCGATCACCGGCTCGCGCGCCTCGGCCGCCTCGGGAGGGGAGGGCGCCTCGGCCGGCGCTGGGGCGGGCGCCACGAGCGGATCGGGAGGCTCCTCACGCTTGAGGGCCTCCCGGCGCTCGCGGAGCTTCGCGACGCCGTCGGTCGAGGCGTCGAACGCCGCCTGCATCGCCGCTCGGCTCGCCCGAAAGCGCCTTCCGCTTTCGGCGGCGCGAGCGGCGGCGTCGGTGGCCCGGTCCTGGAGGGCCCGCCCGGGCTTGCCCGGCGGCGGCAACGCCACCCGAAGCGCCTCCCCGGCGAGAGCCAGCGCGGCGTTCTCGGCCAGGAAGGAGAGGTCCTCGGGGCTCATGCCCGGCGAGACCCCCTGGAGGATGTAGGCGGCGTTGGCCAGCTCGCGGGAGGGGATGCGCTCCGCGGGCGAGTGCTCGATCGGGACCTTGAACTCGAGGTCGGCGTCGCTCATCCCGTCCATGTCGATCGCCTTCATCTCCAGGGTCCGCGAGCTGTGCGCGTAAAAGGACTTCTGGCCCACCTTGCCGGCCGGAAGGCTCGCCGCGGAAAGCGGCAGCAGGTCGTCGGACAGGCGGGCGAGGTTCCTCCGGTACTCCCGCTCGGCGCGCAGCCTTCCCGGGCTCTTCGCGGGCGCGCGGTCAACGGGTCGACTCTGCGGGTCCGGGCCTCGGGGCGCGGCAGGCGGCGGAGGCAGATTGTCGCCGATAGGAGGGATACTGATGCCCAGGTCGCTGAGTGCCCCGGCCAGCGCGCAGCTCGCCACCCACAGCAGGAGCCTCATTCGAACGCGTCGCAGGGACGCCGCTCGCGGAAGTCTTCCTCGGAGCAGCCGAGGCGGGTCCACTCGGAGCGCCAGTGTTCCGCCTTCTCCCGGGCGCGCTTGGCGAGGCTTTCGTCCGCCGTCAAGTCGGCCGCGTATCCCATGATCCGGGCGGCCCAGGGATAACGCCCGGGCTGCAGCCCGACGAGGAGTCCGTAGTTGTACCAGCCCTCGGGCCACCAGGGCGCCAGGTCCAAGGCGCTCCGGTAGAGCTCCTCGCCGCTCCAGGAGTCGCCCGCCACGGCGGCGCGGCTCGCCGCTTCCGCGCGCGCGACGACGCGGGGGCCGGGGAGCGGCTTGACCTTCAGCGAGCGGTACAACGCCATCGCGCGATCACCCAGCTTGGTCTTCTGCTCCTCGATCCAAGGCTTCTCGGCGCAATAGCGGCACTTGGCGCTGCCGAGGTCGACGACGAACGCGGTCAGCGCCGAGTAGTGCTCGATCGCGGCGTAGCCCGCGTTCGCCTTGTCGGCCGCGCGCGCCGCGCGGCCGAGCTTGGTCCAGACGGCGTCAATGTACTCGTCTCTGACGGCTTGAGGCGCCTCGTCCGTCTGCTTCGAAGCGTCTGCGATGACGCCCCACAGCCAATCCCCTCCGAAGGCGCCGTAGCCGGCCGCGAGCTGCCACGCGAAAGTCTCGCGCTCCGGTTGCTCGCGGTAGAGGTCTCCCAACAGCGCGAACGCCTCCTCGTAGTGTCCTCCGCGCAAGACGGCCTCGGCCTTCCAAAGCCGCTCGCGCGGCTTCAGGCCCGCGAGCGTCTCCAGGCGCGTGAAACCGGCTACGGCGTCGGAGTAGCGGTCGCTCCGAAGTGACAGCAGGGCCCATAGGGACAGATAATCCGTCGAGCCGGGCTGGAGCTCCCGCAGGCGTTCGAGCGAGGCGAGAGCGCCTCGATTGTCCTTCTGGTCGATCCGGTAGGATGCCTCGCCCCACTCATACCGCGAGAGTTGCTGGCGCGCGGCCTCGAACTGCTCGAGGTCCAGGAGCTTGACCGCCGTCTTGAAGTCCAGGCGCTTGAGCGCCTCCTCGCCGGCCCGCTCCACCCCGTAGAGCCTTCCGTACAAGCGCCCGAGGTAGGCCCGGTCGGCTGCCGTCAACGGCTCCGCGACCGCGCTCAGGGACGCGTCCGCGGCGGCCGCGTAGTTTCCGGTCGAGAGATAATGGCCGGCGAGCGCGTCGTAGGCGGCGGCCCGGTCGGGCGCGGACGGGGCGCTCCGCGCCCAGCGCTGCAACTCATCTAACAGGCCGCCCTCGGCGGACCGTTCCACCTTGGCGAGTTCGAACTCCGGATTCCCAAACTTCGACGCCGCGAGGAATGCCTCCACGAACCGCTCCGATCCATACGTGATGCGGAGCAGGCCGCGCTTGGCGTCCACCGCGCCCGGCCCATCCATCTCTACCTGGCGGAGTGTCAGGTTGAGGCGCAACTTGACGTCGTCGCCGAAGACGGCCTTGTTCCACATCCGGAGATCGGCGAGGTAGGCGAGGGCGGCGGGATTCCCCTTGTCGATTGCCAGGGCGGCCGCCAGGCGGGCCGGACCCTCCTTGGGATCATCCAACCGCTCATACAGGAGCGCGAGGTTGGCCTCGCGGTCGGCGCTCCCGGCCTGATAGGCCGCGGAGCAGGCATTCCAGGCCTTGAGGTAGCGCTCGCGGGAGAGGCGCTCCCACGGCTCCAGATAGGGGACCGTCACGCGCGCCGCGCAGTCGCGTTCGATCGCGGCGACGTACAGCGACTCGGCCTCGCGGGCCAGCGCTTCGCGGCGGTAGCCCGACACGGCCTGGGCCGCCTGGGAGGCCTTAGCGTGCGCCTCGGCGACGAGGTCCCGGCCTTCCGCGGCGGAGGGGGGGGCGCCGAGCAGGAGCAGCAGCGCCGCCGCGAGCATGCCCCGGATTGTAGATCAGTCGCGCCGGGGCGTCCAGCGGGCATTCGGGCGTGAAATGCTAGACTCGGCGCGATGAGCCGTCGGAGCCTCGCCGTCGCGTTATGGGC
>JACQPK010000516.1 GCA_016207565.1 Elusimicrobiota bacterium
ATCATGTCCTACGGCGGCGAGTGCAAGATCTTCGAGGACCTCTGCCTGCAAAAGAAGATCGAGGTGGAGTGGAACCCGCAAGGCACGCTCGCGGAGCGCATGCGCGCGGGCGGCGCTGGCGTCGGCGGCTTCTTCACGCCGACGGGCTACGGCACCGTGATCGCGGAGGGCAAGGAGACCCGCCAGATCGACGGGCGCTGGTACGTGCTCGAGCGGCCGCTGAAGGCGGACTTCGCCTTCGTGAAGGCCTTCAAGGGCGACCCCTACGGCAACTTGGTCTACCGGAAGACCGCGCGGAACTTCAACGCCGTCATGGCGACGGCCGCCCGCGTCACGATCGCCGAGGTCGAACGCCTGGTCGAGGTCGGCGACCTCGACCCCGAGGGCATCCACACCCCGGGCATCTACGTGAAGCGGATATTCCAGGGCTCGCACTACAAGAAGCCGATCGAGAAGCGGACCGTCCGGCCCCGGCCGGCGATGGCGGTGTAACCATGGACACTCGCAGCGGCGCAACGACCACGGACGCGCCTGGTCCCGTAGACAAGCGCATCACCATCGCCAAGCGAGCCTCCAAGGAGATCAAGGACGGCGACTATGTGAACCTCGGCATCGGCGTCCCGACGCTGGTCCCGAACTACCTGCCTTCCGGCACGCAGGTGATCCTGCACACCGAGAACGGCATGCTGGGCTACGGCCCGTACCCGATCGACGGCGAAGAGGACCCGGACCTGATCAACGCCGGCAAGGAGACGATCACGGAACTCCCGGGCTGCGTGTACTTCGGCTCCCACGACTCGTTCGCGATGGTGCGCGGCGGGCACCTGGACGCGACCATCCTCGGCGGCATGGAGGTCTCCGAGACGGGGGACCTCGCCAACTGGATGATCCCCGGCAAGAAGGTCCGGGGCATGGGCGGCGCGATGGACATGGTGGCCGGCTCCAAGAAGGTCATCGTCGCCATGGAGCACGCGACGAAGGAAGGCAAGCCCAAGATATTGAAGCAGTGCTCCCTGCCCCTGACGGGCAAGGGCGTGGTCAACGTGATCGTGACCGAGTATGCTACGTTTGATGTCACCCCGGCGGGCCTGGTGCTCCGCGATAAGTCCCCGGACATCTCGCTCGAGGAGCTCAAAAAGATCACGGAACCGGATTTTCGTACTGCGTAAGCTTGTGCTTGCGCCCTGAAATCGTTTTCGTTAACCTCAGCGTATAAGGGAGAACTTCCAGAGATAAGATGGGAAAGAGACTGTTCGTGGGCAACCTGCCCTACGACGTGACCGAGGCTCAGGTGAAGGAGCCGTTCGCGACGGTCGGAAAGGTCATCAGCGTACGGATGATCATCGACCGCGAGAGCGGACGGTTCAAGGGTTTCGCGTTCGTGGAGATGAGCACCGACGCGGAGGCCACGGCCGCCATCACGCAGTGCAATAATAAGGAAGTCGCCGGCCGGCGCATGATCGTCAGCGAGGCCCGCCCCATGGGCGAGCGCCCCGCGGGCGGCGCGCCCCGGCCCGGAGGACCCGGAGGATCCCGTCCCGGAGGTCCTGGGGGATTCTCCCGACCCGGCGGCCCCGGAGGATTTTCCCGGCCCGGCGGGTCGGCTCCTTCCGGACCACCCTCCGGCTTCGGCGCGCCCACCCGGGACTTCGGCGTTCGGGGCCGCAAACCGAAGGCCGAATGGGAGAAGCGCCGCGACGAGCGCGAGCGCGAGGCCGCGGAGGAGAAGCGCCGCGGCGGCGAGCGCGAGCGCCGCAACCCCAAGTACGAGTTCGGCGACGACGACGACGGCGGCGGCGGCGACGAAGAAATCTAGCCGTTAGCTCCGGCAATATACTAAGATGGGCCCCATGGCCCATCTCGCCGGGGCTCTTTTAGTACTCCTTGCCGGCTGGACCGCCGGCGGCGAGTTCCCCGCCCCTCCCCCCATCGGGCCGACCGTCGAGGTCGACGGCCGCTTGCGGGTCACGATCGAGGCCGCCTCCCGCAAGGACCGCAGCCGCGCGGCCGCACTCGGCCTCGACATCGAGGAAGCCGACGCGGCGCTCGCGTCCGGCATCGCCACCCCCTCGGCCGTCGCCCGGCTGCGCGCGGCCGGGTTCGTCGTGCGATCCCAACGCCCGCTGGCGCCGGCGATCAAGGATTTCCCGCCGGCCGACCGGGCCTATCACGACTATGCGCGCGTCCAGGCGCGGCTTTCCTCGATCGCCTCCGCCCATCCCGACTTTGCCGCGCTCATCCAACTCGGCACGAGCGTGAGGGGGCGAAAGCTCACGGCGATTCGATTGACTCGCGGTCGCGGGCGGAAGCCCGGGGCCCTGTTCGTCGGCAACCACCACGCCCGCGAGCATCTCTCGACCGAGGTGCCTCTCCTGGCGGCGCAATGGCTCGCCGACAACGCGGACCAGCCCGAGGTCGGAAATCTCCTCGAGACGCGCGATATCTACTTCATCCCGCTTCTGAATCCGGACGGCGCGGAGCACGACGTCGAAACCGGACGCTACCGCTGGCACCGCAAGAACATGGCGGATAACGGCGACGGCTCCGTCGGCGTCGACCTCAACCGCAACTACGACGACCACTGGGGCGAGTCCGGGAGCTCACGCTGGCCTTCCGACGACACCTACGCCGGACCCGGGCCGTTCTCGGAGCCGGAGAGCCGCGCCCTCCGGGACTTCCTCTCGGCCCGTCCGAACATCAAGGCCATGATCAGCTACCACACCTCCGGGGAGCTGATCCTCTACCCCTGGAGCTGGACGGAAGACCCGCTGACCGGGCCGGCGCTCTCGGCCTACCGGGCGATGGGAGCGAAGATGGCGGGCTGGACCGGCTACCGCCCGCAGCAGTCCTCGGACCTCTACCCCTCCAGCGGAGACACCTGCGACTGGGCCTGGGCCGCCCGCGGAGTGTACTGCTTCACCTACGAGCTGGACGGGCCGGGTTTTTACCCCGGCGCGGCCGCGATCGCGCCGACCGTCTCGAAGAACATCCCCGCGATCCTCTACCTGATCGGGCTGGCTGACGATCCGGGGCGTGCCGGCCTTGTAACATCCAGGTTATAGACAACGCGTCGGTCCCCCGCTATAATCCCCCTCACATGCGTTCCGGGACGTCCCTGCTTCTAGGGCTGCTACTCGCGTGTGCCTCCCCGGTCAGCGCGACCCAGTGGGTCACTTTGGGTCCGCGCGCCATGGGCATGGGCGGCGCGTTCGTCGCCGTCGCCGAGGGCCCCCTCGGCGCCTACTACAACCCCGGCGCCCTCGGCCGCATCGTCGAGAACCCGACCGGCGTCGTGATGACCGGCTCCGGCCGCTACGAGGTCAGCGGAAATATCCTGGAAGGCGCCAACGACTTCTACGAGATCGCCAAGCAGTGCCGGTCGGCCGGCGCGGGCGGTCTGTGCAGCAACTCGAACCTGGCCACCGCCGCGGCGAAGATGCAGAACCCCGGAGGCGAGGGCGCGCTCGCGGAGGCCGGGGGCGGCCTCAACTTCAAGTTCGGGCGGCTCGCCGTCTTCGCCAATAACTTCAGCTTCCGCGGCATCACGCCCGAGGTCAGCGCGACCAACACGACGGCGAACGTCATCGACTTCAGCAACACGACGAAGCTGCACGTCCGGGGCGCCTCGTTCTACGAGTTCGGGGTCGGCTACGGCCGCGAGATCCTGGAGACCGGCCTGTTCCTCGGCGGCAACGCCAAGGGCATCGTGGCCCGGACCGGCTACACGGACTTCTTCGTCGCCCGCGAGAATCCCGAGCCGGGCAACGTTTTCCGCAACTACGACCGCTCCACCACGGTGAGCTTCATGCCCGGGATCGACGTCGGGCTCCTCTGGGACGTCCGCGAGACGTTCCCCGACGCGTGGATGCACCCGCGCGTCGGGTTCGTCGGCCGCAACGTGAATGCCCCCCGCTTCAGCCTCCCGGCGCGGGCGGACCAGCTCCGGGACTCGCATCGCTTCTACTCGCTCCAAGGGCAGTCGCGGGTCGGATTCGCCTTCGATCCGCTGCGTTGGTGGACGATCTCGACCGACCTGGACCTGACTGAAAACCTCACGATGGTCGAGCGCTACACCTCGCGCCTCTACGCCGCCGGCACGGAGATCCGCCTCTTCAACGAGCCCGGCTTCTCGATCCCCATCCGGGGCGGCGTGAGCAAGAACCTCGTCGAGGGCCACTCGGGCACGGTCTGGAGCATGGGCGTCGGCATCCAGGCGATCAACTTCTACATGGACATCGCCGCGCAGATCCCCGAGCGCTGGCACCGGGTCCAGTCGGTCGGGGGCGTCGAGCGGATCCCGCACCAACTGGGCCTCGCGGCCCAGTTCGCCGTGCTCTTCGGAGGAGCCGACTCGATCGCCGAGCCTGGCCGCGACCCTTTCGCCCCGACTCCCAGCAAGCTCCCGAAGGCCCCCGTCCGCCCCTCGCAGCGCGACCCCTTCCGCCGCTAGGCGGTGCCGTTCGCTTTTCCGGCGTCATGACCAGGGACTCACGCGCCTTCGTACCGCATGCCTCACGCGGACGGAGGGCCTCCCGGGCTACACTAGGAGGCCATGAACCTCCTAGCCTTGTCCATGGCGCTCGGGATCATCCCGGCGCCCGGCCACGCCGCGCCGACGCTGCGGCAGCCCACGCTCCACCAGCCGCCCGACCGCCGCGAGCGCCGTCCCGGCATCGACGGCTGGCTGTCCCAGTGGTATGGCCCGCTGCCGACCCTATGCGAGACGGTCGCTGCCCAGTCGCCGCAGGCTCCCTTTTCCCACATCGCCCGGGAGCTCTGCGAGGCCGCCGCTTCAGCGCAAGCCCCCGAGCCCGCCCGCCC
>JACQPK010000517.1 GCA_016207565.1 Elusimicrobiota bacterium
GCCTCAACCACGTGGTCGAGGAGTCGCTCTACCCCGTGATGGAGGACTTCACGTTCTTCATCTCGACGGGCAAGGGCCCGGCCGCGTCCACGGTCAAGCTCGCGATCCCGCGGTTCACGCTGGTCGGCGCGACCACCCGCGCGGGGCTCCTGACGAGCCCGCTGCGCGACCGCTTCGGGATCGTCGGCAACCTCAGCTTCTACGAGCTGAAGGACCTCGACGAGATCGTGAAGCGCTCGGCGAAGATCCTCAAGATCAAGGCCGACCCCGAGGGGACGCACGAGATCGCTCGACGCTCCCGCGGCACGCCCCGCATCGCCAACCGGCTGTTGCGACGCGTGCGCGACTTCGCGCAGGTCCAGGGCCGGGGCGTCATCACCGCCGAGATCGCCAAGACGGCGCTCGACGCCCTCGAGGTCGACCGCGAGGGCCTCGACGCCACCGACCGCCGGCTCCTGTCGGCGCTCCTCGAGAAAGTCGGCGGCGGACCCGTCGGCGTCGACTCCCTGGCCGTGGCGGTGAGCGAGGAAATTGATACGCTGACCGACGTGTACGAGCCCTTCCTCATCCAGGCGGGTTTCCTCACGCGCACGGCCCGCGGCCGCGTCGCGACGCCCAAGGCCTTCAAGCACCTCGGCCTCAAGGTCCCACCCAAGGCGGGCGAACTCTTCGGATGAGCCCCGTCCTGCTGCTCCTGGCGGCGGGGCCGGCCCGGGCGGAAGCGGCGCCCCGCATTTCCGACTCGATCATTCAGATCGGCATCGTTCAGAAGGCCCCGAGCGTCGTGCTGCGCGCCTACGGCGGGTTCTCGGTCGTCGATCAGAAGACCGGAGAGACGCACGAGCTCAAGGACCGGGAGGATTACGCCGTCGAGGCCGGGCGCGGGGCGCTCCGCTTCGGGCCGTACCGGTTCCTGGGCCAGGTCCGGCTCATCCCGAAGTCGGCGGAGGACTTCGTCCAGATCGGCGAGCCACGGGTCGGGGCGCCCGCGGGCCGCTACCACGGCAGCCTGCTCGTGCGCCACGACTCCGACGCGACGCTGACCGTCGTCCAAGAGACCGGGATCGAGGAGTACCTCTACGGCGTGCTCGCGAAAGAGATGAGCCCCGAGTGGGAGCCCGAGGCGCTCAAGGCGCAGGCCGTCGTCTCCCGCACGTTCACGCTCACGAACCTCGGGAAGTTCGGCAGGGCCGGCTTCGACTTCTCCGTCGACCAGCGCAGCCAGGTCTACGCGGGCCTGGACTCGCGCGACGAGCGCGCCACGGCGGCGGTCCGCGCCACCCAAGGCGAGGTCCTCTTCCACCAGGGGAAGGTGGTGAAGGCGTTCTTCCACGCGTGCTGCGGCGGCGCGACATCGAACGTCGGCGCGACCTGGGGCAACGGCGAGAAGGCCGAGCGCCCGGTGCGGGGCGTGAAGGACCGCTGGTGCAGCGCCTCCCCCCACATGGAGTGGACGGCCTACTTCACCTTCGCCGACATCCTCCACGCGATCAACCGGCACGGGAAGATGGCGCTGAGGCTCAAGGGGATCGGCCGGGGCGCGGAGGACGCGACCGGCCGCCTCAAGACGATCAAGCTCTTCACCGACGCGGGGACGGTCGTGGTCCGCGCGAACGAGTTCCGCAACTGGATGGGCTCGACCGACCTCAAGAGCGCGTTCATCGAGCGGATCACCCGCCGCAAGAAGGGCTACGCGTTCTCAGGCCGCGGCTTCGGCCACGGCGTCGGGCTCTGCCAGTGGGGCGCCCAGGCGATGGCCTTGAAGGGCAAGTCCTACCGCGAGATCCTCGAGCACTACTTCCCCGGCGCCGACGTGGTCCAGCGTGAGGACTAGCCGACGGCCGTCTTCCCCGCGGCGGTGCCGCGACGCTACGGCGTCGCGGCCTGAGTCGGACGTCCCCGCGGGATTCCGCCTGTCCGACTACGACTTCGCGTTCCCGGAGTCCCTGGTCGCCGACCGGCCTTGCGAGCCTAGAGACGCCGCGCGGCTCCTGGTGCTCGATCGCGCCACCGGCGCGGTCGAGCATGCCTTCTTTCGCGACCTCCCCCGATTTCTGTCCGCGGGCGACTGCCTCGTCGTGAACCGCTCGCGCGTGCTGCACGCGCGGCTCATCGGAAAGAAGCCGACCGGCGGCAAGGCGGAACTCCTGCTCGTGCGCGAGGTGGAGCCGGGGCTCTGGTCGGCGATCGGTTCCGGCGTGAAGGCGGGCTCCGTCGTGGAGCTCCCCGACGGCTGGAACGCCTTCGTGGCCCGCGGCCAAGACGGCGAGTGGCTCTGCCGCTTCTCCGGGACCGACGTCCGCGGCTACCTCGAGCGCCGCGGCCTCCCCCCGCTTCCTCCCTATATACTGCGGCGCCGGCGCGAGACGGGCGTTTCGGGCCCCGACGCCGAGGATTACCAGACCGTCTACGCCCGCGAGCAGGGCTCGATCGCGGCGCCGACGGCCGGGCTCCACTTCACGCCCGAGCTCCTGGCCCGGCTCGAGACCCAGGGCGTCCGCCGCGCCGAGCTGCTCCTGCACGTCGGGCCCGGCACCTTCCGTCCGGTCGCCGCCGAGGACATCCGCGAGCACCGGATGCTCCCGGAGTGGTACCGGCTCGAGGAACCGGCGGTCTCGGCGATGCGCGGGGCGCGGTCGGCGGGCGGACGCGTGGTCGCGGTCGGCACCACGGCGGCCCGCTCGCTCGAGACGTGGGGTCAGACGGGGCGAACGGAAGGAGAGAGCACGCTCTTCATCACGCCCGGCCACGAGTTCCGCGCGTTCGACGCGTTCATCACGAACTTCCACCTGCCGAGATCGACTCCGCTCGTGCTCGCAGCCGCGTTCGCCGGGAGGGAACGGCTCTTGAAAGCGTATCGAGAGGCGATCGCCTCCGGCTATCGCCTCTACAGCTACGGCGACGGGATGCTGATCCTGTGACCGTGTTCGACGTCGAGCGGCGGGACCCGAGGACGCGCGCGCGCACCGGAACGCTCCGCACGCGCCGCGGCGCCGTGAAGACGCCGATCTTCATGCCCGTCGCCACGCAGGGGAGCGTGAAGGCGCTCTCGCAGGAGGACCTCGACACGCTCGACGCGAGGCTCATCCTCGCGAACTCCTACCACCTCTACCTGCGCCCGGGCTGCGACTTGGTGCAGGGCGCGGGCGGTCTCGCGAAGTTCATGGGCTACGACGGCGCGATCCTCACCGACTCCGGCGGGTTCCAGGTCTGGAGCCTCGCGGAGCTGCGCAAGCTGACCGACGAGGCGGTCGAGTTCAAGTCGCACATCGACGGCTCGACGCACCGGCTGACGCCGGAGAGCGTGATCGACGTGCAGGACCGTCTCGGCTCCGACATCTGGACCGCCCTCGACGAGTGCCCGCCGTACCCCTGCAGCGAGTCGAAGGCGCTCGAGGCGCTCGAGCGCACGGAGCGGTGGGCCGTGCGCGCCGCCGCCGAGTTCCGCCGCCGCGTCGCGGAACGAGACGAGCGGCCGCTGTTCTTCCCGATCCTGCAGGGCAGCCAGAGCCCGGCGCTCCGCCGCCGCGCGGGCGAGCACGCGCTCGGGCTGTCCCCCGACGGGCTCTGCATCGGCGGCATGTCGGTCGGCGAGCCGAAGCCGCTCTTGTGGGACACGCTCGCGGCCACGACCGAGCACCTGCCCGAGGAGAAGCCGCGCTACCTGATGGGCGTCGGCGCTCCCGAGGACCTATGGGAGGCGGTGGAGCGCGGCGTCGACATGCTCGACTGCGTCTTCCCCACCCGCGTCGGCCGCAACGGCACCGCGCTGGTGCGCGACGGCCGGGTGAACGTGAAGACGGGCCGCTACCGCTCGGACCAGCTCCCGCTGGACCCGGAGTGCGGGTGCTTCGTGTGCAAGCGCTACTCGCGGGCGTACCTCTCGCACCTGATGCGCAGCGAGGAGCTGGCGGGCTATCGCTACCTCTCCTACCACAACGTGCACTACCTGATGGACCTGATGAAGCGGATTCGCGCGGCGATCGAGTCAGGCCGTTTCATGGAAGAGAAAGCCGCCTTCTTCGACCGCCTGCTGGCCAGCAAGTAAAGTGGGGACAGTCCCCACTTAACTTCCTTCACTTCCCGTGGTCCCGGTAAGTGGAGCAAGTAAAGTGGGGACTGTCCCCACTTTACTAAAGGACCGAGAAGCCCTCTAGGAAGCGCAGGAAGTGGGCGCGGCGCCGCTCGAAGTCGGCCCGCTCCGAGTAGAATTGGATCAGGAAGCTCCGGCGCGCGCCGGGGACCAGCACCGATTCCGCCTCGAAGTCCATCGACTCGTACGCCGGAGCGGCCTGGCCCAGAGGAGACTCGGACTTGCCTCGGTTCGGCGACGGAAGCAGCGCTCGGTCGCCGGACACTCGGACGCTCCACGCTTCTTTTCCCGCCACCTGCGTGGGAGAAGGCTCCTCGAGACGGGTCGAGACCCCGTCGAAGCGGTCCTCCGCGGCCATTCTGGCCGACTGAGGCGTGGAGGGCCGGGCGCCGCCGACTAGGACTACGATCACCGCCGGCGGCCGGACGAGGCGCATGGCCTCCGTCCAACCGCCGTCGTCGGGGAGGCGCTCGTCGACGCTCCACCCGGAGGGAGGCAGGAACGAGAACCCGTGATCGATCGCCGCCCACGCGCCGGGGGTCGCGGCGGGGCCGCGGCTGGCGACGACGGCCCATGCCCCCGCGACGGCGACAAGGCCGAGAGCCAGGATCGCCAGCGCCCGGTCGGAGCGAGGCAGGCGGCGCGACGGGCCCGTCGACGGCTCCTCGGGCTTCTCCGTCCAGGCTCGCTCCTCGAGGGCCTGCAGGAGATCGACCCCGCAGCGGACGCAGTCCGGACGGGCGAAATCGACTTCGGCGCGACACTTGGGACAATTCATCCGGGGCTGACCCGCGTAGGGTACCCCCCGGGCCCCCTGGTGTCAAGGTTTTGTCATTAGGAAGCCGTCATAAAGTCAAAATCGCCCGGTATGACATCGGCGACGTCGATTTGCTACACTCCCACCGACAGCGAACCAGTTCCCCGGGGAGAGACTATGCCGCCAGCCGCGCAAGCGAGTCCGCTCATGAGCTTCGTGCCCATCATCGCGATCTTCGCGATCTTCTATTTCCTCATCATCCGCCCTCAGCAAAAGCAGCAGCGCGACCACGAGAAGATGCTGGAGGCGCTCAAGAAAGGCGACCGCGTGCTCCTCAACGGAGGACTGTACGGGACGATCGTCGGCTTCCGCGGGGGCGACCTCGAACTCAAGATCTCCGAGAACGTGAAGGTGCTCGTGGCGCGGTCGGCGGTCAGCCGCCTCGCCAACGAGAACGCCTCGACCCCCCAGCCGCAGGGTGTCGGCGCCGCCTCCTGAACCCCGTGCGCTTGGGAGCCCCCCGATGAGCCGACTGCAGATGAAATGGGCCCTGGTCTTGGGCCTCGTCGTCGTCAGCGCGTTCTTCCTCTACCCCACGGTCAACTGGTACACGACCGACGCCGGCGAGCGCGCCAAGCTCGAGGCCGCGCGCCTGCGGCCGCGCTGGCTGCTGAACCTGGGCCTCGACCTCAAGGGCGGCACTCACCTCATCATGGAGGTCGAGGTCGACAAGCTGCAGAAGGACCAGACCGTCAAGGACGCCCTGACCCAGGCGATCGAGGTCATCCGCAACCGCGTGGACCAGTTCGGCGTCGGCGAGACGCTGATCGCGCGCCAGGGCGAGCGGTGGATCGTGGTCCAGCTCCCCGGCATCACCGACTCGAAGGCCGCCAAGGAGATCATCGGCAAGACGGCGCTCCTGGAGTTCCGGATGGTCGACTCCTCCGAGGCCGGACGCAAGGCCCTCCAGAAGATCGCCGAGTTGGGCGCCCCCTTCCACGAGGGCAAGGTCAAGCCCGAGGCGGAGAAGCTGGTGCCTCCGGGCACCGCCCTGCTGCCGGGGCGCGAGGACAGCTTCTACCTCGTCAGCGCCTCCGCGCCGCTCACCGGGGCGCATCTCCGCGACGCGCGGGTGCAGACCGGCGGGGACTACGGCCTGCCGGTCGTCGACTTCAAGCTCGACGACGAGGGCGGAAAGACCTTCGGGACCCTGACGGGAAACAACGTCGGGACGAACCTCGCGATCATCCTCGACGGCATCGTGTACTCGGCCCCCGTCATCAAGGGGCGCATCGGTGGCGGGTCGGGCTACATCGAAGGCAACTTCAAGATGGACGACGCCCGCGCGCTCGCGGTGGTGCTGCGGGCCGGCGCGCTTCCCGCGCCCGTGAGAATCATCGAGGAGCGGACCGTCGGCCCGACCCTCGGTGAAGACTCGATCCGGAGCGGCCGGCTGGGCTGCCTCGTGGGCATCGGCGCGATCTTCGTCTTCTTCGTCATCTACTACAAGCTCGGGGGCCTCTTCACCGACGTCTCCCTGACGCTCAACCTCTTCTTCCTCCTCGGCATCATGGCCTACCTCGGCTCGACGTTGACCTTGCCCGGCATCGCGGGCATCGCGCTCAACGTCGCGATGGCCGTCGACGCAAACATCCTCATCCTGGAGCGCATCCGCGAGGAGCTCGGGCGCGGCAAGCCCTTCCGGCTCGCCGTCGAGTCCGGCTTCGACCAGTCGGCGAGCGCGATCTTCGACTCGAACCTCACGGTGCTGTGCGCGGGCCTCATGCTGTTTCAGTTCGGCACGGGGCCGATCAAAGGGTTCGCGGTCACGCTGAGCCTGGGCACGATCATCAGCATGTTCACCTCGCAGGTGTGCACGCGGATGATGTTCGACGCATGGTTCGCCGATCGAGACGTCACCGAGATGAGCCTCTAATGATCAAGATCTTCCAAGACATCCCCCACATCGACTGGGTCGGACGCCGTTTCCTGTTCTTCTCGCTCTCCGGGCTCCTGATCGCCGTCAGCGCGGTCTCGATCCTGACGAAGGGCTTCAACTACGGCATCGACTTCACGGGCGGGACCTTCCTCCAGGTCTCGTTCGCGCAGCCGGTGAGCCTCGCCGACCTCCGCTCTCACCTGCAGAAGGCCGGCTACCCGGACGCGGCGCCGCAGAGCTTCAGCGGCACCAACTCCTTCGGCATCCGCCTCAAGGGCGAGAGCCAGATGGACGCCCAGACGATCGAGAAGCTGATCGACTCGCTGCGCGCCGCGGCCCCGGAGAACCCGATCACCCTCGAGCGCAAGGAGTACGTCGGTCCGGCCGTCGGCGCGCACCTGCGCCGCCGCGCGATCCTCGCGATCATCGGCTCCCTGTTCGCCATCATCGTGTATGTGGCGTTCCGCTTCGCGAACCCCATCTGGGGCATCGCCGGCGTCATCGCCCTGGCGCACGACGTCGTCGCGACCGCCGGGTTCTTCGCGGTCACCGGCAGGGAGATCGACCTCGTGATCGTCGCGGCGCTGCTCACCATCGCCGGCTACTCGATCAACGACACGATCGTCATCTTCGACCGGATGCGCGAGCGGATGCGGATCCACCGCCGCGAGCCGATGCGGGATCTCGTGAACACCAGCATCAACGAGACCCTGAGCCGCACGCTCATGACGAACGCCTGCGTTATGGCCGTGGTGGCGTCGCTCTTCGTCTTCGGCGGACAGGTGATCCACGATTTCACCACCGCGATGCTGTTCGGCAGCATCGTGGGCACGTACTCGACCATCGCCGTCGCCACGCCTCTGGTCTTCCAATGGGAGGAGATGAAGGGCAGCCGCCGCGCCTCGAGCGCGCCGCCGCCCCCACCGGCCGGGACGGGGCCCAATCCGCCGGGGACCGGAGCCTCGCAGGGCAAGGCCGGCAAGCGGCGCTAGGAGACACACACCATGCGCAAGATCCGAGGGTTCAAGCTGAAGCTGAGGGTCAAGGAGATCCAGCGCCGCGCCAAGAAGGCCCGGCTCGACCTGGGCGCGCTGGGGCTGGGCACGGAGCCGCAACTCCAGGGGTGGCTCGATAAGCTCTCGACGGCGGCCGCCCCCGCCGTGCTCTACGACAGCTTCCCCGCCGAGGAGACCGGCGGGCTGTCCCCGATGCCCGGGCTGGCATGCAGCCTCGCCGTCGCGACCCTCGGCCCGGATTTCGACGTCCTCGCGGACCGCATCGCCGCGCAGCGCCCCGACGAGCTGCCGCTGTTCGAGGTCGCGGCCCAAGCGGCGCTCGAGGAGGCGGCGCGGTTCGTGTTGACCCTCGTCGAGGACGAGGCCGCCGAGGAGCGCTGCGGGCTCAGCCCCATCCAGTACCTCGAAAGCCGCGAGCAGCAATCCGCGATCCTCGCCAAGCTCGAGGGCCACAAGATCGGGGTCGCGCTCGGAGAGAACGGCCTGCGGCCGATCCGCTCGACCGCGTTCTCGGCGAGCTGGCTGCTCAAGTCGCGCTCGCGCGCGAAAGCCTAGTGCTCCGCGCCGCCGCGCCATATCTCGCCTACGGCATCATCTCGCTCACGGGCATCACCTCGCGCCTGCGCGTCGTGGGCGAGGAGCACCGGGAGCGGCTCCGGCGCGCCGGGAAGGGCTGGATCTACGCGTTCTGGCACCAACGCCAGGTCCTCCTGACCTACACGCACCGCGGCGACGGCGCGCACATCCTCGTGTCACGCTCGAAAGACGGCGAGCTCATCGCGAAGGTGATGGAGCTCTCCGGCATCAACGCCGTCCGGGGCTCCTCGTCGAGAGGCGCGGCCGCGGCGACCCGCGAGCTCCTGGACCTCGCCGTCCACGGGGGCGTCATCGGATTCACTCCCGACGGGCCGAAGGGACCGGCGCGGCAGGTGAAGCCCGGCGTGCTCTACCTCGCCAAGGAGAGCGGGCTCCCCATCCTGCCGCTCGCGAGCGCGTCGAGCCGGAGGATCGAGCTGGCTTCGGCCTGGGACCGCTTCCATATCCCGCTCCCCTTCGCCCGCACCGCCCTCGTCTACGCTCCGCCGATCACGGTGGCGGCTACCGACGACCTCGACGCCAAGGCGGCCGAGCTCAAGGCCTCGCTCGACCGGATCACCGACGAGGCGGACGGGCTCGTGCGGCGGTGAACCCCTGGCTGGCGGCGTACCAGGCCCTGTTTCCCGCCGTGGGCGTCGCCGTCGCCGCGCAGATGCTGCTGGGCGGGCGCGGGCGCACCTTGCGCGAGGGCTGGGGCGACCTGCGGCAGCGGCTCGGGAAGCTGCCGGAGGGCGGCGCCGCCGGCACGCGGGACGCGCTGTGGCTACACGCCGCCTCCGTCGGGGAGACCGCCGGCGTGGCGGCGCTCATGCGAGCGCTCCCCGGGCGTCGCGCCTTCGTCACGACGTCGACGGTGGCCGGGCGCAAGGCGGCCTCGGAGCTCCCGTCGCGGCCGGCGGCGTTCCTCGCCCCGATGGATCTCCTTCCGTGCGTCGACCGGTTCCTCGACGCGGCGAAGCCTTCGGCGCTCGTCGTGCTCGAGACCGAGCTCTGGCCGGCGACCCTGACCGCGTGCGTGCGCCGCGGCGTGCCGTTCGCGATCGCGAACGCGCGCGTGACCGCCCGGTCGTTCCCGCGCTACCGGCTGATCCGGCCGCTGCTCGGCCCGCTGCTCGCGAACGCCGCCGCGGTCGCGGCGCAGACGGACGCCGACGCCGAGCGGCTCCGCGAGCTGGGGGCGCCCTCCGACCGGGTGAGCGTGACGGGCAACCTCAAGTACGACGCCTCCGGGCCTTCCGCCGACGACGCGCGGCGCGCCGAAGAGCTCGTCGCGTCGCTCGGTTGGAAGGCGGGCGAGCTCGTGCTCTGGACCGCGGGGAGCACCCGCCCCGGCGCGGAGGAGGCGGCCGTCCTTGACGCCTTCCAGCGCCTGCGGCCCGCGCGTCCGGCGCTCCGGCTCGTCTTGGCCCCCCGCCACATCGAGCGCGCCGCCGAGCTCGCCGGTGAGCTGGCGCGGCGGGGGCTCTCCTTCGCCCGCTCCTCCTCGCCTCGCCCCGGCGCCGACTGCGTGCTCGTCGACGAGCTCGGGCGGCTGAAAGGGCTCTACGGCGCTTCCACGCTCGCCTTCGTCGGCGGCACGATCGCGCCGGTCGGCGGGCACAACCTGCTCGAGCCGGCGGCCGCCGGCGTGCCCGTGCTCTTCGGGACGCATACCGCGAGCATCCACGGGCCCGCCGACGCGCTGGCCAAGGCGGGAGGACTCCGCGTGCGCGACGGCGCCGAGCTCTTCGATCGAGTGGCCGAGCTCCTGGCCGAGCCCGCCCGGCTGGAGGCCCTCGCCCGCCAGGCCAAGGCGACCGCCGACGACTTCGCGGGGGCCGCCGCGCGCACCGCTGCCTTCCTGGCCGCCCGGCTCCGCCTATAGGCCGTCGTCGAAACTGCTATAATTTGTCGTGGCTTTTTCATCATCGGGGAGCCCGAATATCCTCGTCGTCCGGCTGTCGTCTTTGGGGGACGTCGCCCTCACCGTGCCGGTCTACCGGAGCCTCAAGGCGCACTGGCCGGGCTGCCGGATCACGGTGCTCACCAAGCCGTCTTTCACCTCCGTCCTCCAGGGTCACCCGGCGGTCGACGAAGTCCTGCCCTTCACCGGGCTCCTCGACGCGCTCGCCGAGATCCGCGAGCGCAGGTTCACCCATCTCCTCGACCTCCACGGCAACCTCCGCTCGCGGCTGATCCGCTGGCTGAGCGGCATCCCCGCCCAGGCGGCCTACCGCAAGGACGCCCTCGCGCGCCGGCTCTTCGTGGCCTTCGGCTGGTCGAGCCCCGCGTTGACCCGGCACACCCTCGACCGCTACCTCGCGGCGCTCTCGGCGTGGGGGGTGCGGCCGGCGGGGCGGGCCCTCGTCTTGGGCGACGCGCGGGCGGCCCCGCTCGCGCGCGCGCCCAAGCGCGTCCTCGTCCTCCAGACCGCCTTCCTGGGCGACGCGACGCTCACGATCCCCCTCGCGCGCGGCGTGAAAGCGGCGTTCCCGGACTGCCGGCTCACGCTCGTCACGAGGCCGGACTGCGCCGAGCTCTTCCGCGCGTCGCCCTGGGTCGACGAGACGTGGACCGACGACAAACGCGCGTGGGGCTCGTTTAAGGCGCTCGTCCGGCGCCTCCAGGCAGGCGCGTTCGATCTCGCGCTCGTGCCGCACCGTTCGCTCCGCTCGGCGCTCGCCGTGAGGCTCGCCGGGGTCCCCGAGCGCGTCGGGTTCTCGACGAGCGTCGGCGGCCGCCTGTTCACGCGGACGATCCCGTTCACCTGGGGCATGCACGACCTGGAGCGCAACCTGAGCCTCCTGCTCCCCCTCGCGCCCGCGCTCGACGCCAAGGGCGCGGCGGGCGAGCCGGTCTACCTCGAGCCGGCCCCCGAGGCCCGCGCGAAGGTCGCCGCGCGCCTGGCGGACGCGGGCATCCGCGAGGGAGACCGGCTCATCGGCCTGCATCCGGGCTCGGTCTGGGCGACGAAGCGCTGGCCCTGGGAGCGCTTCGCCGAGCTCGCCCGCCGCTTGCGCGACGAGGAAGGCGCGCGTCTGGTGCTGGTCGGCGGGCCGGGAGACCGGGACCTCTGCCGCCAGGTCGCCGAGGCCGCGGGCGAGGGCGTCCTCGATTGGGCCGGGGCGACGTCTTTGGCCGAGCTCATCGCGCTCATGCCGCGGCTCGCGCTATTGGCCACCAACGACTCGGGGCCGATGCACATCGCCACCGCCTCCGGCGTGCCGACGCTCGCGTTCTTCGGTCCGACGACGAGGGAGCTGGGGTTCTTCCCCTACGGCTCCCAGCACCGCGTCCTCGAGGCCGAGCTCGGGTGCCGCCCGTGCGGGCTGCACGGCGCGCGGAAATGCCCGCACGGGCATTTCCTCTGCATGAAGCTCCTTACGGTCCCGGAGGCGTTTGAGCACGCGCGCTCCATGCTGCGCGCGCGCAGCCTGCCCCCCGAGCGGGCGGCCGCGTGAAGATCGCCCACATCGTCGACGAGCCCTACGACAGCGGCATCGTCCACTACGCGCTCTCCGCCGCCCGGGGGCTCGCCGGGGCGGGGCATGACGTGGAGGTCTGGGGCCGCCCGGCGGCGTATCCGATCGAGGAGGCGGCGCGGCTCGGCCTCCGCACCCGCCCGCTGAGCGGGCTGACCGACCTCCTGGCGCTGCGGCGCGCCGCGGCGAAGGTCCAGCTCATCAACGCGCACACGGGCTCCTCCCACACGCTCGCGCTCGCCGTCGCGCGGTCGCTCTCGGGCGGCCCCGCGCTCGTGCGCACTCGCGCCGACGCCCGGGCCGTGCGGCGGGGGCCGGCCGGCGGGGTGCTGTGGTCGCGCACCGCGGGCTTCATCGCCCCGACGCGCAAGATCCTGTCGCAGTTCCAAGCGCAGTTTCGGGATTTCGCCGGCCCGGCGGCCGCGATCTATCCCGGCTTCGACTCGCCTCCCGCATCCCCCGAGCCCGAAGGCCCGGTCCGCGTCGGCATCGTCGCGCGGCTCGACCCCGTCAAGGGCCACGCCGATTTCCTCGCGGCGGCGGCCGAGCTCGCCCCCCGTTTTCCCGAAGCCCGCTTCCTGATCGCGGGCCGCGAGGAAAACGTGAAGCGTGGCCGGCTCGAGGCGCTCGTCTCCTCGCTCGGCCTGCGCGAGCGGGCGTCGGTGCTGGGCCACGTGCCGGACGCCGCGGCCTTCATGCGGAGCTGCCACCTCGGCGTGGTCGCCTCCGTCGGCTCCGAGGCGGTCAGCCGCGTGGCCGTCGAGTGGATGGCCGCGGGCCGACCGGTCGTCGCCACGGCGGTCGGGTGCCTGCCGGAGTTCGTGGAGGAAGGCGTGGCCGGCGCGCTGGCGACGCCCGGCGATCCGAGGTCGCTGGCGAGCGCGATCGCGCCGCTGCTTGGCGACGTCGCGCTCCGCCGCCGTCTGGGCGAGCGCGCCCGCAAGCGCTTCGAGACCTTATTCGCATTCCCCCGCATGGCGCGGGAGACGGAGGAGTTCTACGACAAGACGCTTCGCGCTGTTCCATCTCGATAGCGAGCGCGGGCTCAGGGGCGGCGAGCGTCAGCTCCTGTACCTGGCCTGCGAGCTGCGCCGCCGGGGGCACGACAACACGATCGTGTGCCGCCGCGGCGGCGCTCTGGAGCGCGAGGCGGCCCGCCTGGGGCTCGAGCGCCTCCGGCTGCCGTTTTTGATCGAGTGGGACCCGGTGTCGGCGGTGCTGTTGCGCCAGGCCTGCGAGCTCGCGAGGCGGCCCGCGCTCCTCCACGCCCATACCGGCCACACGGCGGCGCTGGCGGTGCTGGCGTCGAAGGCGGGCGGCCCTCCCTGCGTCGTCCACCGCCGGGTGGACTTCGCGCTCTCGGGGCCCTTGAGCCGGCGCCTGAAGTACCAGGCGGCCGGGCGCGTGGTCGCGGTCTCCGGCGCGATCGCGCGACTCCTCGAGGGCCAGGGGCTTCCTCCGGCGAAGATCGCGGTGGTCCCGGACGCCCTCCCGATCGACGCGGCCGAGTCCGCCGTCGCCGGGGTCGAGCGGCTCTCGGAGGCGACCGGCGCGGAGCGCCGGGCGCTGCGGGCGAGGCTCGCCGGCGAGTGGAGGGCCGATCCCGAGGCCGCCTGGGTCGGCAACGTCGCCGCCCTCGTGGGGCACAAGGACCAGGCGAATTTCCTGAAGGCGGCGGCCGCGCTGCTCAAGCGGCGCCCGCGCGCCGTGTTCTGGGTCGTCGGCGAAGGACCGCTCCGCCGCGACCTCGAGTCGCTGGCGCGCCGGCTGGGCATCGCCGCGGCCGTGCGCTTCACCGGGCACCAGGCGCGCCCGCAGGACTGGCTCCGCTCGATCGACGTCTTCGCCCTCTCCTCGTGGGGCGAGGGCATGGGCTCGGTCCTGCTCGAGGCGCTCGCGTGCGGGACGCCGATCGCCGCGACGAACGCGGGCGGCGTCCCGGAGGTCGTCGAAGACGACCGGACCGCCCTCCTCGTCCCGACCCGCGACGCGGACGCGCTGGCCGGGGCCATCGGCCGGCTCCTCTCGGAGCCCGCGTTGGGGCGGCGCCTCGCCGCCGCCGGGCGCGCGAGCCTCGAGCGCTTCAGCCTCTCCAGGCACGCCGACGCCATCGAGCGGCTTTATGAGGCCGTCGTGGCCGAGCGGCGGGAAGCGCCCGCGGCCCCGCACCCGAGCGAGGCTTAGGATGGCCGACCTGAGCGTCGTCGTCATCACGAAGGACGAGGAGCACGACCTGGCCGCCTGCCTCGACAGCGTGAAGGGGCTTGCCGCCGAGGTGGTCGTCATCGACAACCGCTCGACCGATCGCACCGTCGAGCTCGCGAAGGCCCGCGGCGCCGTCGTCCGCGAGCGCGTGTTCGACGACTACGCCTCCCAGAAGCAGTTCGCTCTCGAACAGGCGACCCGGGGCTGGATCCTCTCCATCGACGCCGACGAACGGGTCACGCCCGAGCTGGCGCGCGAGCTCGAGCGGCTCCTCGCGGCCGGCCCGGCCGAGGACGCCTTCGAGCTGCCCTTCGAGGTCGAATTCATGGGGCGCGTGCTCCGCTTCGGAGGCCTGGGTTCGGAGAGGCACCTCCGCCTCGTCCGCCGCGGAAAGGGCCGCTTCGTGGGCGGCGGGCTCCACGAGGGCCTCGAGGTGGACGGGCGCGTCGGCCGCGCCGCGGGCCGCATCCGCCACGTCCCCTACCGCGATCTCGACGAGTACCTCGCCAAGCTCGGCCGCTACACCTCGCTCGCCGCGGAAAAGCGGCACCGGGCCGGGCGCCGATCGAGCCCGCTCGACCACCTCCGCCCGTGCTGGGAGCTCTTTGCCCGGCTCGTCCTCAAGCTCGGGCTCCTCGACGGCACGCCCGGCGTCGTCTATGCCGGCCTTTCGGCCTTCCACACGTGGGTGAAATACGTAAAATTGAGGGAGCTGGAGGATCGCTCATGATCGAGACCGCTTGGCCGTACCTGGGGGCCGCCGCCGCCATCGGCGCCAGCTGCCGCTGGAACTGGTGGCGCCCGATCGTCGAGGGCGGCATGCCGGCCCTCATGTACCACAAGGTGGGAGACCCGCCGGAGCCGACGCAGTTGGCGAAGCTCTGGGTGTCGGCCTCCGAGTTCAAATGGCAGATGCGCTACCTCCTCCGCTACGGCTACGCTCCCGTCCTCTTCAAGGACCTGGAGGAGGCGGCCCTCGGCGGCAAACGGCTCCCGCCGAGGCCGGTGCTCATCACATTTGACGACGGCTACGCGAACAACTACGAGGTCGCCTTCCCGATCATGCAGGAGCTCGGCGTCAAAGGCAACATCTTCCTCGTCTACGAGACGATCGGCGTCCACAACGCCTGGCACGACCCGGCCTCGGAGCCCTGGATCCGGATGCTGACGTGGGAGCAGTGCTTCGAGATGAGGGACTCGGGCCTCGTCGAGTTCGGCTCCCACACGATGAAGCACCGCAACCTGCCGGCCGTCAACCTCGACGAGGCCAAGTGGGAGATGACGGAGAGCAAGCGCCGCCTCGAGGAGAAGCTCGGCGTCCCGATGCGCGGCTTCGCCTACCCCTACGGCGCCGGCGCCTACGTTCCCTCCATCCGCCAGGCCGCGCGCGAGGCGGGCTATCGCTACGACTTCGGGATCCGCCAAGGCATCTCGGCCTGGCCCTGGGACGCCGACAAGCACGGCCCGATCAAGCGCCTCTTCATCCGCGGCGACGACACGCGCTTCGACTTCCACCTCAACCTGACCCGGGGGAAGGCGCGGTTCTGATGCGGATCGCCATCGCGCTCCGCGACGCCCGCTCCCTGAGCGGGACGACGACCGTCGCCAGGGAGCTCGCGGCCGGCGCGGCGAAGGCCGGGCACCGGGTGCGCCTCATCAGCCACAAGCCGCCAAGCGCCCCTTGCCCCGGAGTCGAGTCCCAGCGCGTCGGGATGCTCCCCCTCGGCTCGACCCTGCGCGCGTGGAGCTTCGACGTCGCCGCGAGGCTCGCGGCCAAAAAGATGCGAGCCGACATCGTGCACGGACATGGCGACCTCACGCGCCAGGACGTCCTCACCGTCAACAACGTCGACGCCGCCGAGGCGCACCATACGGGCCGGACGAAGGTCGGGTCGTCCGGCACGCTCTTCGTCCGGCGGAGGCAGTTCGACGCCGAGCGGGTCCGGAGGATCGTCACGGTCTCCGAGCGGGCGAAGCGCGATCTGGAGACCTTCTACCGCGTCCCGCCGGGCCGGGTCTCGGTCATCTACCTCGGCGTCGACGTGGACCGCTTCCATCCCGGAGGCCGGGCCGAGGACCGCCGGGAGCTCCGGGCCGCGCTCGGCCTGCGCCCGGGCGCGCACATCACGCTGTCCGTCATCTCGGGCGACCCCGAGCGCCGGAACATCCGCGGGCTCGTCGCCGCCTACGCCGCGGCCCGCCTCCCCAGCGGCTCCGCCCTCGTGATCGTGGGCGACCCGGCGGCGGAGCGCTACGAGGGCGCCTCGGCTCTCGTCCGAGACGGACGCCTCAAGCTCCTCGCCAAGACGCACGAGCCCGAGCGCCTCTACCGCGCCGCCGACGCCTTCGTGCTGGCCGCCCACTACGAGACGTTCGGCATGACCGTCCTCGAGGCGATGGCGAGCGGCACGCCGGTCGTGGCGACCCAGCGC
>JACQPK010000503.1 GCA_016207565.1 Elusimicrobiota bacterium
AGGCGGCCTATCGCGAGGCGGCGCTTCGAGAGAGCCTCTCGTGGGTCCGCGACTGGGCCGATCGGCGGCAGCGCTTGGCGCTCCTCCTCGGCTCCGCTGCGGCGGTTCTCGCGGCGGTCCTCTCCGCCGCCGCCTTGCTGAGGCCCCTCGGACGCCTGGCGGAGGCGGCGGGGCGCGTCGCCGCGGGAGACTTCACGGGCCGGGTCCCGGAGAACTCCTCCGACGAGCTCGCGCTGGTCTCGCGGGAGTTCAACCGGATGACCGACCGGCTCGCGGAGCTCGACGAGCTCAAGGCCGGCTTCGTGACGCGCGTCACGCACGATCTCCGCGCGCCGCTGTCGGGCATCCTCGGGCAGGCGGACATGCTCCTCGGAGGCTACAAGGGCAAGCTCTCCGGACAGCAGGAGGAGAGCCTGCGGTCCATGCTCCGGTCCGGCAAGGAGCTCGCCGAGCTCATCGACAACATCATCGACGTCACCCGTCTGGAGGCGGGGGCGCTCAAGCTGGAGCCGGGGCCGATCGACGTCGAGGAGGCGATCGGCTCGGCGCTCGAGACCCATCAGGCACGCGCGGCGCAGCTCCGGGTCACCGTCTCCTCGCACCGCCAGCCGGAGCTCGAGCTCGTGCGCGCGGACCCCCAAGCCCTCCGCCGCGTGCTCGACAACCTGCTCTCCAACGCGCTCAAGTTCACGCCCGCGGGAGGCGCCGTCTCGCTCTCCGCGCGGCGCGACAACCACCGGGAGGCCGTCTTCAGCGTGTCCGACACGGGCCCCGGCGTTCCCGAGCACAGGCTCGGCGATCTGTTCAAGAAGTTCTCGCAGGTCCCGGAGACCGCGAAGCGTTCGCGCGGCCACCCCGGCTCGGGACTCGGCCTCGCGATCTGCCGCGAGCTGGTCGAGGCCCAAGGCGGACGGATCTGGGCGGAAAGCCGCCCCGGCGAGGGCGCGCGGTTCTCCTTCACGCTTCCCCTGGAGGCGGGAGGTTGAGCGCCCCCCAAGCCGTGCTCCTGGTCGAGGACGACCCTCGCGTGCGCGAGGACGCGAGGACGGTGCTCGCCGCCGAGGGCTTTCGCGTCCTGGCGGCCGATACGATCGCCTCGGCCAAGCACGTGTTCGCGTCCGAGAAGCCCGGCATCGTCGTGCTGGACGTCAACCTCCCCGACGGCTCGGGCCTGGAGTTCTGCGCCCACGTCCGCGCGCACAAGGAGCTCGCGGCCACGCCGGTCATCGTGCTCACGGGAAAGGGCGGAATCGACGACAAGGCCGAGGGCTTCGAGGCGGGCGCGGACCAGTACCTCGTGAAGCCGGTCCTTCCTCGCGAGCTGCTCATGTGGGTGCGCGCGCTCCTTCGCCGGATCGACTACGACCAAGGCGGGGCGGGCGTGCTGCGCGTCGGCGACCTCGAGATCGATCCGAAGGGTTTTCTCGTTCGCTTCCAGGGCGTCGCGCTGCCGCGCCTCACCGTCAAGGAGTTCGAGCTGCTGTACTTTCTCGTGCGCAAGCGGCCGCAGGCGGTGAGCCGTAAGCAGATCCTGTCGACGCTGTGGCACACGGTCGCCGTCGACCATGTCGTCGACAACCACCTGATGAAGCTGCGCCGCAAGCTGCCCCCGGCGGTCGCGGACCGTCTCCAGGCCGTCCCGGGGAAGGGGTTCCGGTACTTCCAATGATCAAGCCCGCGATCAGGGCCGTAGCGCTCCTTTCGGCGATCCTCACGGCGCGAGCGGCGAGCGCCTGCTCCTGCCGGCGTCCCGATCCGCCCCGGCAGGCTCTCGACAGGGCCGCTGCGGTGTTCGCCGGACGCGTCGTCGCCATGACGGAGGAGAACCCTCGCCGGGACGGGATGATGAGTTCCATGGATCCCTTCCGGATCGAGTTCGCGGTGTCCCGGTCATGGAAAGGCCCACGCCGCAAGGCGCTCGCCGCCCGGACCGTCCGCGACGGGGCCTCGTGCGGCTACCGCTTCGAGCCGGGCAAAGAATATCTCGTGTTCGCGTACACGGACGGGGGCGAACTATGGGTAGGCCTCTGCAGCCGGACGAAGCCGCTGGCCGACGCCAAGGAGGACCTGGCCGCGCTCGGCCGGGGCAAGCCACCGCGACGGTGATCGGGTTGCGCGCCCCCGGGAACGGCCCTATACTCCGAGGATGACCGGACCCGAGGGAGCCGGCGGCCCCGCGTTGGGCCTCGACCGCCGGTGGCTCGCGGCGGGGGCCGTCGCGTTATTCGCGCTCCTTTATTATGCCGACGTAGAGCTTCGGGTCCGGAGGCGGCCCGAACTCGCTCCCGCCGCCACCCGGCCGGGCGCCATGGGCTACGACGAGTTCATGAAGACCTTCGGCGCCCTCCGGGAGGACCCGGAGGCTCGCTCGTTCGCGCAGTCCTTCCGGGAACAGCCGGCTCTCGCCGCCGTCTGGGGAGAATTCCAGGAGCACCGGAGCGTCCCCGCGCTGGTGGAGGACCTGAAGTCGGCCCCCGAGTTCCGCGAGCTCCTCGCGCAGCGGGGCTCGCGCCCCGGCTTCCGTAAGCTGGCCGAGCGTTCGCTCGAGCTGCTGCCCGGCCTCTCGGAGCTGCTGCGCTCGAGCGCTTCGGCGTCCATCGAAGAGCCGGGAGACGACCGGATGCTGGTGGAGTCGCTCCCGCGAGGCGCGAGCGCCTCCTCCCGCGGGTCCGCCGCGGGCCGACTGCGGAAGCTCGCCCGACGCGGAACCGCGCAGGGAAGGCCCTCGCCCGGCATGCGGGCGCAGCGCCCGGAGTCCGCCGGAGCGGCGCGCTCGGCCGGAGGGTCGCCGGGCCGGGCGCCCGCAGGCGCGTCCGCCACGTCCATCCGCGACGAGGCCGTATCCGACAACAGGCTCCCCCCAGGGCCCGAGGCGCACCGGGTCGATCTCAAGCTCCCGCGAATCCGCGACGCGACGAGCCCTCCCATGGAGCTGCTGCTCCAGCGCTATCCGTGGCTGGCCGCCCTGACCGAGGACCAGCGCCGGAGCCTGCTCCCGCTCATCGACCCGCACGGCCTCTGGGGCGCCTGCTTCGCGCTCGAGCTCTACGCCGCGTGCCTGAGCGCGTGCGAGGGCGCGGGGGGCTCATGCGTGCCCGTCGCGGCCTGGCGCGCCTGCCTCGACTTCACCGATGACGACGCCGGGGCCTGCGCCGCGTTGTGCCCGCGCCAGCCGGGCTGCATGGCGCCGCCGCGAGCGCTCGCGGCCGGGCAAGAGGAAGAAAACGGGAGCGAGTGGCGCACGGGCCCCGACGGCAAGGAGTACAAGGCCGGCGACTTCGGCTTCAGGGACTGGGAGCAGTTCGACCGGCAAGGCTCCGACGAAAAGATCCCGGTCGACCAGAAGCCGCCTAGTCCTTGAAGATCTTCTTGTACCAGTCGTCGCCCTTGGGCGGGGCGTCGAGGTCCATCTTCTTCCGGATCTCCGCGAGCTCCCAGCCCGTGAGCCGGGCGAGGTTCTGCGCCTCGCGCTCGCGCCGCTCGCGCAGCATCGAAGGATAGCGCTTCGCCTCCTCGCAGACCCCACCCCCCGTCCAAGCGTGGCGTAGGACGTAGCGGCCCTGGTAGTTCGACTGGTCGCCGGTGTTCTGGAAGACCAGGTCCTCCGGGAAGTGCGCGGCGTCGTAGCGCGCGTGGAGCCTTGTTACCATCACGGGCACCCCGCCGCCGCCGAACATGGGCCTCCCGCGCCGCGGCATGGGCAGGCGGGACGGGGGCTCCTGCTCGTCGAGCCAGAAGACGCCCAGCCGGCGCAGCTCGTCGGGGGTCAGCGGATCCGAGGCGCACGGGTCGCACCAGCCCATGTTCCAGACGTACTCGGTGAAAACGGCGCGCTTGTCCTCACGCTCGTGCGCGCGCGCGAACAGAGCGCGGTAGAAGGCCGGGAACTCCCCTTTGACGTACTCGGGGATCTCCTCGTCGGAGGGCAGCTTGACCGTGCGGTAGTTGGTCGACTCGACGCGGCCCGAGCGGGTCAGCGCGTAGATGAGGAGATCCTGCGGGCCGTCCGCGTTGATCATGCCCAGGCGGATCGGCAGCATGAAGCGCGCGTCCTCGTAGGCGAACTGGAGCGGGCGCAGCTTCTGCGCGCCGAGCTTCTTGTGCTCGCCCAGGTTCACCTTGGCCACGAAGAACTTCAGCTTCTGGCGGATGTAGGGCTGCAGCGCGCGCGAGGCGCCGGCAGGGATGCGGTAGCCGGACTCCCGCAGCCAGGTCTCGAGACCGTCGGATTGCTTCGCGCCGAGGATCACGATGTCGTACTCGCCGATCGTGTACTCGCCCTCGATGGTCACGCCGAGCGCCTTGGCGCGCTCGCGCGCGCTCTCGGCCTTCATGGACTCTCCGGCCCCGCGCGCGGCGGCCATGGGCGCGTACATCCGGCGGGGGCGGCACGGGTCCTCGTCGTGATACTCGACCAACCGCGGAGCCGAGAACGCGTCGATGCGCTCGAAGAGCTTCGGGTCGCCGACGTGGATCTGCTCGCGCTTGAGCACGACGGGGACCGGCACTACGAGCGCGAAGTTCGTCGCCTCGCCGCGGTAGTCGTTGGCCATGCTGATCACGGTCCGGTCGCCGTCGCGCACGAGCACGACCTGAGACGCCTGGTTGTAGAGCTTGGCGTCGGCGCTCGCGACGTAGAAGCCGCAGAACGCCGAGGCGTCCCCTCCGATGCTAAGAAGCCACAACGCCAGCGCGAGTCGTGCCATCCGGTCCCCCCGGGAGCCACTGGAATCTCGGGGCCGGGCTGAGCCGGTCCCAGAGCGCGGTCAACGGCGTGACGAGAAAGAGGGCGTAGAAGAGGCCGTTCTGCCGGAAGCAGACGTATTGCCAGACGAAGGCCAAGAGGGCGGTCAGCGCCGCCGCCGCCAGTCGCCCCGCGCGCGAGTCGGGGATCGTCTTCGGGTCCGAGATCATGAAGAACGTGAAGAGCAGCAGAGAGCCGCTCTGCAGCTGGTGGAAGAAGACCGCCGGGCGCTGCCCGAGGTAGAGCACGCGCAGGAGGATCAGGCCGAGGAAGCAGGCCAGGAACGCGTAGCTCACGTCCGAGCGGTAAGCCCTCCAGACGACCGTGACGCCGAGCAGAAAGATCCAGCCGGCGAAGAGGGCGTGGTGGCCCCACTGCGCCGGGGAGACCCAGGCGTGTCCCGTGAAGAGGAGGGCGGCCACGACGCCGAAGTTCGCGGGGTTGAAGAGATGGCGGTCCTTGATGCGCAAGACGAACTTGCTCGCGGCGGCGAGCACGGATACGAGCGGCGGCACCCACCACACGTCCGAGCGCACGAGCAGCGTCAGGCCGCAGCAGGTCACCAGCGCGCTCTTGTAGCCCAGGCGCTCGAGGCCCAGGCGGCGCAGGAAGAGCCACTGGGTAGCGAGCCCGCCCGCGAAGATCCCCGCGACCTGGACCGCCTGGAGCGGGAACGAGCGGAGGAAGAAGCCGAACGCGATCAGCGAGCCGAGGAAGGCGAGCTGGACGACGCGGGCGTCCTGCGGCATTTGCGTTTCTATCAGGGGCGTGCCTGGCCTCACCGTTACGCCAGTCGATCGAGGCCTGGCGCGCTACCTCAGTCTATCCCTGTTGCTCCGCGATTGTCAACGCGAGGCGAGCGAACGCGTCGGGACCGATCGTCTCTCCCCGGGCCGAGGGCTCGAGCCCGCAGGCCGCCATCGCCCGGTCGACCGCCGCCCGCTCGAGGCCCAAGGCGGACGCGATCGAGTTCGCGGCCATCTTCCGGCGCTGCGCGAACGCGGCCTTCACGACGCGAAAGAACGCCGCCTCCGCCAGCCCCTCGGGCAGGCGCGGCTTCGGCCGCCGCGACAGGCGCACCACCGCCGACTGCACCTGCGGCGGCGGCCGGAAGGCGAAGCGGCCGACGTCGAAGAGCATCGCTGCGTCGGCGTAGATCGCGACGGAGACGCTCAAGACGCCGTAGTCGCGACCCCCCGGAGCCGCCTGCACGCGGTCGGCGACCTCCTTCTGGAACATCAGGACCGCCTCGGTCCAGCCCGGCCAGGGAAGGAGCTTC
>JACQPK010000518.1 GCA_016207565.1 Elusimicrobiota bacterium
ACCGTGTCGCTGCCGGCGGAGCTGGCCAGGCTGGCCGAGCGGCTTGCCAAGGAAGAGCGCCGCACCCGCAGCGAGGTGGTCCGGGAAGCGCTGCGGGATTACGCGGCGACTCGACGCTGGCGGCGGCTCCGCCGCTGGGGCGAGGCTTCGGCCCGCCAGGCGGGCGTGCGGAGCGACCGGGACATCGAGGACGCCGTCGGCGAATCGCGTCGTTCCCGCCGCTAGTGCGGCGGGTGGTTCTCGACACCAACGTCTATCTCTCCGCAATCCTGTTCGGCGGGCCACCCGAGGCGATCTTGCACCTGGCTCGAGGCCGGGCGCTGCTGTTCGTGGTGTCGGCCCCAATCCTGGCGGAGCTCACCCGCGTGCTGCGGACGAAGTTCGACTGGACGGCCGCGCAGGCGCGCGAGGCCGTGCAGGAGATCCGGAGCCTCGCGGTCGTGGTGAGACCGCGTGAACGCTTCCGCGTGATCGCCGCAGATGAGCCCGACAATCGCGTGCTCGAGTGTGCCGTCGTCGGCTCCGTGCAGGCCATCGTGACGGGCGATTTGCACCACCTGAGGCCGCTCGAGTCCTTCCGTGGGATTCCGATCCTCACGCCGCGGGAGTTCCTGGAACACCTGCGCTCGACCTCGACGAGCGACTAATCCTGAACTGTTGAGGCAGTTGGGGCCGGTGCTATCCGAGCCCAGGAGCGCGCCGTATGTTGTGGCGCGCCGCAAGACCGCCACGTGACCCATCTGCTTGCCGGACTCCAGGCCGCCCTCGCGGGCCGATACGCGATCGAGCGCGAGCTCGGCGTGATCTACCTCGGTTCGTCGCCTTGGTCAGCCAGGCCAAGCGACGGCAGACCGAACTCGAAGCCAGGCTGGTTTGACAGGAATACGGTAATACGGTTATCCTGTAAGCATGAAAGCCACCATCGAGTTTCCGGACGACCTCTATCGGAAGGTCAAGGCCAGGAGCGCCCTCGAGGGGCGCTCGGTGCGCGAGGTGGCGCTCGATCTGTTCCGCCGCTGGCTTGTTGGCGAGTCGCGTTCCCAGGCACAACTCCACGCCGAGCTGATGAAGTTCGCCGGATCGGTAGACTCGGGGATCACGGACCTCGCCACAAATCCCAAGCACATGGAGGACTTCGGGCGTGACTCGATGGGCCATCGCTGACGCCGGGGCGCTGGTCGCCTTCCTCGATCAACGCGAATCGCAACATGCGTGGACGGTCTCGACCGGGCGGGGACTCGGCCTGCCGTGGCTCACGTGCGAAGCCGCGTTTGCCGAAGCCTGGTACCTGTTGCGGCGTGTTCCCGGCGGCCAGCAACAGCTGCTCACCCTGGCCCAGAAGGACCTCGTAACGTTGGCGTTCTCCTTGGCCGACAACTTGAGCGCCGTGGCGGGTCTCGTGGCGAAGTATGGCGACGTGCCGATCTCACTCGCTGATGCCTGCCTGGTTCGCATGGCCGAGTTGTACGACGACCACGCCGTGTTCACTCTTGACGCGGACTTCGGCGTTTACCGCAAGCACGGTGACCAGCCCATCCCCCTCGTGACGCCGGGAGGCTGGCCGGCGGCTGCCACCGAGCCGCGCTAGACTACACGCATGCCGAACGACGCCGAGCCTGAGCCTTGGGGCGCGCGCCTAACCGCCCGCGGTCGCTGCTCGGAGTCGCCCGCGCCCGTTGGCCCTTGACCGTGGCGTTCGATGCGGCGCGGGTGCTCCTGGACTCCGTGATTCGGGACCTGCCGGACGACTGGCGCGTGCACGCGGCGCGCGGCCTGACGCTGGCCGGCCTCGGCCGTCGCGACGAGGCGCTGCGTGAGGCAGGCTGGCTGCGGCAATCCGTGGTGTACCGCGAGGATGCCTATGACGGGGCGCTGGTGGCGGAAGATCGCGCCCGGATCCTGGTCCAGGCCGGCGAGGCCGGGTCGGCGCTGGACGAGGTCGAGCGACTGCTGGCCGAGCCCTCACACCTCAGCGTGAACGTGCTGCGGCTCGACCCGCTGTTTGACCCGATCCGCG
>JACQPK010000519.1 GCA_016207565.1 Elusimicrobiota bacterium
CCCCCGATCCGCCGCCTTATGAGTACCAGGACTGCGGCTGCTGCGGCGACGGCAGCGGCGGCTGGTGAGCCCAAGGAGATGGACGAGCGCCTCCGCATCGACCCGCGGTCGCTGACGCTCTTTCGCGTCCTCGCCGCCTCGGTCCTCATCCTCGACGGCCTGCGCGTCTGGCCGCACCTCGCCGCCTTCTACACCCACGGCGGGATCATCGCGGACGGCTTCGGCTGGCCGCTCGCCGCGGTGAGGGCGCTCGTCGTCTTCGGCCTCGTCTCGAGCGCAGCCTGGCTGGCCGGCTGGCGGGCGGCGTGGACGCACGGCGCTTCCGCGCTCTACTTCATCGTCTTCATGAACCTCAACGGCGTGCTGCGGCACGGCGGCGACTGGATGCTGGCCAATCTCCTCGTCTTCTCGTGGCCCCTCTCCGCGGCGGCGCGCCCGGCCGCCGGCCGGCCGTCCCCCGTCTCCGGCCGGCTGGTGGCGGCCGCGCTCCTCCTCCACGGCCCGGCGATCTACCTCCTCTCGGCGTGGGCCAAGCGGGGGCCGAGCTGGCTCGATGGGACCGCGGTGCACTACGCGCTCTCGATCCGGCAGTACGCCGGCCCCGCGGGCTGGCTGGTGGCGGATGCGCCGCCCGCGGTCGTCGCCGCGCTGACGTGGTCGACCTTGGCGCTGGAGTGGCTCGCGCCCCTGGCGCTGATCGCCGCGGCGAGGCGCGACGCCGTCCGCCGGGTCGCTTTGGGAGCGCTCGTGTTTCTGCACGCGGCGTTGGCCGTCTGCCTGCCGGTCCTGTGGGACATCCAGGCGGTGATGCTCGCGGGGCTCGCCGTCTGGCTCGCGCCCGCGGACTGGGACGCGCTCGAGCGCCTCCTGCCGAGGGCTGCGGCCCGGCTCTCGCGCCTCCGTTCCCGCCTTCAGACGCTGCCCGGCGCGGCCGAGGGCTCGCCGCCTTCCGCCGCGCTGCGGGCCGGGGAAGCGCTCGCGGCGCTGACCGCGCTGGCGTTTTGCGTCAACGCCTACAACCGCGACGTCGCGCGCCGGCTCGGGGCGCCGGAGCTGCCGGGTCGCTGGCTCGCGCCCGTCAACGACCGGCTGCAGTTGGGTCGGAGTTGGGGGTTCTTCGGCCCGGAGCCGCCTCGCCACGACGGGTGGTGGGTGGCGGACGCGCAGCTCGCCTCGGGTGAACGCCTGGATCTCTTCACCGGACGGCCGCCGAGCGGCGAGCGGCCGGACGGCTGGCGGCACCGATTCGACCGATACTGGCGCTTCGCTCTCTCTCGGGCGTTCGTCCCCAAGCGGGCGTCGCTGCCGCCGAAGCTCGGCGCCTGGCTGCTCCGCCGCGCCGAGCGGGACGGGCTGGCCGTCCGGCGGCTCGAGCTGTGTTATATGGCCGACCCGACGCCGGAGCCGGGAAAGGCGCGCGGAGCGGCCACGCGCCACGTCCTCTGGTCGACCGGACTACTGTCCGCGGAGCTGGCTCGGGTCCCCGGTCTTGAATAGCCAGGTGTCGAGCATGTGCTGGAAGGCGGGGTAGTGCTTCTCGAAGGAGGCCGGCGGCGCGGAGTAGCGCAGCACGACATAGAGCCGCGTGTTGACGCGAGGCAGCACGACGAACACGTCGCGCCGCTCGCCGGTCTTGCGCTCGTAGGACCGCGCGAGGCGCCGGTTCCGTCCAACCACGATCCGCCTCACCTCCGCGCCTTTGGTCTGCGTCGTCAGGTAGCGCTCGGCGGTCGGGAGCTTCGGGTGCATGTCGGTGTAGGAGGCCGCGGCGAGCGTCGTTTGGCCCTCGGTCGTGGTGAACAGGATGTGCTCGCCCTGCTTGGACGGACGGGGGAACAGGCGCACCTTCCAGCCGCTCGGGAGCTCGCAAAAGATGGGGCAGTACTTCGGGCCGAAGAGGTAGTAGCCCTTCGCCGGGCGAAGCGCTTTCGCGAGCGCGCCGGAAACCGCGGCGGCGCAGAGCGCCGCCGAGAGCAGGAGGAGCCGCCCGCCGGGCATCGCCTTAGCGTAGACTGGATTCCGTCTCCATGCAAGAGCATGGCGGCCTCGTCGAGCCCCTGCTATCCTCAACCGCGCCATGACTGAGACCGGCGAAGAGAAGCGGAGATGGGACAAGGACCCGGTCTTTCGTTTCCAGCTCGGCATCATCGGCGTCGCCACGATCCTCATCCTCTATATGGCCTGCGGACGCGGCGAGAAGGAGGGCCGCCTCCCGTGGTCCGCCAAGACGCTCCCCGGCGGCGTGCAGACGATCTCTCCGCGCGAGAGGACCTTCGCCGCCGGCGCCCGAAGGGGCGCCCGTGCCATGACGCTCAAGGAGCTCGTGGCGCTCCTGCGCCGCGAGGCGAGGCCCGAGGTCTTCGAGCGCATCACGGCGGCGATCGACGCCGAGCCGGGCCTCCGCAAGATCTACGACCAGATGAAGGCGGATCTAGGCGAAGACGACGTCCCCCTCGACGACTTCCTGGATCGGGTCAAGGACTTGCCCGAATACGAGCGCGTCCTGCGGCGGCTCCTCGAGGATCGGGAAGCCGGGGAGACGCTCGAGCGCATCTCGGGCATGCCCGGCGTCGCGCCGCCGGACACCGCCGCCCAGTCCCCGCGCACGGCAGCCTCCGCGCCGCCCGCGTCGACGGTCTCCGTCTCCCCGGGCCGCGGGCGGACTCCCGCTCGATCGGGCCTGCGAGCCACGCTTCGCCGCATCGCCGCGCGCGGCCGAGGCCTGTCCGGAGCCTCGACTCCACTCCTGTCCCAGAGGTCCGGCGGGGAACGGCGCACGGCGGACACGCCGGCCCGCATCACGGGGGCCGACGCTTCGGCGGTCACGCCGCTGGGGTCTTTGGCTCCCATCGGCTCCACCGCGGACGCGATGAAATATCTCGAGTCGACCTTCGCGCGGATGCCGCGGCCGAACCGCGGCAAGCTGCTGAGCGTCTGCGAGAACCAAGGGGTCTGCGACCCGGTGCCCGCCTGCCAGCTCGCGAACCTGGTCGACGAGTGCAAGGCCGTTTGCGCCGCGAGCGCCTGCGGCCTCGACTTCGATCCGCCCCCGCCGCCACCGCCGCCACCGACCCCACCGCCGGCAAGCCCTCCTCCGCCGCCACCGCCGGCTCCCGCCGTGGTGGAGGAG
>JACQPK010000508.1 GCA_016207565.1 Elusimicrobiota bacterium
CCACGGGGCCGCTGCCGGCCATCACCGGCCTGGACGCCGCGAGATCGGGCAGCCTCGCCGTCGACGTGTTGCCGACCAGGGGCCCGCCGGCGTCGGCGGCGCCCTCGGCGGAGATCGGCGCCTCGCCGGGCATCGCCGGGGCCGGCAGCGACGCCGGCGCGTCGGCGACGTCCTCGGCCGGCCCGTCGGCGGGAGCGGCCTGGGTCCGGGGCGAGCCGAGCGCGCCGCGGTTCGCGTCCGCGACGGCGGTGAGCGAATCGGTCCGAGACTCGGGGCCGATCAGGCCCGACGGGAGGGTGATGTCGAACCGGCGGGCCACCGCCTCGACGAACCTCGGGCCGGCGAGCCGCAGCCCGGCGGCGATCCCGACGAAACCGCCGATCCCGAGGACGCCGCCGAGGAGCAGCCAGCCGCCGGCGCGCGACAGGAGCACGCGGCCCGCGAGGGAACCGGCGCCGACGCGCTGCCCGAGGGCCGTCGCGAGGCGCCCGAAGCCGAGGGGAGACCAGCCCGGGCCGGCCGCGGCGCGGGCGAGGAGTCCTCCGCCGCCGGGCGAGCCGGAGGTCCAGTAGGCGCCCGCGCCCTTGCGCTCCTTCTCCTCCCTCTTCTGGAGCTCGGGGATGCGGGCCTCTTTGGAGAGGTCGACTAAGCCGCTGTCGGGGGGTTCTCGGCGCGTCACAGCGATAGCTTAGCCCCGACCCCTTGCCATGTCAATCCCTTATGGCGCTTATGTTTTTTTTAGGCCCTGCCTATAAAGGAAAGGAGGCGCGGACGTCGTTTGACGGTCAAGAGGGCTTTTGTTACGATCGACGGATATGGACCTCCTCATCGGGTGTTGCCTGATTCTGATCACGATCGCGCTCTGGGGCGGCATGGTCGCCCTGATCCTCGCCGCCGTCCAGGTGAGACGCACGGCCCAGGCCGTGGAAGTGAAGGTGTACGAGGTGGGGGACCACGTCGACCGGCTGCGCGACGTGGCGGCCGCCGCCGGGAACTTCGCCGGCATCCTGCGCTCGCCGTGGATGAAGGGGCTGGGCCTTGCGCTCGGCGCGGCGACGACCTATTATACAGTCCGCACGCGGAGCAAGACCGCGGTGAACGGAGACTCCCATCATGGCTGACAACTCTGGAGATAGCCTCGTCGCATTCCTCCTCGGCGGCGTCGCCGGCGCCGTCGCCGGACTGCTCCTTGCCCCCCGCTCGGGCGCCGAGACTCGCGAACAACTCGCCGATTGGCTCGAGGCCAACCGCGAGAAGACCAAGGAGTTCCTCGAGCACGGCCGCGAGACGCTGCACGAGAAGTCGGGCAAGGTCGCCGCGGCGTGGGAAGCCGGAAAGAAGGCGTATCGCGAAAACGCCGGCTAATTGCTTAAAGTCCTCCGCCGCTTCTTCACCGACGCCTCCTTCGCCAAGAAGAAGGCGTTCCTAAAGAGCCTCTCGCTCTTTCAGGATCTCTCCGGGCGGGAGCTCGGCCATATCCTGGCCGCGCTCCATACGCGCACGTATCAGGAGGGAGAGGTCCTGTTCATCGAAGGAGACATCGGCCGCGCGCTGTTCATCCTCGAGTCCGGCCGGGTCGAGCTGAGCAAGCTCGACCCGCAGGGCAGGCCGCAGCGCCTCATCGTCCTCGGGCCCGGAGACTTCTTCGGGGAGATGGCTCTCCTCGAGCAGCTCCCTCGTTCCGCCTCGGCCGTCGCGCTCGAGCGCTCGGTGATTCACCTGCTCGAGAAGCCGAAGCTGGAAGGGCTGCTCCATTCCTACCCGCAGATCGGCGTGTCCATCATGCGGCACATCGCGCAGCTTCTGTCGGCGCGGTTGCGGCGCACCTCGCAGAGCCTCGTCTCCGGAGAGGGCTTGAACGAGCGCGCCGCGGCGGTCTGACGCCGTGGGCGAGCGGCGCCAGGCGCCCTTCCTCGCGATCCTCGCCGTCCTCGTCGGGCTCGCCTACGCGGCGTACCACGTCCACGCCGCGCTCATCCCCTTCGCCCTGAGCTTCGCCGTCGCGTACCTCGCCAACCCGCTGATCAACATCTTCGAGGCTCGGGGCATGCGGCGCGATCAGACCGTGCTTGCCCTCTACCTCGTGATCGCCAGCGCGATCTCCATCGGGGCCAACTACCTGCTGCCGACCGTGACCTCCGAGCTGTCGTTGCTCCAGACGCAGGTGCCGATGTACCTCCGCCGCACCCAGGAGTATGCCTCCCAGCTCCAGGGCCAGATGGCGCACCGGCTGCCGTTCGGGCAGACGATCGTCGAGCACTGGAACATGCGGATGTACGAGCCGCTCGTCGGGCACCTGCAGCACGTGCCCTCCTACCTGCTCGGCCTGGTCCCGCTC
>JACQPK010000509.1 GCA_016207565.1 Elusimicrobiota bacterium
AACTCGAGCCCGTCCATCTTGGGCAGCATGATGTCGAGGATGACGAGGTCCGGCTTGTTCTTGCGGAGCAGGCCGAGCCCGCTCTCGGCGTCGCCGGCCCGCAGCACCTTGAAGCCCTCGTTCTCCAGGTTGTACTGGAGCAGGCGGACGAGGTCCTTCTCATCCTCGACGATCAGAATCTTTCCCTTGTTCATGTTCGCGCAATCCCCCGTAACGTCCAAATCGGTCCCGTTGATAGTACTACCTGTCGTGACGAAAACGCCAACAAACCTTCTATGAACAGCGTATGACGAAACTGTGACGGGGAGGGTCAGGGGTTTCCTGACCCTCCCCGCCGACGAGAACCCGAGCGCGTTTCTAGGCGCGAGCGGAGGCCGCCGGCACCGGATACCTCGCGTCGTCCATCTTGATCTCGTAGCCGAAGTTCGTGACGGTAACGATGCGCTTCCCTTCGTCCCGCAGCTTCCGCCTCAGATGCGCGATGTGCTGGTCGACGGTGCGCGTGTCGATGTCCATCGACTTCTCGTAGCCCCAAACCCGCTCGAGGAGGTAGTCCCGGGAAAGGACCTTTCCCTTGGCCTCGATCAGGAGCTTGAGGAACTCGAACTCCTTGGGGGTCAGGAGGACGGGCTTTTCGGCAACCTGCACCGTGTGGCGCTCGAAGTCCACCTCGAGCGCTCCCAAGGCGATGGAGCCGTTCTTCTCCCCCGCCAGGTCCGGACGCGCCCGGCGCAGGATCGCGTCCACCCGGGCGAGCAGCTCCCGCATGGAGAACGGCTTGACCACGTAGTCGTCCCCTCCCATCTTCAGCCCGAGGATCCTGTCGACCTCGGAGGACTTCCCGGTCAAGAACAACGTCGGGGTCGGGATCTCCTGCCGCAGCTGCCGGCAGAACTCCAGGCCGTCCATCTTCGGCAGCATGATATCGATGATCACCAGGTCCGGGCGCTCCTTGCGGGCCAGCACCAGACCGCTCTCGCCGTCCGCGGCGAAGATCGGGTGGTAGCCCTCGCGCCGGAAGTTCTGGCGCATCAGCCCGATCATGTCTTTCTCGTCGTCCACGATGAGGATCTTCCCTCGACCCATTGGCTCTCCTCCCGCACGGCTTCAGTGCCGGCATTCTAGCCGACCGCGCGGCCCGGCCCCCATAGCGCCCGCGTCAACCGACCGTGACGGAGCGTGGACACGCGTTGACGCCGGCGGTCTGGCGAGCCGTGGCCTCAAACGCTATACTAGCCGCGCGAAGGGATCCATGCTGTCGCCACGGCGCATCCACGAGCTGCTCGATTTCAACTCGGCCCAACCCGAGGTCCTGAGCCTGTATCTCGAGCTGGACCGCTCCGGCACTCCGCAGGCGTACAAGTGGATCCTCCAGGAGGCGGTCGAGCGCGAGGCCGCGCTGCGCGAGCTTCGCAAGGACCTCGACCGCATCGAGCGCTATCTCGGCGAGCTCCAGCCCGGCCTGCAGCGCGGGGTCGCGATCTTCTCCTCCGAGTCGGTCGGGCTCTGGGAGGCCGTCCCACTGCCGTACGCCTTCAAGAGCCTGCTCACGCTGGACCGGCGGCCGTACCTTTCGCCGCTCATGTCGATCCTCGAGCAGCACCAGCGCTACGGCGTCGTGCTGCTCGGCCCCGACTCGGAGCGCATCCTCGAGGTGCATCTCGGCGAGATCGAGGTCCGGGCGGAGGACGCGGGGCGCTCGCGGCCGCTCGGACGGCGCGCGCCGCCGGAGCCCGCGGCGCCGCACGCCCGGCTTCGCCGGATCGCCTCCCGCGCGTCGTGGCTCGCCCGGACGCGACACTGGGACCGGCTGATCCTCGGCGCGCCGCGCGAGATCGAGCCGCTGTTCGTGGGCCACCTGCCGATCCGGCTCAAGAACAACCTGATCCTCGACGGCACCCTCAAGCTCGACATGGCGGATCGCGACGTGCTCGAGAGGGTCACGCTGAACGAGCGCGAGGCGAGGAAGGTGCGCGAGAGCGTCCTCGTGCACCGCCTGGTGGACGCCGCGGGCGGGGATGGCCCGGCGGTGCTCGGGCTCGAGCGCACCCTCGACGCCCTCCAGCGAGGCGCGGTCCGCACGCTCCTCGTGCGCGACGGGCTCGCGAAGATCGGCCGCGTATGCGGCGAGTGCGGGTTTTTGTCCCTCGCCGACCGGAAGTGCCGGCTGTGCAACCAGCCCACCGCCCAGGTCTTCAACCTCGTTGCCGAGATGATCCAGTGCGCGCTCGACCAGGACTGCGAGGTGTTCCCGGTCCTCTACGACGCCCGGCTCGACTCGCTCGGCCGCATCGGCGCCGAGCTCAGCCACAAGCCGCAGAGCAGCCAGCCGCCCGAGCCCCCGGGCAAGAACCGCCCCGTGACGGTCCCCTTATAGCCGGCCGCAGGCCCCCGCGGGGCCGAGGCGCTTGGGGGCCGATCGATTCTTTATAGAGGAAGGCTGGGGCCGACGCCCAGCGCCGCGCCGCACGCGGCGGCCGAGGCGAGCGGGATCCACAGGTTGTCGTCCGGCGGCACCGGCAGGCAATCGATCGTCGTGACCGCCGCCGCTCCCGCCAGCACCGCGCCCCACGGCAGCCCCGCCCAGGCGCCGCACAGGCACGCGACCGCGAACCCCGCCGCCGCCCCCTCCACGCTGCGGGTCTGCCCCCGGATCGTGAACTTCACGCGGCCGAACGCGATGCCGACGAGCGCCGCCGACGCGTCCGCGAGCGCCAGCGAGAGCACCGCCGCCGTCACGAGCCGGGGCTCGGCCCCCCAGAACGCCGCGGCGCCGAGGACGCCCAGGGTCGTATAGACCATGCCCGAGTAGCGGTGCACCTCCCGCTCGCGCACGATGGGACCGAAGACCGCGAGCAGCAGGCTCTGCGCCGCGGGGACGCTCAGCCGGACCGTCTCGACCGCCACGACCAAGACGGTCCAGAGGGCCATCCAACGCACGAACGACTCCCGGCCGAGATAGAGGAAGAGCGCCAGGTAGACCAGGATCAGGATGTGCCACGCCTTGCGGGCGAGCTCCCGGCCGAGCACGGAGAGCGCCATCAGGCCGCGACGAGCACCGCGGGGGCCGCGCGGTCGAAGAACCCCGCGATCAGCTCCCGCTGCTCGGCGCTGGTCTTCGCGCGGCAGAAGCCCGCGCGGAACTCGGCGCCGCCCGGAATGCCGGCGGTGTACCAGCAGCTGACGCGGCGCATCGTCACCACCGCGTGCCAGGCCGACTCGTGCTTCTCCTCGAGCGCGAGGTGCTCGAGCAGCGCGTCCCGGCGCTCCTCCACGGTCGGCGCGTAGGGCTCCGCGCCCGGCTCGCCGAGCCCGGCCGCCACGTTCCGGTAGACCCACGGATTGCCGAGCCCGCCGCGGCCGATCATCACGGCGTCGCAGCCGCTGACCTCCATCAGCCGCCGCGCGTCCGAGGCCGACGCGACGTCGCCGTTGCCGATGACCGGGATCCGGACCGCGGCCTTCACGCGTCCGATCGCCTCGTAGTCGGCCTTCCCTTGATACTTCTGCTCGCGCGTGCGGCCGTGGACCGTCACGGCGGAGAGGCCGTGGTGCTCGGCGCGCTTGGCGATCTCGACCGCCTCGCGGCCGGTCGGGTCCGCGTAGCCGGTCCGCATCTTGACGGTGACCGGGATCCGCTTCACCGCGCGGACCATGGCCGCAAATACCGCGTCGGCCCTCTCGGGCTGGCGCAGCATGGCCGAGCCCGCTCCGTCTCCGCCGCCCGTCACCTTCGGCACCGGGCAGCCGAAGTTGACGTCGACCGAGTCGAAGCCGAGCTCCTCCACGATCGCGGCCGCTTCTCCCATCATGCCGGCGTCGCAGCCCACGAGCTGCGCCCCGAGCGGCCGGTCCTCGGGCAAGGTCTTCAGCAGGTCGAGCGTCTTGGCGTTTCGCTGCACCAGCGCGTGCGCGGAGACCATCTCCAGGAACGCGAACTCCAGCCCGCGCCGTCGCGCCACGAGGCGGAACGCGAGGTCGGTGCAGGCGGCGAGCGGGGACTGGAGCACCCCGCTCCGGAGGTGGAGGCCCTTCAGCGAGAGCACTTTGTCAATTGTACCACGAAACAAAGAAACCCTTGCAAAACATGGGTTTGCAGGCTAGCCTTTAGCACCTAGGGAGGAATTCGGCCTATGAGCGGAGCCGCGGCCACCGGCTATACCATCGAAACCCTGCTTCAGGACACGGTGAACAAGGGCGGTTCCGACCTCCACCTCGTCCACGGCTGCCCCCCCTGCCAACGCATCGCCGGCAACATCGTGGCGATGAGCCACCCCGCGGTCGACACGCGCGCCATCTTCACGCTGGTGCAGCCGTTCCTGAACGCGAGCCACGGGAAGATCTTCGAGGCGGAGGGCCGCTTGAACGTGGCGTTCGGCATCAACGGCTTGGGGCGCTTCCGTCTGAACCTCTGCAAGACCCAGGGCGCCGTCGCCGCGTCGATCCGCGCGGTCCCCAACAAGATCTATCCCCTCTCCTCGCTGGGCCTGCCGCCCATCTGCGCGACGCTCACGACCAAGACCAAAGGGATCATCTTCGTCACCGGCGCGACGGGCACGGGCAAGAGCACGACGATGGCCGCCATGCTGGCGCACATCAACCATACCGGCCGCCGCGGCAAGGTCGTGACCGTCGAGGACCCGATCGAGACCCTCTTCCAGCCCGACCGCTGCATCTTCATCCAGCGAGAGGTCGGCGTCGACACCCCGAGCTTCGAGCTCGCTATCCAGGACGCGATGCGGCAGGACCCCGACATCTTGTGCGTCGGCGAGATGCGCAGCGCGGACGCGATGAAGGGCGCGATCACGGCGGCCGAGACCGGCCACCTCGTGATCACGACCCTCCACACGATGGACGCGGCGAAGACCGCCCAGCGCATCGTGAGCGCCGTGCAGCCCGAGGAGCAGGAGACGATGCGCGACCAGCTCTGCAACGCGCTCGAGGCCGTGATCTCGCAGGAGCTCCTCCCCCGCGCCGACGGCAAGGGGCAGGTCCTCGCGGCGGAGATCCTCCTCGCGACGCCCGCGGTGCGCCGCCTCATCCGCGAGAACAAGCTCGAGGCGATCTACGACATCCTCCAGACGGGCTCCAACCTGGGCATGATCTCCAAGGATGCCTCGGTGAAGGCGCTCTACCAGCAGAAGATCATCACGCGCGAGACCGCCCTGGGCTCGATGCGCAACCCCGACCTGCTCGGGGCCTAGACAGGGGTCCGTTCTCCCCCTTCGTCCCTCTGCGCCCCTTTTCGTGACTTCCCTCCGCGGACCTCCGCGTTCCGCCGTTTCCCCTGTTCAGACGGAGGGCGGCGACGGATGAAACGCGAAGGTCCGCGGAGGGAAGTCACGGAAAGGGCGCGAAGGAACGGAGCTACGACTTGCGGAGCTCGGAAAGGAACATCGTGAAGTCGGGCGGCATCGGGGCCTGGGCTGCGAACGGCTTGCCGTCGAGCTCGAAGGAGAGCCGCGAGGCGTGCAGCATGAGGCGCGGCGCGCGCTTCGACCACTCCCCCGGCTTGCCGTAGAGCGGGTCGCCCAGCACGGGATGCCCCGCGGCGTAGAGGTGCACGCGGACCTGGTGCCGGCGGCCCGTCTTCGGCGACGCCTCCACCAGGCTCGCGCGCTCGCCGAACCCGTCGACCTCGCGGACCTCGGTGGCCGAGGGTTTGCCGTCGAGGCTCACGCCCGAGCGGCCCGAGCCGAACTGCCGGATGGGCTCCTCGAGCAGCCGGGGCTTTCCCCACTTGCCCGCCACGGCGGCCAGGTAGGTCTTGCGCGCCTCGCGGCTCTCGAACTTCGCGCAGAGGGCGCGGTGCGTGCCGGCGTCCTTCGCGAACAGGAGGACGCCGCTGGTGTCGCGATCGAGGCGGTGGACGACGAAAAGCCTCAGGCCGAGCGTCTCGCCCAAAGTCGCCGCCAGCGGCGCCGCCGAGCCCCCCCCCCGCCC
Source organism: Elusimicrobiota bacterium (assembly GCA_016207565.1). Taxonomy (GTDB): domain Bacteria; phylum Elusimicrobiota; class Elusimicrobia; order UBA1565; family JACRDR01; genus JACRDR01. Next base: position 5,944 of record JACQPK010000509.1, read on the forward strand.
GGGCACGACGAGGACCCCCGACGGCTTGTCGACGGCGAGCAGGCGCTCGTCCTGGTAGAGGATCGCCACGGACATGATGGGGCATTTTATAAGATGGTCGTGATGCGCGTGTGGATATTGGCGGCGGCGCTGGCCGCGACGCCGGGCTATGCCTTCGACGGCTGCCCGGAAGGCGCCGAGCGGGTTCAAACGAGCTGGACCGACCGTCCCTGGGTCTGCGCGTGGACGGAGGGCCCCGGCGAGGCCGGCTGCCCCAACGGCAGCCGCGAGGTCGGCGTCCCCAACGCGACGCGGCCCTCGCGGTGCGCGATCGAAGGGGGCGACCCCGAGCCGCCGAAGGGCGGCTGCCCGAAGGGGCAGCGGTCGCAGTTCGTCGACGGCAAGCTCCGCTGCGTGAAGGGCCAGGCCGCGGCCCCGGTCGTGGAGTCCGCGCGCTGCCCCAAGGGACACCAGGCCGAGTACGGCCGCCACCTCAAGAAGGGCTTCCGCTGCGTTCCGCTCCGCAAGGAAGCCAAGCGTCTCGAGGAGGCCGCGCCCCCGCCGCGGGCGGCCGGCTGCCCCGCCGGCACCAGGCGCGTCCGCACCGAGGACCCCTTCGAGCCGGTCAAGTGCGTGCCGGACGCGTCGGCGCCGGGCCCGGCCGTCCTCGGACCGTGGGCGCGCTACGAGATCCCCGGCCAGCTCGTCTTCGAGTACCCCGAGGGCTGGAACGTCACCGACGCCTGGAAGGACGAGGTCCCGACGCTGTTCGTGCGCCCGGACCTCGACCGCGACGGCAAGCCCGTCACGCTGACCGTGTCGCGCTACCGCGCCCGGGGGTCCGCGCGCGCGGAGATGGACGCCGCCATCCGCCAGGAAGTAGAATGGCACGGGGCCAAGGACGGCGGCAAGGGCTCGGTCGCGGGCCTGCCCGCGCGGTTCCTGGAGGTCCCGAAGGAGACGAAGCTCGCGTACCTGCTCGGCGCGGAGGGCTATCTCGTGCTGGCGTACACGGCGCCCGAGGACCTGTACCGCGCGTACGCCCCGGCGTACGCGCGGCTCCTGAAGAGCCTGCGGGTCGTGCACGGCGACACCGATCCGGTGCCGGAGGACGAGGGAGAATGATCGATCGAGAGGACCGTGAAGGCGTCCGGACCGTGACGATGAGCCGGCCTCCGTCCAACGGGCTGAGCGAGGCGTTCCTCGCGCGCCTGGCGGAGGAGGCGAAGGCGGCCGCCGCCGCTCCCGAGGTGAAGGCCGTGATCCTTCGCTCCGCGCTCCCGAAGTACTTCTCCTCGGGGATGGACGGGGCCGACCTGATGGACTCCGGAGGGAGGCCGCGCCCGCAGCTCTTCGAGAACCTGTTCCTGACGTATCGCGCCTGGCTCGAGCTGCCGAAGCCGACGGTCGCCGCCGTCGAGTCCTACGCGCTCGCCGGCGGGTGCATCGTCGCCATGAGCTGCGACTTCCGGGTGATCGCGCGGGAGACCGGACGCATGGCGCTCAACGAAATCAGGCTCGGCCTCTCCCCGACGCCGCTGTTCTTGTCCCGGCTCCTCTCGATCGGCGTCAGCCCGGCGGGCGTCCGCCAGCTCGCGCTGAAGGGACGCACGCTCCGAGCCGACGAGGCCCTGGCGGTCGGCCTGGTCGACCGGGTCGTTGGGGCCGCCGAGCTCAACGCCGAGGCGTTCGCGGAGGCGAGGTCGCTGATGCGGCTGCCGCCGCTGGCCTACGCGGCGGTGAAGAGCCACCTGATGAGGAGCCAAGGGCCCGATTTCGAGACGACGTGGCGCGAGAGCCTCGCCGAATTTCCGCGGCTCGTGGAGTCGCCGGAGGCGAGAGAGGCGCTCGCGGGCGTCGCCTCCCGGGGGAAGTGATGCGGATCTTCGACAAGGACCTGCTCGCCGGCCAGCGCGCCGTCGTGACGGGGGCGGGGACGGGCATCGGACGCGTGATCGCCATCGAGCTCGCGCGACACGGCGCCGACGTGGCGCTCGCCGCCCGAAACGCGGAGCGGCTGGAGGAGACGGCCGCTTCGGTCCGCACGCTCGGCCGCAAGGCGGTCGTGCTGCCGACGGACGTCGCCGAGCCCGACCAGGTCCGCGCCATGGTCGACGGCGCCGCCCAGGCCCTCGGCGGGATCGATCTGCTGGTGAACAACGCCGCCGCCAACTTCA
>JACQPK010000510.1 GCA_016207565.1 Elusimicrobiota bacterium
CGCCTCCGCCCGCCGCGAGCGCGGCCAGGAGCACCGGGCCGCCGAGGGTCGTGGCGAGGGCGCCCGTGAGATAGCCGGCGCCGGTGAGGAGCTTCGCGCCGAGGCTGGTGCCGCTTTTCTTCGGCCGGTTCGGCGCGGGCGGCGCCGGAGGCGGCGGAGGGGTCTGGGCGGTCAACGCGGGCCGGTCGGCGCGCGTGAACTCGACGCGGCGGCCGCGCTCGCCGCCGGCCCAGACGGGCGAGGCGTCGGCCTTCACCGGTCCCACGCCGGACAACTCGCTGAAGCGGATACCCGAGTCGGCCTTCATCTGCTCGAGGCTCGGCGCGGCAAAGGCGGGAACGGCGGCCAGCGCCACGATCAATGCGGCTTGGATCATGTAAAGCTCCTGCCCACAGGGCCCGACTAGTTTACCGGGGCCGGGCGTCCACGAAATAGAGCCGTTGAGGGAAAGTTTCGCGAGGTCCTAACTCCCAGGGGCGGGAAAGCGATCGGCACTCACCGCTTGTAGAAGACGCAGCCGCGACAGAGCTCCGGCGGCGCGTCCGACTCGAGCGCCTCCCGGAAGTCGCCCAAGTCCTCGCCGTTCCACAGCGCGCCGAGGAACCGGGGCCGCGCGTCGCCGACGCAGGAGCGCTCGGGCGTTCCCGCGACCTCGCACGGCATCGCGAGGCCGTCCCAGCTCAGGTAGAGCCCCTGCCACGGCCTGCGGCAGGGAGACGCCGGCGCCGCGTCCGGCAGGCGAAGCTCGACGCCGCACTCGTCGGCGGCCTGCCGCGCCCTGGAGAAATGGCGCTCGACCCGCTCGGCGTCCTCATAGGCCAACGACTGCGACCGGATGATGTCGCGCATCGGCCGGTACTCCTCCGGGAGGGCGCGCTCCGAGAAGTCGTGGGACGGCCGGCGCACCAGCACCCGCGCGACGCCCAACCGGCGAGCGAGCCTGACCAAGGCCGCGAGCTCGGGGAGATTCTCGCGCGCGGCGAGGACCGCGACCGAGACCGCAGGACGGGCCGCGCTGAGCCGCTCCTTGACCCGCCGCAGGAGCGTGAGGCCCCGCAGCACCGTCGAAAACCGAGCCGGCGGCCGCAGCGCCTCGAAGGTTTCCCGCGTCGCCCCGTCGATCGAGGCCTCCAAGGTCTCCAGCCCGGAGCGGACGAGGCGCTCGGCGCAGACGCCGTCGATCAGCGTGGCGTTCGTGGCGGCGGCGACCTGGACGCCCCGGGCCGCCGCGAAGGCGACGGCGTCGAAGAAGCGGGGATGGAGCATCGGCTCGCCGAGGCCGTCTAAGCGCAGCCGCTCCAGGCGGGGCAACTGGGCCATGACGCGGGTCAACAGCGTCCAGTCCATGAGCCCGGAGCCGGCCTCCGTCGCGCGAAAGCGGCTCGGGCAGAGCCCGCAGCGCAGGTTGCAGCGGCCGACCAGCTCCAGCTGGAGGAACCGCGGGGCCTCCACGCGGCGAAAACGCGAGGCCGGGGAAGGCGGGCCCGCCCCGCGGACCTTCCGGGCGGGCCCCACCTCCAGCGGGGGTTCGTCGGGGTCGCCCGGTAGGGACATCCATGCCACTATATAGGGAAGGGGGCGGGCAGGACGATAGCCGGGTATTGACGATTTCGTGCCGGGCTGGTATACGCTAGGGGTCCCGCCGAGACGCCGTTCCTATACGATTTGTGAGGTCCATCGCCCTATTCGCCGCCGTCCTGCTCGCTCCGGCGCCCGCCTGGAGCGCCGCGAACTCGTCCTCCCAGGAGATCGAGGCGAAGGTAGCCCTCGAGAGCTCCCTGGAGAAGCGCCTCGAGTCCGTGCTGCGCGAGGTCCTGGGCACGCGCGACGTGGTCGCGATCGTCAACGCCGACATGCTCACCGACGTGGAGCGCAAGGCGATCGAGGTGATGCCGGGGGTCCCCCCGAAGGAGTACAACGCGGCCGCCGCCCCCCTCGCGGTCTCCCCGACTTTGGTGCGCAAGCTCTCCGCCATCGTCTTCGTGGACAAGGGCATGGGCGCCGCGGACCGGGAGCTCGCCCAGAAGACGGTCGAGCGCCTGCTCGGCGTGCCCGGGGGCTCGGCCTCGGTGACGATCGAGCCGACCACGTTCCGGCAGGCCGACCCGCTCAAGCAGAGCCTCGCGCCCGAGAACCGCTTCGTCTGGGCGGTGCCGGCGGCGTGGCTGGCGTTCGCGGCCGTCGCGCTGGGCCTCGTGTACGCCCGCTTCCTCTCCCCTCTCGTCGGGGTCGCGCGCGAACTCGCGCTCGCGGCCAAGGAGCGCGCGGCCGCCCCCGCCTCCGAGGCTCCCGCCGCGGCCGCCGCGGCGCTCCCCGCGGCGATGGCGACCCCGGCCCTGGAGGCTCCGACCCCTCGCCGGGAGGAGTCCCGCGAGCTCGAGAAGATCACCACGCATTTCGGCTTCATCCACGAGGGCGACCTGCCGGCGCTCGCGTTTTTGCTCTCGCGCGACCCGACGAGCGCGGCGATCGTGCTCAACTATCTTCCGCCCGCGCTGGGCGCCCGCTTCCTCGACCAGCTGCCGACCTCGGTCCGCCAGGAGACGGCGGCCCTCATGACGCAGACCCGGCTCCTCAACAAGCACCAGGTCCACATGGTGGAGGAGGGCCTGCGCGAGCGCCTGCAGTACCTCATGGGCGGCGAGTCCCGGCTCGCCGAGATCCTTGAGGGCGCGAACGTCCAGGTCCAGACGGAGCTGCTCGACTCGCTTCGCGAGCGCGACCCCGGCACGGCCGACCGGCTCTCGCGGCGGATCATCTTGATCGAGGACCTGGCGCTCCTCGACGAGGCCGACTTCAAGGCGCTCAGCCGCCAGGTGACGGTCCGCAGCCTCGCGACGGTGCTCGCGGCGTCGCCGGACTTGAAGGACCGCGTCCTGCCGAGGCTGTCCGGCGGCGTCGCGGAGTGGCTCAACCAGGAGATCGAGCTCTGCGGCAGCCTGCCGGCGGACCTGATCGCCTCCGAGCAGCGCCGCGTGCTGACCGCGCTCTCGCGCTCGGTACGCGAAGGCAAGATTACGCTCCGCAAAGACGAAGTCGCGCCGCCCGAGGCTCCGGCCCTCGGCGGCCCCGACCCGGGGCTCGGCGGACCCGGAGACTCCTACGCCGCGGAGTTCCCCCCCACTCCGCCGGCCCAGGCCTAGACCATGGACCTCATGACGATCCTCGGCGCCCTGACCGGCGCCGGCGTCGTAGTCTACGTGCTGCACACGGGACAGATGCTCCAGTTCCTCCTCAACGAGGAGGCGATCATCCTCATCTTCGGCGGCACCCTCGGCTCGATCCTCATCAGCTATCCGTGGGACGCGCTGCGCAACATCCCGATGGCCATCCGCATGGTCATCATGCCGCCCAAGCGCCCGCCGGCGACGCGCCTGATCGCGACGTTCATCCGCCTCGCCGAGAAGGCGCGGCGGCAGGGCCTGGACTCGCTGACGAGCGAGATTCCGCTCGCCGAGCACCCCTTCCTCGGGGACGGCCTGCAGATGCTCGCCGACGGCCTCGAGAAGGAGGTCCTGCTCGAGCGCTTCGAGCGGGACATGGTCTTCACCCGGCAGCGCCACGTCCAGGTGAGCGGCATCTTTCGCGCGGCCGGGACGTTCGCACCGATCTTCGGGCTGCTCGGCACCCTCATCGGCGTCGTCCAGGTGCTCCGCAACATCACGAACCCCTCGGCGATGGGCGCGTCCATGGCCGTGGCGATGACCGCCTCCTTCTACGGCATCTTCTCGGCGAACTTCCTGTTCTTGCCGATCGCCAACAAGCTCAACTACTACTCGGAGGAGGAGATGCTCAACCGCGAGCTCATCGCGCGCGGGATCATCGGCCTCCTCGAGGGCGCCTCCCCGTGGCTGCTCGGCCGCAAGCTCGAGGCGTACATGTCCTTCCACCTCCGCCGGGTCGGCGCCAAGAGCTACAAGGTCCCGGCCTAGTGCTGCGATGGTCCCCTTCGCCCACCGCCTGAGCCTCGAGGTCGCCGAGGACAACCCGCTCTGGCTCATCGTCCTCGCCGACATGATGACGAACCTGATGCTGTTTTTCCTCGTGATGTTCGCCATGAGCCTCCAGGGCGAGGAAGCGAAGAAGCTCTTGGCCCGGTCGCTCGACGATAAGGGCCTCACCGCGCCCGCGGACCCGGCGGCCGAGCGCGTCGTGAAGGATTTCCGCGAGGAGCAGGCGGCGCGGGCGCTTCAGGAGCAGTTCGGCGACATGCGCATGGACGAGGACACCATCCGCGTGAGCCTCCGCGAGCGCCTCGTCTTCCCGACGGCCGACGATCGGCTGACTCCGGAGGCGAGCCGCACGCTGGAGACGCTCGCGGGAGTCCTCGGCCCGCTCCCCAACACCGTCGTCGTGGAGGGGCACACCGACAACGTCCGCGTCGTCAGCGGGGCCTTCAAGAGCAACTGGGAGCTCGCCGTCGCGCGCGCGAACTCCGTCGTGCTGGAGCTGGCCAAGCATGGCATGCATCCCTCGCGCCTGGTCGCCGCCGGCTACGGCGAGCACCTGCCCGCCGCCTCCAACGACGAGCCGGCCGGCCGCGCGCTCAACCGGCGCGTCGAGATCGTCATCTTGAGGAACACGCCCCCGGATCGCGAATGAGCCTCCCTCAAGACGATACCCAGCTCTGGATGGTCCCCTACGCGGACCTGATGTCCATGCTCGTGATCCTGTTCATGGCGCTCTTCGCCTACTCCTACTCGACCAAAAGCGCCGAGCTCGACCGCGCGCTCTCCACGCTGCAGCTCGCCGTAGGCTCGAAAGAGGACGTGAAGGTCCGCGAGCGGCTGAAGGAGGCCGAGCTCGCGCTCGAGATGCAGGATCAGGTCGGCAAGATGGGGCTTTCCGACATGGGGCTGCACGTGACGGCCAAGCGGATTAGGCTCACGCTGCCGGCGCCCGTCCTGTTCGCGGAGGGCTCCGAGAAGCTCGGCGAGCCGGCCCGGCCCGCGCTGGAGGCCGTCGCGCGCTTCCTCTCGCACAGCCCGCAGCCCGTCCTCGTCGAGGGCCACACCGACAACGTCCCGATCGCCGGGGGCCGCTACCGCAGCAACTGGGAGCTCTCGGCGGCGCGCGCCTACTCCGTGGTCGATTACCTCATCGCCCGGGGCGTCCCGGCGTCGCGCTTCAGCATCCGCGGCTACGCCGAGCACCGCCCCGCCGCCCCCAACGACACGCCCGAGGGCCGGCGGACAAACCGCCGCATCGAGATCAGCCTACTGCGCCGGGAGGAGGCCGAGGTGCCGGCGCGATGAGGATCGCGGCGCTGATCGCGTTTTTGGCCGCCTTCGCCGGCGCCGCCCCGACGGACAAGCCGAAGGCGAACACGCAGACGATCCGCGAGGCGTACGACCAGGCCTTCAAGCTCTACCGGCTGGGCGACTTCCGGCGGGCGATCGCGAAGTGGGGCGACATCCTCCGCTCCGACCCGACGCAGTCGTCGGCGCAGCGCATGATCGAAGAGGCTAGAAAGGCCTTGGCGGAGCAGATGCGCAAGCGGCGCGCCAAGGTCTACGACCTGGCGGGGGCCGGCAAGTACAAGGAAGCCGTGCTGCAGTGCCAGGCGCTCATCGACCTCGACCCGACGGACAACGTGACGCGGAAGCTCGAGAGCCGGCTGTCGCAGGTCGCCGAGATCGTGCCGGAGGCCCCCGCCGAGGGCGGGAAGGCCTGGCGGGTCGCGACGGTGGGCCTGAAGGGCTTTTTGCTCCACCCGCAGGACCTGCGGCTCGCCCACAACGGCCTGCGCTACGCGTCCGAGATAGCCCCCGGCAACGACACGTTCGGGCGGCTCCTCGCCTTCCTGCGCGCGGAATACCCGCAGCTGGTGGCCGACGATGACGTCACGCCGGGGATGCGGTTCATGGAGTACAAGCACCTCGTCGCGCTGCACCACATTTACGACGCGCGCTACCACGCCGCGATCCCGGCGCTGCAGGAAATCCTTCAGCTCGAGCCGAACGATCTCACGGCCCTCAAGCAGCTGGGCTCGGCCTACTTCTCGCTGGGCCGGAAGCCGCAAGCGCGGGAGGCCTGGCAGCGCGCCCTGCGCCTGGCCCCCAAGGACCCCGTCCTCCAAGAATTCCTCGCGAAAGTGCAATAGTCAAAAAAGTAAACCCTGGGGACTGTCCCCAGGGTTTACTTTTTTACTGTTCAGAAGGAGTAGGACCAGCGCATTAGGGCCGTGACTTCCTTGTAGGTGTTGGCCGTGCTGGTTTTGTCTTTGTTTTGGTTGGCGCCTACGCCGACCGTCACGCTGTTTTGCGGCCGCGCGTAGGTGAACTCCGTGTTCACCGAGATGTTCGTGATCTCCGACGGGAACGTGTTCGACGTGTTCTTGCTCTGGTTGTACGTGCCGTAGTACTGGCTGCTCCACTTCTTGCTGATCGGCACCGCCAGGCTCGGCGAGGCCGTCTGGCTCTGCCGCTTGGAGCCGTCGAATTTGTCCTTGGCTTGGGTTACGCTCACGCCCAAGGCACCCGTGCAGCTGCGCGGCAGGCGCCACGTCGAGGCCACGCCCGCCGTCTGCGTGTCCAGGTCGTGCGCGAGCGTGGTCTTGTCGCGGAACTGGCTCAGCTGGACGTTGAAGGAGACGCTGTGCCCCGCCTCGAACGTCTGCCCCACGGCCGTGCCCATGGTCGTCGTCTGGTTGTTGAGCTGCGTCGCGGGCTGGCCGATCGCCGAGTTCTGAGACACGCTCACGCCGAAGTTCGTGCCCGTCGCGAACGTGAAGTTGTTCCCAATGCTGACGACGCGCTGCGTCGTCTTCAGCTTCTTCGGGTCGCTCGCCAGGTTGTCCCGATACTGGTTGCCGGAGATGGACAGCGAATACCAGGGCGCGGGGAATAGGCCCAGCGCCCCGTCGAAGGTCATCCGGTCTCCGACGATCCCGGGGGCCGCGAGCGCGCGATAGTTGGGCCCGGTCCGCTGGACGTAGCTCTTGAACTTGAACAGCCGCCGCGACAGCGAGAACTCGCCGCGCCACGCGTTGTCTTTGACCCCCGGCTTGGACACGTCGGAGTGGAAGCTGTTGCTCTGGTAGTAGGCCCCGAAGGCGAGCTTCGAGATCGGCTCCCACGTCAGGCCGAGGCCCGCCCCGGAGTTCTTCTGCGGAACGAGGCTCGGCCCGCGAAACTGCGGCGACTTCGGATCGGTGCTCAGCGAGGCCGTCTCGTCGGCGCTCACGAAGTAGTTTAGGTCGGCCTTCACCCCCCAGCCGATGTCCGCGCGGCCCTTCGCGGCGTAGAGCGTGCGCGCGTAGCGGCCGTTGGCGGTGGCGGTCCCGGGCAAGGACTCGATGGTCTGGCCCCCGACGACGGTCCAGTCGAAACGCCCGCGCCGCTGCTCGAGCATGCCGCCGCGCATGCCCTGCCCGGACACCGACAGGGGATGCAGGGTCGGGTTGATGTCTCCGGCGTAGATCGTGCCCCAGGGAGCGTAGAGGTTGGCGACGACGATGAAGGGATCGACTACCTCGCCGGGCTTGTGGAGCAGGTAGACGTTGATCAAGTACGACGAGTCCTTGATCTTGCCCACCGTGTTGATGGAGGTGGCGCCGTTGTGCTGCCCCCACTTGTTCCGGCTCGAGTTCTTGTAGGAGAACGTCAGGTTGCCTTCGAGGTGGTAGTCGACCGCCTCGGGCGGAGGGGCGATCGGCTTCTCGGTGACCTGGAAGGGCTTGTAGTCCGACTGGACGAGGGTTTGCGTCTCCTTGATCAAGAAGACCCGGTACAGCTTGCGGCCCTCCATGGTCTCCGGGACCGGGAAAGGAAGCGAGATGGCCGCGACGGCTCCGGGCTGCACCACTTCCTGGGGAGAGAGCTGGTCCGTCCGGGCGAGGAGCCGGTACTCGAGGTCGTAGATCTCCGCGACCCAGTAGTAGCTCCCCGCGGCCCACGGGGCGTTGCCGGTGTTGATCGCGAGCGCCTGCAGGGCGAGGGTCTCGCCCGCCGTGACCGGGTCCGGCGCCGGCACGGTGAACTGCAGGGCCGCCGAGTCCGCCGCCGCCGCCCACCGGGGGGCGGCCCACAACGCCAGGCACGCCCCCAGGATCGGAGCGAGGGAACGGCTCCGCCTACGTCCGTCGGGTCGCCTCACACAGTTGTCCAATCGCACTCCCGAGGTGCTACGGCCGTTTACTTCTTGTTCAGCTTCTTACACTGGACCTTGCCGCTCGCGTCGGTCCAGCAGAGCTCCTTCGTCCGCTCGCCTTCCTTGCGCAGCTTCTCCAGTTGGGCGTCCAGCTTGTTCTTGTCTTCCTGGAGCCCGTTCTGCCAGTCGTCGACGTCTCCGGCGCCCATCGCCCGTTTGGCCACGGAGCCGCCGTCGCCGACGGTCGCCATCTGGTTGGCCTGCAGCGACGCGAGCGTCTTGGTCTCCGAGGCGTTCATCAGGTCGACATGCCCCTCGTAGACCTTCACGGAGAGGCGCGTCGGATCCTCGAGGTCGATGTCCGCCTCGGTGCCGCGGACGGCCGCCACCGCCATCGGAGTCTTCACCCTCACCCCCGAGAACCCGTGGAGCATCCGCGTCCACGCCTGACCCAGCGTCGTCTTCAGGCTCGCGGGCTGCGTCGCTCCGCCGCCGGACTGCACCTCGAACTCCGAGTTCTCGTTCATCTTGAACTCGGCGCCGCCGATGAAGGCGACGGCCAACCGCTCGCCCGCCCCCGTCTTCAGCATCTCGCCTTCATACACGAAGCCGTTGAGCCTGACGCGCTCGTACGACTTCTTCCCGAGCCGCTTGATCTCGGGCCTGCCCTCGACCGCGACGACGATCCCGGCCACCGGCACGGCCCACGACGGCAACGCCTGCCCGAACAGCAGCAGCGCCGCCAGCGCCGATCCCCATGCCATTCTCATCGCTCACCCCCCTCGCCCAACCGTTCAAACTGGACATCCAGCCCCGGGCTCGCGGCGACCTGCTTGAGGACGTACGGCACCCGGGTCCGGAGCTTCGCGCGCTCGGCTCCCATGAGCTCGACCATGCGGTCCTGCACGACGAGCTTGTAGCGGACCACCAGCCCGCCGCTGCCGAGCTGCACGCTGTCGATCTCGACGCGGTCGGCCCGGTCCTCCGAGCCCGCGACGACGCCGACCACGATGGACTTCTTGAAGTCGAGGCGCGGGGCCTTCCCGTCGCGCAGCCGCCCCCAGCGCTTGCCCCAATCGTCGGAGTCCTTGATGATCATGAAATACGGGTTCCGCCCCGCCGGGCCGGCCATGCCGGTCCACTCCCCGAGCTCCGGCTCGCCCTCGAGGCGCTGGAGCTGCGCGCGCTCGGCGCCGCCGAAGAGGGACTCCTCGAGCGCCTTGCTCTTGGCGACCGCCTGCGAAGGCACCGAGACCGTCGTGACCGGAGCGGAATCGCCCGCCGGCGCGCCGCCGGTGACGTACGCCTTGATCTTCCCCTCTTTGAGCCCCGTAAGGAGCTCCTCGAGCTGGACGGGGTCCCACTCGTCCGCGAACTCCCAGCCCGCGAGATCGATCCCGAACGATTGGAGCTGCCCGATCAGGTCGTTGGTCATCTGCTCGACGGAGACCTTGGCCTTCGCCTCGGGCGCGGCGGTGGGCGGGGCCTGGCCGAAGATCGGGAGCGTCTTCTTCTCCTCGGTCACCGTTCCGACGACCGGCGCGCCGGGAGTGCCGGCCGGCGGCGTAGGCGCGCCGGTCAGCGACACTTGCACCGCTCCCTGGCGCAGTCCGTCGAGCAGCGCGGCCATCTCGGCGGCGTCCATCGGCTCGGAGAGCTCCCACTCGGTCAGGTCGATGCCGCGCTCGCGCAGCAGCTCGCGGATCATATCCCACATCTGCGTGGTGGACAGCAGCGTCTCGCTGCCCGTGAGCGGCGCCCCGGTCGGCGTCTCCGGCCGCGTGACCGAGAGCGTCTTGCAGTTGTTCGGCACGTTGTCGTCGAAGAACTCGAGGCAGGCGGTCGCCAGCGTCTGGGACTGGCCGGAGGGAATGGCGCCGACGACGGTCCACTCCCTCGCTTGGCCGGGGTTGAGCAGGGTGACCGCGAGCGGCGTCCCCTGCGCGGGCAGGCCGCCCACGCCGACCCGCAGGCTGATCGACGGCTCCGTCGTGTTACCTTGGTTGAGCACGCGGACCTTGAGCTGCATCGTCCCGTCGGCGGCGATGGGCGACTCGATCGTGAGGTCGGTCACGGCGAGGTCCTTCGCCAGCGCCGTGGCTCCGACCGAGAAGTTGTACGGCGTCTCGCTGCGGGCGATGACGTTGCCGGCCGGGTCCAGCCCTTCGACGATCCAGTAGTAGACCTGTCCGGCGGCGAGCCGCTGGCGCTCGTCGGCCGGGTTCTGCGGGTAGGAGAGGAAGTTCTCGGCGCCGCCCGTGGTCTGGTTGAAGATCGAGTTGTACATCGACGGGTTGTCGCCGACCGAAACGCGGTAGCGGGTCGCGCCGCTGGCGTTCCACCTGAACGTCAGCGGCACGTCGGCGACGTCGCGCGCCCCGTTCGGCGGATAGATGAGCAGCAGGTTCGGCGAGGACACGGAGAACTGCGCCTGCTGCGAGACCACCTGCCCGTCGAGCTCGGCCTCGGAGCGGAAGGTATAGAAGCCCGGGCCGGTGTAGAACTGCGCGATCGGGACCCCCGACACCGTGCTCGCGGCGTTGCCCACGCTGCCGACGACGGCGTTGCCCGTATGCTGGAAGACCTGCGCGCCGGTCGGCGAGAGGATGTAGAACCGGAAGTTCAGCCGGCCCCCGCTGGCCACGCTGTTGTACACCCGCTGCTGCAGCACGATCCGCTCGTTGTTCGAGAAGGTCGCGCGTTGGACGCCCGTCGGGTCGAGCACGAAGGCGCCGCTGCCGGAGAGGAGCCCCGCCCGGGCGGGGGCAGCGGCGAACAAGAGCGACACGGCGAGGAGGAGGCGGCTCATTTCACCACCGCCAGCTTCTTGACGACCTTCGCCGTCTGCTCCGGCGAGCCGCCCTTGATCTTGACGATGAAGAGGTAGACGCCCGAGGCCACGGGCTCCCCGCGCATGTTCCGGAGGTCCCAGGGCGCGTGGTAGAGGCCGGGGCCCTTCGCGATCATCTCCGAGCCCTGGAGCTCGCGGACCAACTGCCCGCCGAGGTCGAAGACGAGCACCTGCGCCTCGAGCGGGAGCAGCGGCGTCTCGAAGCGGAAGGTCGTCTCACGGCCGGCCGGGTTCGGGAAGGCGAAGACGGAGTTCTCAGGCAGCGGGTTGTAGACGAAGGTGACGTCTTTCAGCTCGCCTTCGCCCACCTCCACGTCCATGATCTCGGTGTAGCTGATGCCGTTGAACGCCCGCACCCCGTACTTGCCCGGCAGCAGGTTCGGGATCGTCCAGCGGCCCGTCGGGTTGACGTTCACCTCGACCGCCCTGCGTCCGCCCGCGAAGAGCTCGACCTTGCTCGTCGTAAAGTCGCTCTCCGCGGCCGCCACGCGGAAGCCCGCGGCGGCCGACGTCAAGCGTCCCATCGGCGCGGCGAGCGTCCCGAGGGTTCCTGTCAAGGTGGCGAGAGTGTAACCGACTTCCAATATAAAATCCACATTTCCGGTACCCATAGCGATGCCGTCCTGCCAGACCGAGCTGGCGATCCCGTTCGCGGACCAAGTCGCCTGGACCTTGTAGTTGCCGGAAGGAATATTATCGATCAGAAACGTGCCGCTGCCGTCGGCCACGGTGAAGGTGCTGGCGACCAGCGTCCCCGCGTCGTTGAACGCCTCGACGAAGACCGCGGTGATGCCTTCGCTCGACGTCTTCACGACGTGGCCGCCGAGCTGGTTGTAGAGACGAGGCCCGGCCTCGATCGTCGTGCCGTTCGAAAGCGCCGACCAGTTCCCCGCCGTATCCGCCGTCCACGCGCGCAGGAAGTAGGTCGTGCCTCCAACGAGGCCCGTGATCGTGTGGCCGTGACGCGATCCGGGCGCCACCAGCGAGGTCGAGATCGTCACCTGGGCGGCCGACGTGCTGAACTCGACCGCCGTATAGGTCGCGTACATGACCTTGAAGATGCCGCTCAGGATGACGCCGGAGTTGCCGTCGTTGCCCGGCGCGGACCACTCCAGGTCGATCCGCCCCGAGACGGTCGAGCTCGAGGACGCGAGGTCGGTGATCGCGGCCGGCGGGTTCGGGTCGTTGAAGGTGAACGTCGCCCCCTGCACGAAGAAGTCCCCGCTGTTGGCGGGCACGGCGGCGTCGACGGCGCGCACCGCGATGAAGTACGACGTCCCCGCGGTCAGGCTCGCCTTGAGCAGCGCCGACGGGGTCAGGGTCCAGCCCGTCGTCTGGGCCGCCCGCGTCGAGACCACCGGCGCGGCGAACGTCTCCGCGGCCCAGTCCCACCAGAGCCCGTCCGTGTTCCTTCTGAGCCTCAGCTCCACCCGCGCCACGCCGGCCCCCGGGTCGGCCGCGCTGCCGGAGATCGCCGCCAGGTTGGAGATCACCGAGTTCGGGACCGGGTTCTCGACTCCCACCGTCGGCGTGGACGTGTCGTAACGGAACGTGCTCGTCGAGTAGACGCCGGAGAAGTTGCCGAGGGTGTCCGTCGAGCGGGCCGCGATCCGATACTCGCGCCCGTCCTGCCAGCTCGGCGAGATCGAGAGCTGCCAGGAGCCCTGCCCGGTCCCTTGGAAGTACACCGGGCTGGGCGCCGAGAAGATGGCCCCGGTCCAGTAGAGGCCGTTCGGCGGGTCCTGCTGGATCGCGAGCTCGGTGCCGCCGACGCCGGACGGATCCGCGGCCGTGCCGGCGATCGGGAAGGGCGGGGCGGACACGTAGGCGCCCGAAGGCGTCGAGATCGCCACCGTGGGACCGGAGGTGTCCTTGCGGACGTAGAACGCGTCGACGAGCGTCGCGGTCGAGCCCGCCATGTCCCACGCCCGCACCGAGACGTAGCTCGTCACGTCGGAGGGCAGCTGGTCGAAGGCGACGGTCCAGTCGGTCGCGTACGAGGTCGTGCCCGGGGTCAACGGGATGTCCGTCCAGCCGAGCGCCTGCTGGTCGCCGGAGAGCGGCGTCGTGCTGGCGCTGTACTGGAACGCCGCCAGGCCGCTCGAGGCGTCGCGCGCGTCCACGTCATAGGCCGTCCCGGCGACCTTCCGGATCGTCGCGTCGCCCGCCTGGCCGTCGACGAAGGACGGCGGGGTCGTGTCCTTGAGGACGAAGAAGGCGTCGGAGAGGGTCGTCGAGTTGGTGATGCCGTCGTAGACCTTGATCGTGATGTAGTTGGTCGCGCTCTCCCAGAGCAGGTTGAAGAACGCCGTCGGCAGCGCCCAGTCGGTCGTGTAGGCCGCGGCGTCGATGCCGGTCGCCACGTTCGCCGGCCCGGTGAGGACGTTGCCGGCTCCGGCCGGCGACGTCGACGCCAGGACCTCGAAGCGCGACAGCTTCGAGCCGCCGGTGTCGTAGAAGTCGACGCGATAAAACGCCGAGGTCGAGCGCCAGATCAGGTCGCCGCCCGCCTCGCCGTTGGCGAACGTGGGAGAGGTGACGTCGACGGCGTCGAAGGGATAGGCCGACGCGAGCTTGCTCGCGACCTCTCCGCCCGACGTCACCGCGACGATGTAGCGGTAGTACGTCGTGTTCGTCGTCAGGCCGCTCTCGGTGTAGCTCAGCGTCTGCCCGGTCCCGGCGCCGGCTCCGATCGTGTCGGTGCCCTTGATCAGCGTGAACGGCCCCGTGGAGCTCACGCCGCCATAGAGCCTAAAACCGAGCTCGCCGGTGGCGTTGTCGGTCCAGGACCACTGCAGGCTCGTCGCCAGCCCCGCCAGCGCGCTGCCCGTGAGTTCCGAAGGCGCCAACGCGCGGCCCGCGGCGTTGCCTCCCGCGGCGGGGAGCGCCCCGCCGGTCCACTGCGCGAAGCGGAGGTCCCCGCGCAGGCCGTCGTAGTAGGCGACGAGGACCGAGCCCGAGCCGTCGAGCGAGACGGAGGCGAACGCGCCGTGGAGGCCGTCGGCGTCGATCGTCCCCGTCGTCCACGAGACGCCGTTGTGCCGGGCGTACTTGAGCTCGCCGCCGAGGCCCTGATAGACCGTGAAGGCGCGCCCGCCGCCGTCGAGCGCGATGCCCCCCGAGGCCAGCGCGTCGTCCACGGCCACGACGGAGGGCGACCCGCCGGGCAGGATCGTGCCCGCCTTCAGCTTCTTGACCCCCGACTCGATGTAGGAGAACCACGCCACGCCGTCGCCGTTGACGGCGACGCCCGGGGCGCTCGCGAGGCGCACGGACGCCCCGTCGATCACCTGCGGGTTCCAGCTCGCGTCTCTATAAAGGAAGCGGAGGCTCAAACCGGAGTCGTCGGCGTAGATGAGCCTCGGGAGCTGGTCGGCCTCCAGGGCGAGGGCCGAGATGCGTCCCACGTCGGCGCCCGAGTCCACGGTCGAGGTGCTCCAGCCGACGCCGGTGAAGCTCGCGAACTTCAGATCGGCCGTCGGTGCCGCCGCGTAATACGACAACAGGCCGCGCCCGTCGGCGTCGAGCGCGAAGCCGCCGAGCCGGAAGTCCCCCGTCTCCACCACGGACGCGCTCCAGCTCCCCGAGCGACGCGCCGTCTTGATCCGGGGCACGCCCGCGTCCCGGTACGCCACCTGCGGGGCGCCGTCGTTGTCCACCGCGACGCGGACTTCCCTCGCGATGACGCCGGGATCCGGGGCCTCCACCGGGCCCCAGGCGGCTCCGGTCCGCTTCAGGTACCGCACGTCGCCCGCCGCGCCGAGGAAGGCGACGTGGACGTTCCCGAAGCGATCGACGGCGATCGACGGCGAGAGCCCGACGTCCCCGCCCGCCCCGTCGATCCGCGCGTAGGAGAACGGCGACGAGAAGGCGGAGAAGGTCGACGACGGGAGCGAGAAGTTCCCGGCCTGGTCTCGGGTCCAGACCCGCAGGGTCACGGTGCTCTCGAGCGGGAGCCCGGTCACGATCGCCGACGCGAAGCTTCCGGCCTTCACGGGCCCGGTCGAGACGACGAGCTGCGCGTACGCCGGCAGCCAGGGAACCCCGGCCGGCGGCTGCGAGCTCCACTGCACGTAGAACGCGCTGCCGGTCGGCAGGTCGCCGGCGGCGCCATCGTTGCCGGGCGCGAACCAACGCGCCTCCACCGCGCCGGGCGAGGCGCCCGGGAAGGCGAGCGTCCCCGTCGAGACTCCGGGCGGGGTGGTGTCGGTCGAGGTGCGCGTCGACACCGTCGCGTCGAAGGCGCTCGCGAGGGAGTTGCCGTTGAACGAGCGCACCCGCGCGTAGAAGGTCGCCGCGCTGGGCAGACCCGCGAACACGGTCATGCTCGAGAGCGTCACGGAGGACCCGGCCAGCGCCGTGAAGTCGGCCGCCGTGGACGCCTGCGCCTCGTAGCGCGTGCCGAGCGGGAGGTTGCCGGTCGACCATTCGAGGACGAAGCCGTCGGACCGGATCGACGTGATCCGCGAGCTCACGGGAGCCGAGGAGAGCGTGAAGATCGCGCCAAGCGGCGTGTACGGCGTCTGCACGAGGTTCACGTTCCGCGCCTGGACGCGGAAGTAGTAGCTGGTGTTGACCAAGAGCCCGTTGAAGAGCGCGGACGTCGGCGCGGCCCAGCCCAAGCTCGCCGGCGTCGTGAAGTCGGAGGAGGTCGCGGCTTGGACCCTAAACTCGGTGCCGGCGGGGTTGAGCCCGGCCGACCACTGGACGCCGATCGACGCGACATCGACCGAGGTGAACGTCGACAGCGCCGAGGCCGGTGGCGCGGCCAGCGTCGCGGTGGAGCCGAGGACGAGGGTCGCGGTCTCGATGTTCGCCCCGTTTCGTCCGCGCGTCCGGAAGAAATACGTCGTGTTCGGCGTGAGCGCGCCGAACTCGGCCGCGGTGCCGAAGCGCCAGCCCTGGTCCTGGAGGTCGAGCGTGAAGGCCGCGTCCAGCGCGCGCTCGGTGAGGTACTGGGTCCCGCCGAGAAGCGCGGTCTCCACGGACTGCAGCGGGATCGCTCCGTCGGAGCCGCCGGCCGAGAACAGCCTCTCGCCGACGCGCGCCGACGCGTGGGAGAACGCCGCGGCGGGCAGCCCGGGGAGCGGGCTCCACGGCCCCAGCGTCCGGTCGGCCAGGACGGGCGCGACGGACACCGTCCCGACGGGATTGCTCCCGTCGTGGCCGCCGAGGAAGAAGAGGCGCCCGTCGCCGGCGACGAGCGCGCCCTGGGTGCGGGCCGCCGGCAGGCTCGCGACCGCGGACCAGGCTCCGGGCGCGCCGGCGGCGTCGATGTCGCTCTTGAGGACCCCGGCGGTCACGCCGGTCGTCACGCCGCCCGCGACGTAGATCGACCCGCTCGAGATCACGAGCGCGTGCCCGGACCTCGCCGCCGGCAGCGCGTTGGACGCCGTGGCCCACGCGCCGAGCGAGCCGTCCGGCTGGATATCGGCGTAGTACACCGCGGCCTGCCCGGTGACGCCGTTGTCGCCGCCGGCGACGTAGAGCCGCCCCTCGAAGACGTCCATCGCGTGGCGGAACCGGGCGGCCGGCAGGGGAGTCGTCGTCTTCCACTCGCCGACGGTGCCGTCGCCCAGGATCGGGGCGAACCAGACCGTCGAGCGCGCCGACCCGTCGAACCCGCCCGTCACGTAGAGGACGCTCCGCCACGCGGCCATCGCGTGGGAGTGCCGCGGTGCCGGCAGCGGCGTCGTGGCCGCCCACGCCTGGAGGGCTCCCCACGGCTGCACCTCGGCGGTCCAGACGTCGGAGGCGACCCCGCCGTTCACGCCGCCCGAGGCGAAGAGCCGGCGCCCGAAGGAGGCCAGCGCGAGGTTCTGGCGCGCGATCGGCAGGTTCTGCCCCGCCGGGCCCCAGGCGCCGGGGTCGCCGCCGGCGTTGAGGCTCCCGTCCCAAGCGAGCCTCGCCGAGCGCGAGCCGAAGCCCGCGATCGCGCCGCTCGAGGGCGCGTAGGCGGCGGTGAGGTGCGTGTCGAGGGCGTCGAACTTGTACGCCGACTCGTCGCCTTCCATATACAAGGTCTTGATCCGGCCGTAGTACGTCGTGTTGCCGAGCAGCCCCTGCGGCGACGCGGTCGGAAGATACGCCGCGGAAGACAAGATCGTCCCGGTGAAGTCGGAGGCGCTCGAGACCTCGATACGGTACTCGGCCCCGGCCGGGTTCGCGACCACCGCGTCCGTCCACGTGAACGTGAGCGAGGACGTGCCGAAGGACGTCGTCGAGTAGGTCTGCGGCTCGTAGACGAGCTTGGAGAAGAACCCACTCTCCACGTCGATGCCCGCGGCCGCCGCCGTGCTGGCGCCGATCTGCCCGAGCCCCCCTTCGGCGGTCACAGTCCCGCCGGACATCCCGGCCCCGCCCGTCGAGCCGGCGGGAAGGTCATCGGTGACCGTGATGCCGCCGCCCGACTTCGGCCCGGCCGCCCAGACCGCCGCCAACGCCGCGAGCCCGGCCGCGAGGCCGAGCGCTAGGGTGCGAAAGGCGGCGGTCTTCCGGCTCGTCACGTTAGTTCATGCCAGGCACGGAGATCACGGGTCTATGCACAACACGAACGCGGAGTGATTGCTGCTGCTTGCGGAGAATACGCAGCTCCACGACGCCGCGGACACAGTGGGATCGGAAATCGCCGTTCCCCCTGTAGTGTTGGAGTCCGCCCCCTCCGTGGATGGATAGGAGCTCCTGAGCTGAGCGGTAACGTCTCCGAAGCAGCCGCCGGCCAGCACCCTACGAGTACCGCCACAACCGGCTCGGACCCCCGTGCTCGTGACCGAACCGACCACATGCCAGCTCATGCTGCCGAGCTTCGAGTAATAGACCGCGTTGCTC
The DNA here is from genome assembly GCA_016207565.1 of Elusimicrobiota bacterium. Taxonomy (GTDB): domain Bacteria; phylum Elusimicrobiota; class Elusimicrobia; order UBA1565; family JACRDR01; genus JACRDR01. The sequence continues at coordinate 17,771 of JACQPK010000510.1, forward strand.
GCGATCTCCGTGCCCGTCACCGAGCTGTCCGTGATCTGGGTGCCCCCGACCGTGCCGGCTTGCAGGTTCGCGCCGGTGAGGTTCGTGAGGCCTCGCCCGTCCCCGTTGAAGTCGCTGCCCGCCACCAGCGATGCGCCGCTGCGCAGGATCGGACCGAAGGTGACGATCCGGCCCGGCGTAGCACCCGACCCCGGCGTGAGCTGAATGTCTCCGCCGGCACCGGTTCCCGCTCCCGCTCCGCCCGTGATGTTGACGAAACCTCCGGCCCCGTTGCCGCCGGCGGCGCCGCCGTCGATCTGGACCAGGCCTCCGTTTCCGCCGGGCGAAAGGCCTCCCTTGACGGTCGCATTGCCTCCCGTCCCGGCGTTGGCGGCCGCGCCGGCCTTCAGCACCGCGTCGCCGCCGTTAGCCGCGCCCGCGGACACGGAGTCTCCGCCCTTCAGCGTGAGCATCCTTCCGACGCCGTTGTTCGAGGCCAGCCCGACCTCCACGTCGTTGGCGCTCCCGAAGCTCACCTTGCCGTCGGAGCCGATGCGCATCCGCTCGATGAGGCCCGTGCCCGAGAGCCGGGTCGCGAATTGGAGGTAGCCGCTGCTGTCGCCGCTCGTCGCGTTCTCCTTGCGCCCCGCGATCGTCGCGAAGTCGATCGTGGTCGCCGCGCCGTGCGCGCCCCCGAAGCCCAGGGAACCGCCCAAGTCCTGGGCGGCCGCATCCGAAGAGCCGATAAACGCATGGGCGCCGACGTTGACGGCGACGTTCGTCCCCCAGACCCGGGTCATCGAGCCGACGCCGGCGCCCGGGTCTCCCGCGGGCGCGGCGCCGACCTGCAGCGCCTTCTGCGGAGAGTTCGTTCCGATTCCGACATTGCCGGAATTGGCGAGGACCAGATCAGGAGAGGCGCCGGTAGCGTTGATGCTGGCGTAAAGGACATAGTTGGTGCCTGTCCCCAGCACCGATAGCCGCCCCGTGTAGGGCTGCTCGTTAAAGGACAATGCGCTACCCAGCGTCAGATATCCTTGGCGAGAGAGCGCCATGACATGGCTGGGTGAAGCTACCCCGGCTTGCCGCGCCCACCACGCGAAACTAGGAGCTCCCTGAGCGTCGCGTCCGTCGAGGCGGAAGAACGCGCCGGGGTTGCTCGTGGCCTTCCCCGTGATGTTGGTATCGTTGAGAACATAGTCCAGGATGGGAACCCCGCCGGTCGTCTGCAGCAGGACCCCCGCCGGATAATTGGATACCTGCCCGACCCTCAAGGCCTCGGCGCCGGCATTGTTCGGGCCGATATCGTAAGCCAGCGCTTCCGTGGCGCCCGTCACCTTGACCCTACCGGGCGTCAAGCCCGTTCCCGGGGTGAGGATCACGTCGCCGCCCACGCCGCCCGCGGCGCCGTCGCCGGCCCGCAGCGTCAGGCTTCCGCCGTTGAACGCCCCCGCTCCGGTCGAATCGCCGGCGGCCACCGTGAGGGACTTGCCGGTGATCCCGGAGACCGATTCCATGCCGATCGACTTGTCGGAGTCGTTGCCGAGAGAGAGGGTTCTCATCGGCGTGGGGCTCGCGTAGCCCAACGTCACAGTGCCGTTCGGATTCAGGCGGAAGCGCTCCGTGAGCCCCAAGGCGTTGTTGACGCTCATGAAGCGGATCGCGGCGGACCGCGTGGCGTCGCTCGAGTCGGTCCAGAACACCTCCATGTCCGCCATGTCTCGGCCCGCGGTCGAGCTCGTCTTGCCGACGAACTTGATCGCGCCGCCGAACGGCGACGAGGTGCCGGCCGGGTCGCTGCGCTCAAGACGCACGACCGGAAGCGTCGCGGCGGACGCGCCGTCGGTGCGCACGTGAAGGGAATCGAGCGGATCGGCGTTGAGGCCGATGGACATGCCCGTGTTCGTGATCCGGACCCGCTCGACGCCGGCGGTGGCGAACCCGAGCTTGTCGAATGCCGGCGAATACACGCCGATGTAGGTCGGACCGGCCTGCTCGAATCGGAAACCCGGATTCCCGGTGCTCCCCGCTCCGGCCTGCATGCTGGTCGCGACGGCCGTTCCCGATACGTCCAGCTTGCGGCCCGTCGTCGCGGCGGCACCGATGCCTACGTTCGTGCCGTCATCGAAGATGATCGAGTCCCCGACGGCGGTCGCGCCCGTGAACTTCGCCACCCTCCCGGTGGTGCCGGACGCGTTCGCGGCTCCGGTGGCGCCGGTGACGCCGGTGGCGCCGGTCACGCCCGTCAGTCCCGTCGCGCCCGTCACGCCGACCACGCCCGTGGCGCCAGTGACGCCCACGACGCCCGTGGCGCCGGTCACGCCCGTCAGGCCCGTGGCACCCGTCACGCCCACCACGCCCGTGGCGCCAGTGACGCCCACGACGCCCGTGGCGCCGGTCACGCCCGTCAGGCCCGTGGCACCCGTCACGCCCACCACGCCCGTGGCGCCAGTGACGCCCACGAC
>JACQPK010000511.1 GCA_016207565.1 Elusimicrobiota bacterium
AGGAACGCGAAGGACGGATCGAGGGAATATTTCGCTTTCCGCGCCTTTCTGTTACTTCCTCTGCGTGCCTTCGCGTTGCTTAGTTCGTTAGGCATCAGTTTGGAGGTGCACTAGTTCGCGCCGGGACTTGGATCCTGCCGCTTCCCCGGCCGGCCAACCGCCGCCCCGCCGCCCGCGCCGCTCGCCCACCCGGCCTTGACTACGCGTGGTGAAGCACATTATCCTGAGCGCGTGGTGATTTGGGCACTGTTGGCCCTATGGACCGGCACCCCGGCGTTCGCGGGCGAGTGCGAGGACGCGCTCGCCAAATGCGACGAGGTCCGCAACGAGGCGGAGAAGGCGATGGCCTGCGTCACCGGAGTGGCGAACCGCTTTCCCAACTGCGCGGCGGCGCACGCGCTCGTCGCCGAGCTCGGCAACGTGTTCGGGTACGCCGCCAAGGAAACGGGGAACGAAGCGGGGATGAAGCCCTTCTTCGAGAAGGCGTTCGAAGGGGCGAGCAAGGCCGCGGCGCTTCAGCCCCGGAACCCCGAGTACGCGCTGGCCCGCGCCCACGCGGCGTACGAATCGGGGAAGCACGACGCCTCGTTCGACGCCTATTCGAAGGCGCTCGAGCTGGCCCAAGACAACACGACGCGCGGGAGCGCGCACGCGGGGCGAGGGTGCATCCTGGCCCACCGGGGGAAGTTCGACGAGGCGCTGCGGGAGATGGAGGCCGCTTGGCGGAACGCGCCCGACGCGCACACGCTCATCACCCGGGCCGAGGTCTTCACGCTCATGGGAGATAACGATCGCGCGCGGGCGGACTACGACCAAGCGCTGTCCATGATCGAGGAGCCCGCCGAATACAAGGCGTGGGTGCAGAAGGAGCGCGACAAGGTGCCGGGGGGGCGAGGCAAGCCTGCCGGAAAAGGAGCGGGCGCGACGGCGACCGGGCCGCGGCCTTTTCGTCCGCCCCCGGGAGCGGGCGGGGCCGCGGGCGGCAAGCCGGCCCTCACGGGGAAGGCGGCCGCCCAAGCCGCGTGCACCTCGGCGGTGAAGGACTGCTACGCGATCAACAAGAACTCCGGAACGCGCGAGGCGGTCAAGTGCTCCGAGAAGGTCCTCAACACGCACGCAAAATGCGCCGCGGCGCATTTCCAGCACGGCTGGTTCTGGGGAAACCTCGCCGAGGAGGATCGGCGCGCCAAGGGGCCGAAGCCGGCCAAGGAGGGCTGGCAGAAGGCGAAGGCCAGCTATAACCGCGCCGTCGAGCTCGACCCCAACGACGCGCTCGCCGTGATCAACCGCGGGATGGCCGAATATAAGTGCGGCTCCTACAAGGCCGCCGTCGAGACGCTGACGAAGGGGCTATCCCTCGCGATCAAGCCCGAGGCGCAAGCCACCGCCCACCTCGACCGCGGCCTGGCGTACGCGGCCCTCGGCGAGCACGGCAAGGCGCTGCCCGACTACGACGCCGCCTACGCGTACTTCAAGAGGCCCTCCCTCGAGCGGGCGCACACCTACGCCGCCCTCGGCCAGATCGCGAACGCCCGCAAGGAGTACGAGGAGATCGCCAAGGGGAAGGATGCGAGCGCGGCCGCGCTGGCCAAGAAGGGGCTCGCCGCGCTGGACGCCGCCGGCGAGCAGGTCCACGGCGCGGACTAGCCCAATCTCCTCAGTTACCCGCTCTCTTCGCGTCCTTTCCGTAACTTCACTCTGCGATCCTTCGCGTTTCATCTGTTGCAGCCCGCCGCCTAACGGGGAAAACGGCGGAACGCAGAGGTCCGCAAAGTAAAGTAACGAAAAGGCCGCAGAGGAAAGGAGAACAAAATTATCCCGACACCCTCGACGGGGGGAGGCGGTCAACCACGAATCTAGGTTAGCGTCTAGCTACAGTCCCGGCGTGCGCCGGTAGAATCCCGCGGGCACGAAGCGCACGCTCGCCCGGTGCGCCGGCATGAGGGGCCACTCCTCGGGCCGCGGGGCGTGGGTGACGCCCAGGACATACCACAAGACCAGGTCCCCGTCCACCAGGCTCTCGTCGTCCTCGCCGAAACGCCCGACGCCGTCGCCGCCCGCCGCTTGGTTCGGGTAGTCCCCGGCCGCGTAGCGCTCGCCCCGCTTGTGCCGGGTCGCCCACACGGCGTGCTCCAGGAACCCGGCGCGCCGGCGGATCTCGGAACCCGGCGACGACAGCGGGGGCGCGTTCTCGCCGGGAACGACGAGATAGCCGGCCGGATGCCCCTCCGCGGCCGACGCGCCGGAGGCGACGAGCCACCGGCGGCTCTCCGAGGGGTCCAGCGCCCGGCGGGCCGCCCGCTCGGACCCGAGCAGGCGCGAGTCCATCGCGAAGGCGTTGCCGTGCGGGTTTTGGGGGTCTCGAGGCAGGGGCCGCGCGAACGTCTCGTAGAGGCGGTTGGCCTCGCCGTCGACGTCGAAGTCGAGGCGTAGGGCGAAGAAGTGCTGGTGGTGGGGCGCCGCGACGCCGCTCGACACCGGATGCGAGTAGGGGTCGTGGGAGGACGACGAGACCCCCTTGGCGAGCATGATGCCGGTCGCCTCCACCTGGAACTCGAGCGCCCCGTCCTCGCGGAACACCCAGCTGAACGCGTAATCGTAGTTGCCGATCGTCGCGACCGATGTGAGCACCAGCTCCCGCGCACGGCGCGCGACGTCCGCGTCGGGCTCCGGATTGCGGTGCTTCCACAAGAGCCCCCCGTCCCGGGTGTAGAAGCCGAGCGCCCGCGGCAGCACGGCGGGCTCGCCGCGCTCGTCCGCCAGCTCGGCGTCGAGCGCCAGCGCGTCGGGAGGCAGATCCTTGCCGGGCGTGAGCGGGCCCGCGAGCCGGCCGAGCCCGAGCTCTCCGGCGTCGAACGCGCCCCGCCAGACCCAAGCCGGCGACGGGTCGCCGTACGGGACCACGGTCTCGGAGACCGACGCGCGGTAGAGCACCGGCCGGAGACGACCGCCGTCCTCGCGCGCGACGTCGTAGAGGACGGGCCCTTCCCGCGCGTCGAGCGCGAAGCGGAAGCTCCAGCCGCCCCAGCGCACGCGCCGGCCCTCGCGCTCGAGCGCGAGGGGAGTCCCGGACGAAGCCGTCGACCGGAGCGCGGAGTAGTCGCCGGTCTCGGGGCCGATTGCCGGTCCCCCGGCGTCCTCCACGCGCGCGACGCGTCCGTGCGTCAGGTCGACGACAGCGACGACGCCCTCCACCGGCCGAGCGTAGAAATTCGGCGAGCGGCCCTGGTAAAAGGACAGCACGCGCGCGAGCCGCGGGCCGCCGGCCTGCTCCAGCCCGATCGTCCCGGGCGCCCAGGCGTCGAGCCCGACGCGGTCGAACTCCGTGATCCCTCGCTTCCGCATCATTTCCCGCCACGCCGGGTCCGCGCGCACGAGCTCGGCCGCGCCGGAGGTCTCGCTCGGCAGCAGGCCGGGTTGCACGCCCGTCTTGGCGAGCCAGCGCGCGACCCGGCCCCGGCCGAGATCGACCGTCGCCTCGTAGACGCGGTTCGCCGGGCGATCGAGCAGCACCGCGGCCGCGGACCGACGGCCCGGAGCGGCCCCCTTTTCCGGCTCCTCGAGCGCGAGCGCCGCGAAGAACGCCCCCTTCGGGAAGCGCGCGTCCCGCCGGAGCACCGCCGCGGCGCGCTCGAGCTCCCGCGCCGTCAGCGGGTCCAGGGGATGAGCGGCAAGCGTCGAGGCCCAGACCCAAAGCAGGGGGAGTACCATGGAGCCGGATTATAGCAACGACAGCCTTGCGAAAGCCCCAAGGCCGGGGTATATATTGAGGAAAGGGCCGATGGAACCCGCCGACGAAGAGAAGGACAAAGACCGCGAGAAGAAGTGGCTGATCCTGATCGCGCTCCTGGGAGTGGCCACCCTGTCGCTCGTTTTCTTCCTGCTGCCCGGCTCCAAGTCGAAGAAGCCGCAGCTCGGCATGCCGTTCGCCTCCAAGCCCAAGTCCGCGGAGCCCAAGACGGGCCCGCGGCTGGGCGTCGCGGAGCTGCAGTCGGAAGGCGTGGCCTACTCCGGCGCGGCCGGCGCGCCCGGCGCGCCCGCCGGAGAGGCCGGGGCGGAGGGGGACCTGAGCGCCGCCGATATCCTGGGATTGCTCGCCGTGGACGCTCAGGTATCGACGGCCACCGCGAAACAGTTCGAACAGGAGCTCAAGGCCGACCCGGAGATCCACCGGGCGTTGAGCCGATTCAAGGCGAGCGGCGGCAGCGACGTCGCCGGTCTGCTGGCGACGCTCGGCTCGATGCCCCAGTTCCAGGGGCTCATGAAGAAGTTCAAGCTCGACAAGAAGTTCGGGCACGGGCTCGGCTCCGACTTCGACGCCCTCGGCCGGGGAGGTCGAGGCGCCCAGACGAACGCCGGCGCCGCCGCCCTGGCCGAGGCCCTCAAGCGCTACAAAGGCGCCGGCAAGGGCATCGGCCCCGGCGTGTATAGCGACGGCGGGCTCGCCGCGGGCCCGCGGCGTAAGCGCACGCGGAACACGAAGCAAGGACGGAGCGGCGGGGATCCGCACTACGTGGAAGGGGCGCTCAACGCCAGCCAATGGCAGGCCCGGCTCGCCGCCGCGGGGACGCAGGAGTCGCAGGCCTACGACTTCGGCTTCTCGCTCGACGCGTGGGCGGCGCTTCAGTTCGCCAACCGCGAGGTCCTCAAGACGATCGAGACGGAGGGCCACAACCAGCCGGGGCCACCCCAACCCTCCGTGGCGACGTGCTCGGGGACGTGGTGCCGGCTCGTCTCATGCGGGAAGGGCTGCGTGAAGTGCCAACCCAAATACCCGTTCGGCAACAACAACGCCCCGGGCGGCGGCTGCGGTGGCGCCAACTGGGACTACAATCAGAACCACGACGAGGTGAAAGCCGTCTGCAAGTACTTCGGTTTCGAGGACGACTGCAAGCAGGCCTGCATCAACCACCCCCCTTGCGACATGTGGTCGTTCACCGACAAGCCGGTCGTCCAAGGAGACAACTCGGCGCCGACGCCCGGGGACGACGACCCAGGCGGCGTCGTCGAAGAGGAGTACGGCGGCGAAGACGGCGGGCCGGGCGGAGGGACCACCGGCGGCCCAGGGGGCTGCGTCGTCCCCTGCGACTACGTCGGCGACCCTCCGCCCGGCTGTCGGAAAGACCCTACCTGCCCCGAATGACCTGAATCTTTCAGTTGATCGTTTTCGTCGACGTCTGAAAGATTCAGGACGACAAGTTCTATTGGTTGCTTCCTTTGAGGAATTACTTAATATGAAACTGTCCCGGATTCTTCGGACGTAGCTTCACGATCAACCGAAGAATCCGGGCGAATCACCACGGCCTTCGGTACGATCCCATGCTCTGCAGGATCGTCTCCGCGGCCTGCCGGTAGAACCGCTCGGCCTTCGAGCCCGACGGGGCGCGGCGATACCGCTGGTCGAACTCCGCGCCGAGCCTCTCGAGCTCGTAGCCGCTCGGCCGCGAGTACTGGAGCCACGAGCTGAGCGCCCGCAGCGCGCCGTCGAACGCGGCCTGCGCCGCCTGGCCGCAGAAGCGCTCCTCCCGCGAGCCGGACGGCGCCCGCCGCCAGCCCTCCTCGTAGCGGAGACCGAGCTGCTCGAGACCGCGATAGTCGTCCCCCGCCTGCCGCACCCGCCGCTCGAGCGCGACGATGGTGGCGTCCCAGGCCCCCTGCTCCGCGAGGGCGTAGAACCGCTCGAGCGTGCTCCCCGAGGGCGCGCGCCGCCAGCCGGCCGCCGCTTCTTTGGCGTACGCCTCGAGCTCCGAGAGCGACTCGCCGCTGAGCCGGCCCGACGAGATGAGCGCCCGGGCCTCCTCCATCAGCTCCTCCATGCGCCGCTGGGCGATGCGCTCCTCGAAGGAGCCGGAGGGAGCCGAGCGCCACCGAGCCGCCGACTCCTCGATGCCCCGCGAGATCGCGCGGAGCCGCTCGATCCCTCCGCCGTAGTAGGGAGAGTCGGGGTACGGGGTGCCCCGGTCGTCGCGCGGGTAGTCGGGCACCGGGTAGTTCGGATAGTCGGGTCGCGGGTACTCGGGCCGCGGATAGCCCGGCCGGGGATAGTCCGGGCGCGGGTGGTCGTGGCGCGGCCGGTCGTCGCGGCGGCGGTCGTCGCGCCGCGGCGGATCGTCGCGGCGGGGCTGCTCGTGCCGGGGGTGCTCGTGGCGCGGCTCCTCCCGGCGCGGCGGGTCCTGGCGCGGCGGGTCCTGGCGCGGCTGCTCCTGGCGCGGGCGCTCCGGAGCCGGCGTCTGAGGCGGCGCGGGCTCTTGCGGCCGGGGCACCGGCGCCTCCCGGGGTGGAACGCGCTGGCGGCCCTGCTCGTCGCGCGGCAGCTGCCGGGCGACCTCCTGGAGGATCTGCGCGAACGCCCGCCCGGCGTCCCCGTTGAACGGAAGGCTCTGCGACCAGGAGGGCGTTATGACCGTCGCCAAGAGCGAGATGGCGCACAATACACGGCGGGGTTCGTTTCTCATCGCGTCCTCCTTGCGTCGTCTGGTCTCAGCCTAACCCCGACCGCTGGCGCGCCACAGGGCCGAGGAGGGAGCCGCGCCATGGGACCGAAGGCCCCAGAAACGTCATGGTCCGAAGGTCCCGCCTGCGATGGGACCTTGGACCCAGATTGTCGTTTTCCGCCGTTTTGATATAGTCGTCGACATGTTCCAGCTCGTGTCCGCGCTCTCCCTCGCGGCCTCCGCCGCGCCGACGCTGAAGTCCCTCGAGCTGCCCGGGACGCCGGCGTTCTCCGCCGCGGCCAAGGACGTGATCGACGTCCGCTTCGCGATCGACCCGAGCCTCGCCTCGGCGGCCGGGCTGTTCGACGATGCCGTCCGGGTGCCGTCGTTCGACCCCGAGGCGGTCGCCGGACTGACGCGCCGCCTCCGCAAGGACCTCGAGAGCCTGCGGGCCATGCCGTGGCGAAGCTGGGAGATCGATCGCCAGATCGATTGGCGCTGGGTCTACGTCCTGGCGGAGGACGGCCTGCGGCAGCTCGAGACGGAACGGCTCTACCTCCACCGCCCGGCGTCCTGGCTCGAGCCGCTGGCCAACGACTACATCTTCCTGCTGACGTTCGCGCCGCAGCGCGCGGACCTGCGCGCCGGCCTCACGAAGCTCGTGCCAGGCATGGTCGCCGAGCTGCGCCGAGTCGCGACGAGGCCGACGCTCCGAGCCGCGGCCACCGCGGTCGGCGTCGCCGAGGGCGTCCTCGCCACGCTGCGCGCCGAGCCCGCGTCGCCCGCCCGGGACGCGGCGGTCTCGGCGCTCTCTTCCTATATAGACGAGCTCAGGGCGCTCAAGGACCCGACCGAGTACGCGGTGATCGGCCGCGAAAACTACGCGTGGCGCCTGCGCCACGCGAATCTCCTGCCGTGGTCGCCGCAGCAGCTGCTCGCGCTCGCCACCCGCGAGCTGGTCGACGTCGAGACGCGGCTCGAGGCGCTCAAGCCCCGGCTCAAAGCGATCGACGCAACGGAGGAGGCGCGGCGGACGGCCGAACACCTGACGCAGGAGAGCCTGCTCGCGCTCTACGACAAGATCACCGACGAGGACCGCCGGTTCCTCGACCGGGCGGACCTGGTCACGGTGCCTCCCGGCGTCGGTCCGATCCGGACTCGGCCGACGCCCGAGGCGATGATCCCGCTCACGGGCGACGGAGGGAGCATGAATCCGCCGGTGGCGGTCGGCGGCGACAGCGTCGGCTGGTGGAACGTCGAGCACTTCAAGCCCGAGTGGGACGCCGAGAAGCGGCTCTCGATGGTCCGGAACGCATTGGAGCGGAAGCGGACCGACATGGGCCCGTACGCGGTCCACGAAGGGCTGCCGGGGCATCACCTCCAGCTCTCGATCGCGCGGCTCCATCCGAACCCTCTGCGCAAGCTCCTCTACGATAACTCGATGGTCGAGGGGTGGGCGCTGTACGCCGAAGAGGCTTACTGGGCGGCCGGAGGCTTCGGGACCGAGGCCGAGGCCGAGCGCGAGATGCTCAACTCCTACCTCTACCGCGTGCGGCGCGTCTTCTACGACGCGCACGTCGAGTCGGGCGATTGGACGCTGCAGGAGGCGGCCGACTTCAAGACCCGCTCTCGCCGCGGGGAAGGCAAGCCCGACGAGGACGTGCAGCGCACGATCAACTGGCCCGCCCAGCTCATCGGCTACTTCGCCGGCAAGCAGCAGATCCTCGCCCTGCGCGAGGAGTACCGCCGGAAGCTCGGCGCGGCCTACTCGGACCGAAGGTTCCACGACGCGCTCCTGGCGGAAGGCTCGATCCCGGTCGCGCTGATTCGCGCCAAGCTCCTCGGCGAGCCCGTGCCGGGTGTCGACTGATGCCGTACGAGCTCTCGCATCTCGACTACTCCGACGACATCCTCGGGCCGATCCAGCCCGACGAGGCCCTGCTCCTCTACGGGCTGGTCCGGGTGCTCGCCCCGCGAGTCGTCGTGGAGATCGGATTCTGCGAGGGGCACTCGGCGAGGAACTTTCTCAAGGCGCTCGGCCCCGACTCCGTCCTCTACAGCTTCGACCCGGATCCCGCCTGCGCCGAGCGCGCCGCGGCCTTAAACGACCCGCGGTTGCGCTTCGTCGCGAAGCGCCAGGAGGACTTCCTCCCCGACGACATCGACCGGCGCCCGATCGACCTCCTGTTCATCGACGCCTCGCACGACCCGGACCTGAACCTGCGGTTCTTCGACCGCGTCCGGGGTTCTCTCGCCGAAAGCGCGATCGTCGCGGTCCACGACACCGGGACGTGGGACGAGCGCGTGATCCCGGTCGAGTACGGGATGTGGATCGAGCACGCGCGCGACGTCGTGCGGCGCGACCCGGCCGCCCGCGTGGGCGCCACCGAGGTCGCGCACCAGCCGGGAGAGCGTCGCTTCGTCAACCGGCTGAAGGCGGAGCATCCCGAGCTCGAGCAGCTCCACCTCCACTCGGTGCGCGTCCGGCGCCACGGGCTCACGCTCCTGCAGCGCTACCGGCCGTTACCCTGATATAATCCCCGACCGGAGGTATCCCCTATGCCCGCAACCGCCGCCGTGAAGACGCGCCGCACCTTCAAGCATGCGTCGCGCGCCGCCTGGCGCAAGGTCGCCGACGAGGCGATCATCCTCGACGTCGAGAGCGCCGAGTACTACTCCCTGACGGGCCCGGGCCTGCGCGCCTGGGAGCTCCTGGGCGAAGGAAAGACCGCGCGCCGGATCGCCGAACGCCTCGCCGAGGAGTACGACGCCCCGCCCCGGCGCATCGAGGCCGACGTGGAGGCCCTCGTGGCCGACCTGAAGCGCGCGAAGCTGATCCAGACGGCGTGATCGTCTTCGTCGACCCGCCCAGCCCGGAAGGCTTCGTCGCCTTCCGGCACTCGCACGGAGGCTACGGCGAGTGCTGCAAGACGAGCCGCCTGCGTGTCCCCACCCTCGACATCTTCCTCGCGGCGAGCCGCGTGCTGGAGGCGGGCCGCGAAGCCTCGGTCGTCGACTCCGTCCTCGAGGGGCACGGCCCCGAGGAATGCGTCGCGGAGATCCTGCGCCGGCGGCCCACGGCCGTCGCGCTCCGCACCGCGGTGGGCTCCCGGCAGGAGGACCTCGCGGTCGCCGAGCTCTTGCGCGCGCGCTTCGACGGCCCGATCGTGTTCTTCGGACCGGCCGCCCAGCCGTCGTTCTTCCTCGCCTCCTCCGCGGTCGACGGGGTGCTCGCGGGGGAAGGCATCGAGCCGTTCGTCGAGCTCGCGCGCCGGCCGAGCCGCCGCGCGGCTCGGGCCCTCGCGGCCGGGCCGATGGACCTCGAGCGGTTGCCCGTGCCTCGGTGGGACCTGGTCGACTACCGGAGCTACTCCTACGTGACGGCGCAGTCGAGCTGGGGCTGCCCCTTTCGCTGCGGCTACTGCCCCTATCCCGTGACCCAAGGCCCCACCTGGCGCGCGCGGCCGATCCCGGCGGTCGTCGAGGAGTTCCGCGCGCTGCGCGACCGCTACGGCCTTCGGTTCGTCCTCCTGCGCGACCCCGAGTTCACGCTGGACCGCCGCCGCGCGGCCGCGCTTTGTGAGGCGCTGCTGGAGGCGGGAACCCCGATCTTGTGGGGCTGCGAGACGCGGCTCGACACCCTCGACGACGAGCTCATCGACCGCATGGCCCGCGCGGGCTGCATGCGCGTCGCCTTCGGCGTCGAGTCGGTCGAGCCCGCCATCCTCGCCGCCCAGGGCCGGCGGGCCCTCTCCCCGGCGGCGATCCGCCGCCGGGTCGGAGCCCTCAAGCGGCGGGGGATGCTCACCTACGCCATGTACATCATCGGCCTTCCCGGCGAAACCGAAGCCTCGGCGCGGCGAACGGCGGACTTCGCTCTCGAGCTCGACACGAACGCGGCGTCGTTCTCCTTGGCGACGCCGTTCCCCGGGACCCGGCTCGAACGCCGGGCGAAATCCGACGGGCTCTCGGCGCCCGGCGAGCCGCGGATGACGAGTTGCGTGCCGACCCTTTCCTCCGGACCGCTCGCGCCCGGCGAGGCCGAGCGGCTGTACCTCGAGGCTAAAGCGAGATGGAAACGACACAAAGGCGAGTCCCGGTCCGAGTCCCGGCCTTTCGCCCTTTCCTGACCCGCGCCGAGTCCGGCGCGGTCCAGGAGGCGGTCGAGAGCGGCTGGCTCGGCACCGGCATCTACACGCGCCTCTTCGAGGAGCGGCTGACCCGTTCGCTCGGGGCCCCGCACGCCCACGCCGTGAGCTCGGGGACCGCCGCGCTCCACCTCGCGCTCCAGTCCCTCGGAGCCGGCGGCGGCGAGGTGTTGACGACGGCCGTCACGAACGTCGCGACGAACCACGCGATCCTCTACAACCGCGCGAAGCCCGTCTTCTGCGAGGTCGACCCCGAGACGGGCCTGATCGACCCGGCCGAGATCGAGCGGCGCAGGACTCGCCGCACGCAGGCCGTCGTCGTCGTCCATCTCGGGCAGGCCTGCGACATGGACGCCGTCCGCCGAGCCGCCGGCCGCGTGCCGGTCGTGGAGGACGCCTGCGCGTGCCTCCCCGGAGCCGGCGCCTCCCGCGGCCGGCGGCTCGGCACGCTGGGAGACGCCGCGTGCTTCAGCTTCGGCCGCTTCAAGGGCCTCACGACGATCGAGGGCGGGGCCGTCGTCCACGCGCGCCCGGCGCTCGCCGAGCGCCTCCTCCGCCTGCGCCGGATGGGCCTCGCGGAAAAGGACGGCGAGCTCGTCCGCTCGCCCGAGGGGCTCTCGGAGCTCGGCTGGCATTATCGTTTGGGCGATCTTCCCGCCGCCCTCGGCCTGGCCCAGCTCGAGCGGCTCCCCGCGCTCCGGGAACGCCTCGCGACGATCGAGCGCCGCTACCGGGCCGGGCTGCGCTCGCTCGCGTGGCTCGAGCGGATCCCGGCCGCGCCCGGCTCGGAGGGCGTCCTCGGCTCCTTGAGGGTGCGCCTGAGAGGCGGAGGGCGCGACGCCCTTCGCCGCCATCTCGCCGCGCGAGGGATCGGGCTGAACGACCCGCTCTATCCGAGCCACCGCTACCGGCTCTACCGGCCGTTCGGGCGCGGCCTGCCCGCCTCCGATCGGTTCTGCGCCGAGACGCTCGAGCTTCCGTTCTATCCCGGGCTCGCCGACCGCGAGGTCGACCTTGTCCTCGAGACCCTCGCCGATTTCAGGAGACGCCACCATGGCACGTAACAACCGACGCCCGAAGGCGACGAAGAAGAAAAAGAAGGCGTACAAGAAGCCGAAGCTCGTCAAGCACGGCGTCCTCTCGATCGTCGAAGGCGATTAGTGCGGGTCGGCCTCGCCTGGATCGACCCCGCGGACCCCACGGACCGCGCGATCGCGCTCGGCCTGGGCGAGGCGCTGCGCCGGGCGGGCCACGACGTCGCGATCCTCGGCCCGCGCCGCCGCGACGCGGCGCCGCGGGAGCGGCTCGAGGGCTTCCCCCTGCACCGCGTCGAGCCGCGGGGAGGCGCCTCGAAGCTCGTCGCGCTCGGACGCGAGCTCGCGATCGACGTCTGGCACGTGCACGTCTTCGCGCGCGACCACCGCGTCTTCGCGCAGGCCGCCTCGGCCTCCGGCCGGCCTTTCGTGGCGACGCTGCACCTGGTCCTCGAGGACTACCTGCCGTTCGTCGGAGGCAGGGAGGGGCTCCGCCGGCTCCTCGCCGGGGCGGCCTCGGTCGCGACCGTCAGCCGTTCGGCGCGCGCCGAGCTGGGCGCGATCCTCCCGGAGTGGCGGCGCCGGAGCGTCGTGATCCCGAACGGAGCGCCGTCCGCGCCGGTTCCCGCGCGCCAGGCCGAAGCCCCCTATGTCGTCTGTCCGGCGCGGCTCGCTCCGTATAAAGGGCAGGACGTGCTGCTCATGGCCTTCGCCCAGGCGCGCGAGCGCGTTCCCGGGCTGAGGCTGTATTTGTGCGGACGCGATCAGACAGGCGGAGCGCTCGCCGGGTTCGCCGGACGCCTCGGCCTTTCGAGCGCCGTGCGGCTGACCGGCGGCCTCGCGCCGCGGCGGCTCGCGCGCCTCGTCGCGGGCGCGCGGGCGGTCGTCTTGCCTTCGCGCCGCGAAAACCTGCCCCTGGCCGTGCTCGAGGCGATGGCGGCGGGCCAGGCGATCGTGGCGACCCAGGTCGGCGGCGTTCCGGAGCTCGTCCGTCACCGCGAATCGGCGCTCCTCGTCCCGCCGGCCGACCCTCAGCGCCTCGCGGACGCGCTGGTCGAGGTCTGCCGCTCGGGACCCTTGCGGCGCCGCCTCGGGGCCGCGGCCCGGAGGCGGGCGCGTTCCTTCTCCTGGTCGGCCGCGGCTCGCCGCTACGCCGCGCTTTATCGGGCCGCGGCCGCCTGCCTCGCCTTCGCCTTCGCGGCGGCGCCCCGGTCGTCTGAGGCCGGCCAGTTCCTCACCGACCCGTTCCTCCAATCGCCCGGCGAGCGATCGGTGCGCGTCGTCTGGTTCACCGAGTTCGAAGGCCGCGGCCACGCGGCGATCTACGGGCCGAACCTCATCCGCCGCGCGCCGGCCGTCACCACGCGCCTCACGCGCGCCTATGAGGACGCGGAGTCCCGCCATCCCTTGAGGCCGTCGGGCCCGGCCCCCGTGCTCCGGACGATCTTCCGCCACGAGGCGTTCCTCGAGGCGCTCCCCGCGGGCCGCGCGGTCCCGTACTACGCGCGGAGCATCAAAGACGACGTCGAGCTCCGCAGCCGGACGTTTACGGCGCGCGGCCGGCCTCCCAAGGGAGCGCCGCTGACGCTGCTCCTCACCTCCGATCACCAGCTCAAGCCCCGCTCCGCGGCGAACATCCAGAAGGCGGCGGAGACGGCGGGGACGATCGACGCGGTCGTGTTCGCCGGAGACCTCGCGAACGTGCCGGACCGCGCCTCGGAGTGGTTCGACGACGCGCGCGGCAACGCGTTCTTCCCGGTGCTGCAGGGGCGCGCGAGCTACGCCCTGGCCTGCCCCGGGGGCACGATCACCTACCGCGGCGCGCCGGTGATCCAGAGCGCGCCGCTGTTTACGGCGATCGGCAACCACGAGGTCATGGGTCGCTTCCGTCCGGAGACGAGCCTTTCCAAGCAGATCTTCGACGCCTATCCCCGCGGAGAGGCGGCAAAGCGCCTGAAGGAGCGCGGCGCGAAGGCCGGCGGGCGCGCGCTCGAAGACGAGTCGCACAACGTCCGGACCTACGAGGAGCTCTTCACGCTGCCGCGCTCCGGTCCCGGCGGTGAGCGTTACTACGCGACGACCTTCGGCGACGTCCGGCTCGTCAGCCTCTTCGCCACGCGCCAGTGGCGGCCGGGCCCCGAGGAGGCGCCCGAGCCGCACCGCGGGAAGTATGCGGAACGGGCGGAGGACCTCGCGGACCCCAGCCGGTGGGGCTTCGGCAGCCTCATCTTCGAGCCGATCGGGCGAGGCAGCGCCCAGTTCGAGTGGCTGAAGCGCGAGGTCGCCGGCGCGCCGTGGCGCCGGGCGGCGGTGCGCGTCGCGTTCTTCCATGAGCCCGTCCACACGCTGGGCGACAAGGCGGTCCCCGCCTTCACCGACCCCGTGCCGGTCGTCGAAAGGAAGGACGGGCGCGTGGTCGCCGTCGCCTACGAGTATCCCCCGGAGAAAAACTTCCTGGTCCACGACGTCGCGCCGCTCCTGGAGGAGGCCGGCGCGCATCTGGTCCTCTACGGCCACTCGCATCTCTGGAACCGCTTCCGTTCCGCGCGCGGGACGAGCTACCTGGAGACCTCCAACGTCGGCAACAGCTACGGCGCGTTCTGGAAGGGCGGCCGGCGCCCGAACCTCCCGCGCGCTCCGCGGGCGCCGGAGGACTACCCGCCGTCGGGCGATCCCCACGGACTCGAGCCGATCGCGCCCTCGCTGGCCCCCTTCCACGACGCCGCCGGAGAGCCCGAGCCCTTCGTGTCCTCCAACGAGCTGACCGTCTTCACGCTGCTGCGCACCGCGACCCGCCGCGTCGAGAGCTGGCGTTGGGATCCCTGCCGCCCCGACGAGCCGGCCGTCAAGTTCGACGAGTTCGGGCTTTGATAGAATCCGGCGGATGAGACTCGGGACGGCGAGGACGCACGCTTCGAGGCTGGCGGCCGGCGGCGGCCGGAAGCTCCTCCCCCGCCTGCGGGCGGCCCAGCGGAGGCGCTACTTCCGCGAGCTGGCCCTGGCGTGGGACGCCTGGCACGACGCGCAGGACGAGCCGAAGATCGAGTCTCCCGAGCACGAGGCGGCGGCCGAGGAGGCGCTTGCCCGGCTCGCCCCACTCCTTTCGCGCAGGACGCGCTTCCTCGATCTCGGCTGCGGCGACGGCTGCGTCTTGAAGCGCGCCGCGCCCCGCTGCGCCCGCGCCGACGGAGCCGACGTCTCGGCCCGCGCCCTCCGGCGCGCGCGGCGCAACACGCGCGGCTTGGGCAACGTCGCCTTGCGTCGCGTCGGGGGTTTCGCGCTTGACGTCGCCGGCGGCTCCTACGACCTGGTCCTCTGCCGCCGGATGCTCTCGCACCTAGACCTCGAACCGGTGGCGTGGACCTTCCGGGAGGTGCACCGGGTCCTCGCGCCGAAGGGCCGCTTCGTCTTCGATCTCCCCGACCTGCGCCACGAGCCGTATCTCGCCTCGGTGGTCTCCGACGACGGGAACGGCTGGCCCGGCATCCATCGCCCTCGCTTCTGGACGCCGGAGGCGGCGAAGGCGCTCGTGACGCGCGCCGGGTTCACCGTCGAGCGCGTGGTGCCCGGCCCGTGGTTCGAGGTCCGCGCCGTCCGCTGATGGTCTCCATCATCGTCTTGGTCCGCAACCGCTGGGCGGACACCCGGCGCTGCCTCCGGTCCGTCCGGCGCCACACGCCCCAAGGAAGCTACGAGCTGCTGCTCTACGACAACCACTCCTCCGCGGGCGTCGCCCGAAGGCTCGAGCGCCTCGCCGCCGGCTGGCCGCAGGCGCGGCTCGTTCGCAACGACCGGAACCTGCACTTCGCGCTCGCGATCAACCGCGGCATGGAGTCCTCGAGGGGCTCTCACGTCGTCTGGCTCAACAACGACACCGTCGTGGGCCCCGGCTGGCTCGAGCGGCTACTCGAGACGGCCGACTCCGACGCGTCGATCGCCGCCGTCGGTCCGATGACCAACAACATGGCGCCGCCCGAGCAGCTCGCGGCGCCGTTCTCCACCACGCGCGCCCCGAGGCCCGAGGAGGTCCCGTTTTTGGGCGGGTTCTGCTTCCTGGTGAAGCGGCGGTGGGCCGAGCGGGCCGGGCGGCTCGACGAAAGGTTCGAGTGGGGCTGGGAGGACATCGACTACTGCATGCGCCTCCGCCACGCCGGAGGCCGCCTCGTCGTCGCCCGCAACGTCTTCGTGCGGCACGCCGGAAACCGGACCATCCGCACGCTGGGGAGCCCGCGGCGCCGCCGCATCGACCTCAAGAACCGGCGGCTCATCCTGCGGAAGTGGAACACGGACGAGCCGCTGCGGCCCGATCTCCACCGCCTGTTCCATCACCTGCTCGCGCCCTGGGAGCGACGGCCGGTGTCGGTGTCCGTGCTCGTTCCGTACCGCGGCGAGTGGGACGACCTGCGCACGTGCCTGAGCGCGATGCGCCGGGCGTCCAACTCCGTCGGCTACGAGGTCCTCGCGGTCGATGCCTCGGGCCGCGGCACGGGGCTTAGGCGCATCCGCGCGCTCGCGGAGCACTGGCCGGAGCTGAAGGCGCTGAGGTTCCCGGGCCGCCGCGTCCTGGGCGCGATCAACCTCGCGCTCCGCGAGGCGGCGAGCCCTTTCGTCGCCCTCGTCTCGCCGCAGGCTCGCCCGCCCTCGGGCTGGCTGGACGGGCTGCTGGCGGCCGCGCACACGTGGCCGGACGCCGGAGCGTTCGGCCCGATCTCGAACGGCCGGTTCCTCGGCGCACAGTTCGCGCGCCGCCGCCCGGCGGCTCCGCCGGGCGAGTGGCGCTTCCGCAGCGGCCGCTTCCGGAAGGCGCGTCTGCGGACCTCGGAGTTCCTGCGCGGGTTCTGCCTGCTGGTCCCGCGGGCGACCCTCGATCGGGTCGGCCGCTTCGACGACCGGCTCGACCTCGAGTCGGGGGTCTCGGACCTCTGCCTGCGGATCCGCCAGTCCGCGAGCCGCCTGGCGGTGGTCCCGCAGGTCTACGTGCCCCTGGCGGGAGTCCGCCGGAGCCCGAGCTGGCGGCGGGTGGTCGAGCGCTGGAACGGCTCAAAGGTCCTGTTCGACAAATGGGCAGGACACCCCCTCTTCCGCCCCCCGAAGTAAAGTGGGGACAGTCCCCACTTTACTAACTCAACTTTCGATGCGGGAGGCGGCGAGCCGGGCTGCCGCCAGGGCGTAGCGGTCGAGCGACGGCAGCGGCGGCAGCCGGCTGATCCGCGGGTACCGCCGCAGCAGGGCGTCGAGTGCGAGCGTCGCGCCCGGATCCGGCGCCCGGCCGTCGCGCTCGAAGCGCCGCGCCAACGAGCGCGCTCGCAGCGCCGCCCCGAACAACCGCCGCCGCGGGTCGATCGGCGGACTGAGATGGCCCGCCAGCCGCCGGAGCGAGGCGAAGGCCGGGTGAAAAGCCAGCTCGTGCCGGATCAGCAGATGATCGAGCACCTCGGCACGAAAGCGCCGCCGCTCGCGGTTCGCCCACGTCGCCGCGCGGCCGTGGACCCGGAACGACGCGAGGGTCTCCGGCACGTACACGAAGCCTCCGTTGGCGGCGAAGCGAGCGAGGAGCTCCCAGTCGCACAGGTTCACGAGCTCCTCGTTGAAGAGCCCCCAGCGCCGGAACGCGATCCGCTCGACCAGTACCGCGGTCGGCTCGCCGAGGCAGTTGTACCCCGGGCGCTCGAGGAGGACCCGCCCGAACTCGGCCGGGCCCACATAGCGCGCGCCCCGGAAACGCCGCTCGACCGAATGTTCGCGTAGATGCCTCCGGTAGATGGCCCGGATCGCCTCGCCCACGCCGGGCTCGAAGAAGAACCGGCGCCGGCAGATCGCGAGCCCCACGCCGGGCCGCCGGGCGGCGAGCAGCCGGCCCAGGCACTCGGGCTCGAGCAGGTCGTCTTGGAACAGGAACTTGATCCAGGGCGCGCGGGCGAGGGCCACGCCGCGGTTCCAGTTGCCCACGAGCCCGAGCGGCCGGGCGTTGCGGCTGACGCGCAGCCGCGGGTCGCGCGCGGCGGCCCGGCGCGCGAGCTCCCAGGTCCCGTCCGTCGAGGCGTCGTCGTTCAGCACGACCTCGAAGGCCGTGAAGGTCTGCCGCCTGAGGCTCTCGAGGCACTCGCCGAGCCAGGCGGCGCCGTCGCGCGTCGGGATGACGACGCTGACGGCGGGGGGGATGGAGGGCACGGCCCGATTTTACCTAAGATGCCGGTGTTGAGGCCCGAGCTCAGCGTCATCGTCCCCGTCCGCGACCTGCCCGCGGCCACGCGCCGCTGCCTGGAGAGCGTGCGCCGCGAGACCTCCCTGCCGTACGAGGTGCTCGTCGTCGACAACGGCTCCGCCGCGCCCACGCGCCGGCTCCTCGCGGGGCTGGCTCGGCGATGGCCCGCGCTCCGCGTCCTGCGCGAAGGCTTGAACGACGGCTTCGCCGCGTCCGTGAACCGCGGCATGCGCGCGGCCCGCGGCCGGGTCCTGGTGTGGCTGAACAACGACGCGGTCGTCACGCCCGAGTGGGACGCGAGGCTGGCCCGCTGCCTCGACTCCGACCCGGCCGCCGGAGCCGCCGGTCCCGTCACGAACGACCCCCGCTGCGGGGCCGGGCGCGCGGCCGGGCACCGCGTCCCCGAGCGCGAGCTTCCGCGATTCGCCCGCGCATGGTCTCGCCTCTACGACGGGCAGCGCGAAGAGGTCCGCCAGCTCACGGGCTTCTGCCTGGCCCTCAAGCGCGAGGCCCTCGAGCGCGTCGGGCTCCTCGACGAGCGCTTCGCGTGGGGCGAGGAGGACGACGACTACTCGTTCCGCCTCCTGCAGGCCGGCTGGAAGCTGCTCTTGGCCCGCGACGTCTTCGTCCACCACGACGGGGGCGCGACCCGCTCGCGCCTTCCCCGCGGCGTCCGCGAGCGGCTGCGCCGCCGAAACGAGCGCCTGCTGTTCGACAAGTGGCTGACGAAGACGGCCGAGATCCGGCGCTACCTGAGAACCGGGTGGAGAAAGTAAATTGGGGACTGTCCCCAATTTACTTTCTCAACAAGCGGCCGACGGCGGCGGCGAAGCGCGGGTAGGCGAACCGCGCGGCCGAGCGCCGCGCCGCGCGCGCGAGACGAGCGAGCCGGGCGGGGTCGGCGGCCAGGCCTGCGGTGAGCTCCTCGAGCTCGGCCCACGAGCGGTAACGGTAGCCGTCCACGCCGTGGCGCACGAGCTCCCGGGGCCCGCCCGCGTCGTAGACGAGCGGCACCGCCCCCGCCGCCATCGCCTCGGCGACCGACGAGCCGAAATGCTCCCGAAGCCCCGGATGGGCGCTCGCCGGCACGCCGTAGCCCGCCGCGTGCCAAAATAGAGAGGCGCGCCCCAGTAGCCGCCGGAGCCCGGCGAAGGGCAGCCGCGAGAAGATCTCCACCGACGGGCCCGCCGCGCGCCGCAGCCGGCGGAGCGCGGCCGCGGTGCCCGGCAGGGCCGCGAAAGCGAAACTCCAGGCGAGCCCGCCATCCGAGAGCCGCTCGAACGAGCGCAGGAGCTCCCGCTCCCGCTTGGGCACCGGGCGGGACTCGATCCGCCCCGCCGCCGCGATGAGCCGCGCCTTCGGCTCGGGCCTAAGCGCCGGATGGACCGGGCCGCACAGGATTTCCGCGCGGCGCCGCCACAGGCGGCGAAGCGCGTTCGCCGTGTAGCGCGAGTTCGCGAGCACGCGCCAGCCGTTGAGGTGGCGCGGCGCGGAGCGAGGCACGCAGTGCACCCAGAGCCAGCTCTCGCGCGCGAAGGCCGGCAGCCACGCGGACGGGGCGTTGTTGACGAAGAGATCGTAGCGGGCGCTCCGAACCGCGAGCGCCGAGCCGCCGCGCGCAAGGAGCGGGCGCGCGTCGACGACGCGGACCGCCGGGAGCTCGACGCCGAGCGCGCGCTCGAGCGCTCTCCGGGCGACCGGCGCGTCGGTCAGGAGGTCGACGCGGAACCCGCGGTCACCGAGGGCCCGCGCGAGCCATGCCGCGTAGCGCTCCTGTCCGCCGAGCCGGGCCAAGTCGAGGCAGAGGAGCCCGGCCCGCCTGGTATAATGCGCCATGCCTTCGGGATTGTACCTTTCCGTCGTGATCCCGTTCCGCGACGAGGAGCGCTTCCTCGGCGACGCCCTTCGGTCCGTCGGCTCCCAGACGCTCGCCGGGTGGGAGGCGGTGCTGGTCGACGACGGCTCGACGGACGGCGGCGCGGAGCTCGCGCGCGGCTTCGTCCGCGACCATCCGGGCCGATCCAGGCTCCTGCGCCTGCCCCGGAGCGCCGGCGCCTTCGCGGCCCGCCTGCGCGGCGCCGCCCTCGCCCGCGCCGGCCTCGTCGCCTTCCTGGACGCCGACGACGTCTGGGACCCGGACTATCTCGCCGTCCACGCCGCCCGGCGGCGGGCGGCGCGCGGAGAGCTCGGCCTGAGCTACGGCCCCTGCCGGCTCGGCGCGAGCGGCGGGGCGCAGACCGTGCCCGCGCTGCGGCCGCGCGTGTTCGGGGCCGGCGAGCTCCTGCGGAACTTCCTGAGCAGCGGCTACGGCACGACGCCCTATCCGAGCGCGGTGATCCTGCCCCGAGCGCTCCTCCTCTCGTTGTCGCACCTCGCGGCCGACGCGGCGCGCCTCACCGTGTTCGAGGACCAGCTCCTGTTCTGGGGCGCCGCCGCGCGCCGGCCGACGCTCGTCCACGCCGACGCGCGCGTCGTCTACCGGGGCTCGCGGGCGAAGTCGTTCCCGAAGGCGCGGGGAGCGGCACGGCTGCGTGAGGAGCGGGAGTTCCTACGCGCCGCCGCCCGAGACCTGGCTTCGGTCGATCCCGGCCACCCCCTCCTTGGGCCCGACGGCCTGCCCGCGCGCCTCGAAGGCGCGGCGTTCTTCCGCCGCCGGATACCGCCGGAGCTCGCCGCCCGATGAAAGCGCCGCCTCCCGAGGTCCGGTTCTGGATGGAGCTGCAGCTCAAGCCCGATCGCGTGCGGGCGCCGGTGCGATCCGCGATCCTCGAGCCGGGGGCGGTCTGCAACCTGCGTTGCCCCTTCTGCGCCACGGGCCGCGGCGAGCTCGAGCTCGACCGCGGGCTGCTCACGGCGGAGCGCGCCCGGCAGCTGCTCGACGCGCTGGGCCCCAGGCTGTCGCGGGTCGTCTTCTACAACTGGGGCGAGCCGCTGCTGAACCCCGCGCTGCCCGAGCTGGTGGCGGAGGCCGCGCGGCGCGGCGCCGAGACCGAGATCAGCACGAGCCTGTCGGTGCCGGCGTTCGACCGCGCGTTCGCCGAGCGGCTCGTCCGCTCCGGACTCACGACGCTGTTCGCCTCGTGCGACGGCGCGACGCAGGCCGCCTACGCGCGCTACCGGGCGGGCGGGAGCCTCGCGCTCGTGCTGCGCAATCTGCGCCTGCTGCTCGACGTCCGCGCGCGCCTGCGCCTGAAGAATCCGCGCGTCGTCTGGCGCTTCCTCCTCCACCGCGGCAACGAGGCCGACGTCCCGAAAGCGCGGCGTCTCGCCGCCCGGCTCGGCGTGCCGATCGAGTTCCAAGAGCTCTGGACGCCCGCGTCCGCGAGCGCGCGCTGGGCTCCTTCGGCCCCGGCCGCGCGCGCCGCGGCGGCGGCGCCCGCGCTCATCGGGCGGCTGTGCCTGCAGGCGTGGGACGAGCCGGTCGTGCACGCGGACGGCTCGGTCTTCCCCTGCTGCTTGGTCTCCGACCGGCGCTGGAGCCTCGGCAACCTGCGCGAGGAGCCGTTTCAGGCGTTGTGGAACAAGCCGCTCGCGACGGCGATGCGGCGCTACTTGCGAACGGGCGAGCGGCCGCGCGTGGAGCTTCCCTGCTTCGGCTGCCCGAACGATCCCAACCGGAACGCCTCCCCCGCCGCGCAGCCGTCGAGCCACAACGAGCGGCAAAGACCCGCGCGGCGGACCAGCGCCGCGTAGTCGGCCACGCGAAGCTGGGACCGGTACTCCCGCAGCGCCCGCAGCTTGTCTTCGAACGCCGCCGAGACGTCGGCGACCGCGTCGGGACGCGGGAGGGACCCGATCTCGTAGCGCCAGGCCCGCGCCGCCGCGGGCACCGCGCGCGCCAACGCGCGATGATCGGCGTGAGGATCGTCCGCGGCGGGCGCGTAGACGACGGCCGGCCGCTCGCGCGCGAGCAGCTCGCGCACGCGCAGGGCGAGTCCGCGGGCCGAGGCCAGCCGCGCGTCCGGGCAGCCCCAGAACTCGAGCGCCCGCGCGCCGAGCACGGCGCAGGCTCGCCGCGCCTCGAGCCTCCGAATCGCCGCAAGCCGCCCGCCGGAGGGACCGCCGGGCGGCGCGCCCCGCTCGCCGTCGGTCGCGAACGCGACCACCACGCGGTCGCCGCGCCGCGCGTGCAGGCGCAGCACGCCGCCGCAGCCTATCGTCTCGTCGTCGGGATGCGGCGCGAGGACGACGACCGTCCCGCGCGGCGGGTTCCAGGAGATCAAGGAATCCCCCCAGCCGACCTCTCCCCCGCCTCGCGGGGAGTAGGAGACAGCTCGTCGATCGAGCGGCCGAGCCCGGCCATGAGCTCGCGCAGCGCCTCGAGGTGGCCGGCCCCGAGCGCGGATCGCGGCGCCCGGTCCAGCACCGCGGCGGGCTCCGCCGCCGCGAGCCGGCGGACCGTCTCGCCCATGGGAGCGGATGCAACGAGCGGCTCCCAGTCCGAGAACGCCGGCGCGTCGCGTCCGCCGAGCCAGAGCGAAAGGCCGAGGCCGCGGCTATAGAGGTGGCGCAGGACGTAGCGGTTCGTCCAGGAGCTCTCGATCCAGAGGCTGCGCCACCAGATCGCCATCCACGACGCCGCCTCCGCGGCGACCTGGCGGCGGAGCGGCTCGGGCAGCCGGGGAGACGGCGGCAGCTCGCCCAAGGCGCAGGGGCCGGGTCCGTCCAGCAGCCCTCCGCCCGCGGGGCCGCTCCCGGAGTCGAGCCGGCCGAGCGGCGCCCCCAGGTACGAGGACTGGAGCGCCAAGGCCCACGCCGACGCGCTCAGCACCACCGGGACGCCGGAAAGGGGGTCCGCCAGGGCGGCGCGGGCGGCCCGGGCGTACTCGCGCTCCCCCGCCCCGTCGTCTAAGACGAGATAGGTATGGTACGGCGGGTCGCACACCACGGCCCGCGCCCCGCCGGAGGCCCGCAGCGCGTTCATCCGGCCTTCCAGCGCCCACGCCGGAGCGGGAAAGCGCGCCGCCGGACCGTCGACGACGCCGAGCCCCTCGAGCGCGGCTCGCGACGCGCGCTCCAGCAGCCTCGCCGACTCGCTCCACAGAGCGGCCGGAGCCGCGGCCCCCGCGTCCGCCCTGACGGCGCGCGCCTGGGCGCGGGTCGCGACCCGGTTCGTCTCGCGCGCGGCGAAGGAGCCGTAGCGCCAGGCGTCGAGGAAGAGCTTGCGGAGATCCGCCTCGTCTTTGGCCGCGGCGTCCGGGCGCGCGCGGAAACGCCGCCGCGACAGCTCGAGGTAGGAGACCAGGCACCAGGCCCACGGGTCGAGAAAGCGCCGCTTCGCGGAGGACTCGAGGAGGGCGGCCTCCGGGAGCCCGGCGCCCCGGAGCACGCGCCACGCGGGCGGGTCCTCGGAAGCCCGCTGCCCTCCCCACCGCCGGTACCGAGCGAGCTCGGCGGGCTCGGGAAGCCAGAGATCGCCGAGCATCGGCGCGGCCGCCTTCAGCGCGCCCGTCGCCGCGCGCAGGCGGCGGAGCCTCACGGCCTCCTCGGCGGCCGTCTTCACGGGCGGCAGGACCACGATGAGATCGATGTCGCTCACGCCGGGCTCCCAGCCCTCGCGCGTCATTCCTCGATGCAGGATCACGCTGTGGGCGCCGGCCGTCGTTTCGAGCGCCGCGGCCGAGCCGGCCGCCGCGCCCCGGTACAGCGCGCGATAGGCGCTCGAGAGCGCCGGCACGTCGCGCGTCGCGAGAACGAGGTCGGCCGCCCAGCGCTTGAGCGACGTCTTCGCGGGCGGCGGAGCGTCCTCGAAGGCGGCGGCGCGCAGCCCCTCGAGCACCGGCGGCTCTCCGGTCCCCAGCGCCCGGACGTCGTCTTCGAGCGTGGCGGGCCGGGCCTCGTCGCCGAGCAACTCCCGGGCGAGCGCGTGAGCCGTGAGGTACGCGCCGAGCGGACCCGCGTGCTCGCCGTCCGCCGCCCGCAGCCCCGGCCGGCCCCGGCGCCGCTCCCAGCGGGCCCACCGGGCGCCGATCCCGGCGACCCTCGCGCCGAGAGAGTCTCCCAGCGCGCGGTAGAACGCCGCGACCCGGGGCTCGTCCGCGGCTCCCGGCGAGAGCCACGGCCACCACAGCAGGAGCCGCGCGCCGTGCTCGCGCGTGAGCGCCGCGAGGCCGCCGGCCGCGAGCCGCGTCGCCTCAGGGTCGGCCAGCGGGCGCGCGCGGTGCTCCTGCAAGACGACCGCGTCCCAGCGCTCGGCGGCCAAGGCCGACCGGACGCGGCCGGACGCGAGGTGCTCGGCGAGCGTGGCGCCGTCCTGGGCGACGCAGCCGGTCTCGAGCGGCGGGTAGAGCCGGCGCAGCAGGCCGGGGAGGTCGTGCTCCGGCGGGTGGAGCGTGAGGCTGTTGCCGACGAAGAGGACCCTCACGCGACGGCGGCGGGCCCGGCAGCCCCGACCCGGGGCTCCGCGACGCGGCCGGCCCGCAACTCCAGGACGCGCGCGCCGAGCGCCTTGAGCGGCTCGAGGTCGTGGGTCGCGACCAGGACGCACTTGCCGTCGCGCAGGAGCCCCCCGAAGGCGTCGAGGCAGCGCGCGCGGAACTCCGCGTCGCCGACCGTGAGCGCCTCGTCGACGAGCAGCACGTCGAGGTCCGAGTGCAGCGCGGTGGAGAATCCCAAGCGCGCGAGCTGCCCGGCCGACAGCTCCGCCGCCCGGACCTCGGCCGCCTCCGACAGGCCCGCGAACCGCAGCACTTCCGGAGTCCGGCCGCGCGCCTCGCGGCGCGAGAGGCCCATGAGCACCGCGCCCAGCTCGACGTTGTCGCGGACGCTCAGCTCGGGCTGCAGCCCCGCATGGAGCTGCAGGAGGCAGCTCGGCCGGCCGCGGACGACGACGCTGCCTTCCGTCGGCTCGAGGATATGGGCCGCGAGCCGCAGCAGCGTGGTCTTGCCGGCGCCGTTGGGCCCCACGACGCCGAGGCACTCCCCCGGGCCGACCGAGAACGAGACGCCGCGCAGCGCCCAGCGCTCGCCGACCACCGCGCCGCCGGCCGCGGCGTGGCGCAGCCGGCCGAAGAGCGTATGGTAGCGCGGCAGCGTGTGGCGGAAACGCTTGCCGAGTCCGACGGCCTCCACGAGCGCCTTCACAGCGACTCCGCGACGCCCCGGCTCCAGCGCGGGAAGGCCGCGGCGGTGGCCGCGGTCGCGGCCGCGGCGCCGGCGGCGACCAGGGCGAGCGAGGCGGGCGGCGGCGGCGGGGCGCCGAGCAGCGCGGCGCGCGCCGCGCCGATCACGACGGAGAGCGGGTTCGCGGCGAGGAGCGCGGCGCCGGAGCCCTGCACCGCTTGGGGGTCGAAGAAGACGGGGGTCAGGAAGAAGAGGGCATAGAGCGCGAGGCCCCACGCCCGCTCGAGGTCGCGAAACTGGACGGCCGGGACCGCCAAGGCGCACGCGACGGCGCCGGCGAGCAGCGCCTCGACGACGGCCAGGCCCGGCAGCAGCAGCCAGCCCCAGCCCTGGAGCTTTCCGAGCGCGGCCAGCGCCGCCGCCAAGAGCGCCCACTCCGCGAGGTGCGAAAGCCAGACGGCCGCGACCGCCGACCAGACGACCGCGAGCCGGGGCACCGGGTGGCTGCCGACCAGACCCGCCTTCCGGCGCAGGCTCGTCAGCCCGGCGGTGGACGCGGTCGCGAAGAAGTTCCACGGGACGAGCCCGACGAGGAGGTAGGCCGCGTAGTCCGGGATGGCCGCGCCGAGCCACCCGGAGAAGACGGCGTAGAGGATGGCGAACTGCCCCAAGGGCTGCAGCAGGGTCCAGCAGAACCCCATCCAGGTGCCCTGGTCGCGGAGCTTGAACTCGGTCCGCGCCAGCGTCCAGAAGAGGTCCCAGGGCCACGCCACGGATGAATATTACATAATACGTCCGGTGCACTCCCGGGCGGTCGGGCTCTTGATCCTCGTCGTGGCGTTGGCCTACGGCCGCACGCTCCGAAACGGCTTCGTCTGGGACGACGCGATCTACATCGAGCACAATCCGTTCGTGCAGGACCCCGCCAATCTCCGCCATCTCGTCGACCCGCGCTTCTACCTGGGGCGGCAGGCGGTCCTCGCCGGCAGCCGCCCCGTGTTTCTGGGCTCGCTGCTCATCGACCGGCTCGTCTGGGGGGACCGGGCCTGGGGCTGGCACCTGACGAACGTGCTGCTCCATGCGGCGGACGCCCTCTGGGTGTACGCGCTGGGGCTCGAGCTCTTCGCCGCGTGGCCCGGGGCGCTGGCGGCCGCGCTGTTATTTGCCGCGCACCCGGCCGCGTCGGAGGCGGTCAACGGCGTGAGCTTCCGGACGGACCTTCTCGCGGCCTTCTTCACGTTCGCGGCGCTCTACACCTACCTTCGCGCGCGGCGCCAGGTGGGCCGTCGCGCCGTAGCCAGGCTCGCGGGGGCCGCCGGGCTAGCGGGGCGGAGCCCCGTTGTGCCCGCGCTCGCAGGGGCTATTGGGGCCGCGGGCCCAGCGGGGCGGAGCCCCGCGGTGCCCGCGCTCGCAGGGGCTATTGGGGCCGCGGGCCTCTTCGGACTCGGCCTCCTCGCCAAAGAGAGCGCGGCGTCCTTCCTGCTCCTGCTCCCGCTCGCGGAGTTCCATACGCTCCCCTCGGGCGAGGCGACCGAGCGCAATCGCCGGCTCGCGTGGGCCCTCGGCCTCTCCCTCGCGGCCGCGGCCGCCTTCGCGGCTTTCCACTCGGCGCGCTTCCGCTACGACCTCGGCGCCGGCCGTGCCCGCGCGCCCTCTTCGGGCCTCACCGCGGGCGCGCCGGTCCCGGCCCTCGACCCGGGCGTGAGCGACCAGCCGTCGCCCCCCCCTTGGCGCGAGTATTACGAGAAGACGGGCACGCGCGTCGCGACCACGGTCCGGATCCTCGCGACGTATGCGCGGCTCTTCGTCTTCCCGCATCCGCTCGTCGTCGACCGCGCGCCGCCGCTGGCCGGCGGAACCCTGGCCTCCATGCTGCTCCTCGCGGGGCTCTTCGCCGCCGCCCTCCGTTGGCGAAGCCGGCCGCTGGGGGCGGGGCTCGCGTGGTGCGCCGCCGCGCTCGTGCCGGTCGCGGGTCTCTATCCGCTCTACAACCCGATCGCGGAGCGCTACCTCTATCTCGCCGCGGCCGGCGCCGCGTGGGCGCTGGCCGACCTCGGCACGCTCCTGCCCCCGCGCGCGCGGCCCGCGGTGCTGGCCGCCGCCGTGCTGGCGCTCGCGGGCCGGGCCTGGGCGAGGACGCACGACTGGCGCTCGAACGACACGCTGTTCGCCGCCGACGCCCGCGGCGTGCCCCAACACCCGCGCGTGCGGCTCAACCGCGGTCTGGCGCTCTGGGAGACGGGGAACCGGCGCCAGGCCGAGGATCAGCTCCGGCAGGCGGTCGACGCGCATCCCGGCTACGTCGAGGCGTGGGTGAACCTCGGCATGCTGCGGCTGGAGCTCGGCCGCCCCGTCGAGGCGCTCTCGGCCTTCGAACGGGCGCTCGAGCTCTCGCCCGGCGACCGCCTGGCCCGTTACGGCCGTGCGATCGCCTCGAAGCAGCCTTCGGGAGCGAAGCGATGATCTCCGTCATCATCTTGGGCTCGCGGCCGCGATCGCTCGAGCGGTGCCTGGCGAGCATCGCGGCGTCGACGCCGCCGGGCCCGATCGAGACGCTGGTCGTCGTGGACGAGCGCGCGGCGGCGGCTCGCTCCGCCGTCGAGGCCTGGGCGGGCCGCCTCGCGGGGCTGCGCGTCCTCTCGGCCCGCGCGCTCCGGGTGGGCGCCGCGCGCAATCTCGCGATCGCGCAAGCGCGGGGCCGCTGGCTGTGCTTCCTCGACGACGACGTGGTGGTGCCGCCGGACTATTTCGCGACGCTGGCCGACAAGGCGGCGAGCCACCCCGAGGCCGACGCGATCGGCGGCCCGAATCTCACGCCCCCGGACAGCGGGGTGTTCGAGCGCGCGGTAGGCCGGCTCCTGTCGTCGTGGTTCGGCGCCTGGCGTATGCGGCGCCGCGCGACGGGCCACCCTCACGACGCGTGGGTGGACGAGCGCAGCCTGATCCTCTGCAACCTCGCCCTGCGCGCGGGGCGGCTCGAGCGGGAGAGCCTGGCCTTCGATGAGCGCCTCGAGCGCAACGAGGAGAACCTCCTGCTCGAGGAGCTCCGGGCGCGGGGCGCGCGCCTGCTGCACGCGCCGGGGCTCTGGGTCTATCATGAGCGCCGCTCCACGCTCCCGGCCTTCGCCCGGCAGTGCTATCGGTCCGGGGTCGGCCGCGCGCGGATGACGTTCCTCCTGCCCGGCTCGCTGAGACCGGCCTATCTCCTGCCCCTGGCCCCCGCGCTCGCGCTGGCCGCGGGCGGACCGTGGGCCGCCGCCTACCTGGCGGCCGTCGTTCTCAACGCCGCTTGGTGCGCGCTCGGCGACGAGCGGCCTTTCGCCGTCTTCGCTCGGCTATGCGCCCTCTTCCCCGTAGGCCACCTGAGCAACGCGGCGGGGCTCGCGGCCGGGACCCTCCAGGCGGCGTTCGACCGGCAACCCCATGAGGATCGCGCTCGTTACGCCGACGCGTAGCGACCCCGCGCACCGCCGCCTGGCGCGCGCGCTCGCCTGCGAGTTCCGGCGGCGCGGGCATCGGGTCCGCTGGCTCACGTCCTCTCCGGGGGCGCGGACGCGTTTCGACGTCTGCCATGTCCATTGGTTCGCGCGCGGCTTCGAGGGCTTGGGCCTGGCGGCGTGGCCCGAGGGAGCCCGGCTCGTGCTGACCCACCAGGCGGCCTCGTTCGGACTCATCGAGCATCCGGCGGCGTTCGGCGCGCTCGCCCGCCGGGCCGGCCTCGTGACCACGGTCTCCCGGCGCGCGGCCCGCGAGCTGGCCGTGTCCATTCAGAAGCGCGCGGCGGTGGTCCCCAACGGCGTCGCGCCGGCGCGACGCACGGCGCGCCCCGCCCGCTCGCGGACCACGCTGCTGGCGGTCAGCCGGATCGCCGCCTACAAGGGGCTGGACACGTTGGCCCTCGCGTTCGCGTCGCTGAAGGACCGGCGCCCCGGCCTCCGGCTCGAGGTATACGGGCCCGATCAGACGGGCGGGCGTTTCGCCCGGTTCGTCCGCCGGCTCGGCCTGGGCGGACGCGTCGAGCTCCGCGGGGACCGTCCCGAGCGCGAAGTCGACCGCGCGCTCGCGCGCTGCGAGGCCTTCGTCCTCCCCTCGCGGCAGGAGAATCTGCCGATGGCTCTCCTCGAGGCGATGGCGGCGGGACGGCCGATCGTCGCCTGCCGCGTGGGCGGCGTGCCGGAGGCGGTCCGCCATGGGAGGGAGGCTCTCCTCGTGCCCCCGGGCTCCCCCGCGGCGCTTGGACGCGCGCTCCGGTCCCTGCTGGAGCGGCCCGCGCTGGCCCGCCGCCTGGGCCGCGCGGCCGCGAGGCGCGCGCGCCGCTTCACCTGGCGGAACGTTGCGACGAACTATCTCGAGGCCTACCGAACCTTGCTGGATGCAAGCCCTAGAAAGAGGGCCCCGTCAGCACGCGAAAAAGGTAGGTAATAGCTGTCTCGAGCCTGACAAACTGTGACTGGGTTCATATTGATTTTTAGGGGAAACCCGCTTAAACTGTCCCGAATGCGCAGACGGCTGGGATCGCGGGGTGTCTCGCTGGTCGAGCTTATGGTGGCCGTGGCCATCCTCTCGATCGGCATCCTGGGATTTTTCGGGGCGTTCCGCTTCATCACCAAGTCGGTGCACGCCAGCCGGAGCCGCACCCTCGCGGCCAACCTGACCCAGGAGCGCATCGAGAACCTCAAGAACATCTCGTACTACAGCCTGCTCGTGACCACCTCGGCGGACGTGGACAACTCGTTTACGCCAGGCATCACCTACGACAACGTCAACTACCCGCCGGACACGGTGGCGATCGGAAACATCGTCTACAAGCGCTACACCTTCGTCTCCCTGGCCCAGATCAACAACAACGTCATCTCGACCGTCACGTTCACCTACCCGGACACCGGGATGAAGCAGATCACGGTGCACGTGATCTGGTCCGAGGAAGGCAACCAGAAGAAGTGGTCGATGAGCAACCTGCTCGAGAACCCCAACGTGGCGCCCCTCGACTGCAGCTACTCCGGCGCGGTCACGCGGAACACCGGGGGCAACCTGTCGGGCGCGCTCGTGCGGGTCCTCCAGAACCCGGACTGGCAAGCCGAGACGGACTCCTCGGGCAACTACACCTTCCGGGCGCACCACGGCACCTACGACCTCCGAGCCTCCCTGGCCGGCTTTTACGACCAGACCCAGGCCTCGATCGGGTGCGTGCTGGGGTCCAACTACATCCAGAACTTCGCGCTCACGCAGATCACGACGGGACAAGTCTCGGGCAACGTGTGGATGAACACGAACCTCGTCGTCGCCCAGGTCGTGGTCGCGACCTACACCTGGGCCGGCAACAACGATACGTTCGCCGAGGTCGAGTACGTCAGCCTCTATAACCCCACGACCTTCGCGATCAACATCGGCGACGACATCACCGCCGATCAGGTCAGCATGAATTACCAGGAGGAGGGTGGGGCCTCGAGCGTCCCGCCGGGCTCGTGGAACTTCGTGCATTTCTCCACCTACATTCCGCCGCTCAGCTATTACCTCATCGCGAACGCGACGGCGTTCATGATCAACGGAGCCGTGCACAACGTGGACGCGTGCTACAAGAACGGCGCCAACTGCGACACGAGCCCCGATCCCGCGGGCACAGACTTCCTCAAGAACAACTCGGCGGCGCAGCTCATCGTGGGAGACCCGATCAACTGGATCGCCTACGACACGATCTGCTGGGACGACGGGGACACGGTGGCGACCGATGCGGGCGCGGGGCTCGGGACTTGCGAAGGCACGTCCATCCCGAACTACAATGTGCCGCCGCTCGACGGCATCGGACTGGGCAATATGATCGTGCGCGTCTCGAGCCCGGGCGCGCCCGTCCTCAGCTTGTTCGGCTCCTACGGCTCGGCCTACGACTCCGACGACAACCGCTCGGACTTCCGTTTCCCGTCGGACACCTTCATCGGCATCCCGCTCAACGCGGGCTCCGTCTTCGACGGCGAGTTCCCGGTGATCGCCGGCAAGCCCGGGATCGGCGCGCTCGTGACGTCGAACGACTCGCTCTCGGGCTCGACCGTCGCCTACCGCGATTACATCGCGAGCACCACCTACAACCTCGCCTTCGCCCGCTATACGATCCCGGCGGTCTCGACGGGGACCTGGGCGGTGGTCATCGCGACCAACACGTACTACAAGCAGATCTCGAACGTGATCGTCACCGCGAACGCGACGACCGCGATCCCGAACGCGGCGACGACGCCGGCCGAGCCGTATTCGGGAGGCGTCGGGCAGATCCTATCGAGCCACACCCTCGGCGGGTTCGTGAACGGCGTCGTGGTGGACGTGAACGGCTCCGGGGTCTCGGGCATCTCGGTGCTCGCGGGTGGCAAGGCGACCACCACCGGGGCGAACGGTCGGTACTTCGTGCAGACCTCCAGCGGCCCGATCTACGTGATCGCCAACCCCAACAACGCCAACCCCGTGTACATCCAGGATATCGCCCAGGTGACGCTCAGCGCCGGAGAGGTGGCCACTCAGAACTTCACGATGCTCCAGGGCGGACTCCTGACCGGCTACGTCACGAGCGGCACGACGCCGCTGCCGAACGTCGTCGTGGCGGCGACCCTCGGCGGAAACCAGATGGGCTCGGGCACCTCCGACACGAGCGGCACCTTCATCATCCGCAACCTCTCCACGGGCACGTACACGATCAAGCCCGTCCTCGACACGGGCCAGGACTCGAGTCCCAACTCGATGAGCGCGACGGTGGTCTCGACCAGCTCGGTCTTCGTCGGGACGTTCACCGTCGCCGGCTCGCTCGGCAACATCGCCGGCACGATCACTTACAAAGGCGAGCCGCTGACGACGGGGGCGCTGGTCCTCGCCTCCTCCGCGTCGATCGCCTCCGTCCCCTCGGCGCTCGCGGCCTCCTCCGCGCCGGCCCTCACCCCGCTCTACGCGGTCTCGAGCAAGGCCGACGGCACCTACGAGATCGCCACGCGCGGGACGAGCACCTACACCTACAATCTCGCCGTGTACGTCCCGGAGATCCAAGGCGACGGGTCCGTCGTGATCACGACCAAGACCTGGTCCGGCATCAGCGTCTCGCCGAGCGCCACGACGAACCTGGACCTCACGATCCCATGACCCCCGAAAACCCGCGCCCGCGCTTCCGCCGCTCGCCCGGCTACAGCGTGGCCGAGATCATGGTCGTCGTGGCGATCCTCGGGATCCTCGCGACCGTCGGGCCGACGCTCCTCATCAGCACGCGGAACTTCTTCCTCACGACGACGGCGCGCAACGACATCCAGCGCGACGCCCGCGTGTCGCTCGACACCATCAACCGCATGCTGCGCCAGGCCAAGGGCGGGACGGTCGTCATCGACAGCGCGAGCGGCCAGGGGCCCTACTCCCGGATTCGCTTCCTGCTGGGCGACGACCGCTACTGCGAGTTCCGCCAGGACGGCAACCAGCTCAAGCAGGTGATGACGAGCATGGCGGATACCTCGAAGCAGGAGACGTCGGTCGTGAGCCGCAACCTCGTCTACATCGCGTTCACGTTCCCGAGATCCGACGACCCCAGCCTCGTCAGCGTGTCGATGACGATGGGCAAGAGCATCCAGCTCGGACAGCGCAAGGTGCTCGAGCTAACGATCCAAAAGATCCGGATCATGAACTGATGACTCCTCCACGCGGACGCCGCGGCTCCGATTCCGGCCAGGTCCTGGTCGGCGTGATCGTGCTGCTGGCCATCCTGACCATCCTCGTTCCGGCGATGGTGCTCTACACCCAACGCGAGGCGCTATGGACCGCGAAGCAGACGCAGAACACCACCGCGTTCCACCTGGCGGAGTCGGGCGTCGAGAAGGCCTTCCTCACGCTGTCGCTCTCGACCGGCGCGTGGCGGCAGCTCCAGCAGTCGGGCACGGGCTACGACGACTTCAAATGGGACAAGTCGTTCTCGGACGTCCCCGGAGGCACCTACACCGTCTCCATCACCAGCGGCCCCGACACGGAGCAGGCCACCGTCATCAGCGTCGGCCGCGAGTCGAAGAAGAAGGAGGTGCGCGCGCTCAAGGTGATCTACTCGAACGCGACGCTCGGCGGCATCGCCGTCTACTCGGCGGCGGGGGTGCGCGTGGGCGGCGGCGTCACCGTCGAGTGGGGCGCGATCGTGAGCCCGCTCGCCATCGACTTCCCGGCGCTCCCGACCTTCCCGTCGGCCTACTCCGCCGACGCGATCTCGCCGTGGCCCTACGGGCAGTCCAACTGCGACACTCCGGACTGCTGCCAGTTCTTCCAGTACTACTCGAACATCCCGCCCGAGCCCGTGCTCGACCTCTCGTACTACAAGTCCTCGGCGACGGCCACGACCGGCTGCCCCGCCGGCGGCAACCCCGCCGGGAGCTGTTACTACGACACCGCTCAGAGCTGGTCGGACGTGACCGAGACGAGGGGCGTGCCGTATTACGTGGACGGCAACCTCACCGTGGGCTCCCCGGGCATCGACATCATCGGCAGC
The DNA here is from genome assembly GCA_016207565.1 of Elusimicrobiota bacterium. Lineage (GTDB taxonomy): Bacteria > Elusimicrobiota > Elusimicrobia > UBA1565 > JACRDR01 > JACRDR01. Next base: position 33,375 of record JACQPK010000511.1, read on the forward strand.
CTCATCGTGATCGGCAACCTCCAGAGCACGAGCGGCAACTGGGGCAAGGGATCAAGGACGATGAAGGTCCCCCGCGACGCCTGGAAGCAGTACTGCCACGACTGGGCGCATTATCAGCCGATGGACAACGCGGAGCCGGCGACCTATCCCGGCAAGAACTCCTCCTACAAGTCGGCCTCGACTTTGACCTATTCGGACACGCCGAACAACAAGACCGCGATCTCGGGCCTCCTGTACGTCCAAGGGAACTTCTCGGTGGGCGGCGGCGGCGGCAACACCTCGGTCCACGGCGTGATGTTCGTCCTAGGCACCACGACGATGACCTCCAACTCCGGCGTGACGGTCTGGTACGACAAGGACGCGGCCTCCGCGATCCAGACCACCAAGATCATCCTGACGCGCGACAACTGGCAGGACGCCCCGAAGTACAAGTGGCCCACCGGTCTCGACCCCTAACTTTTGTAAAATCGGGAAGTGAACCCCTCCAGGCCAGGGACCTTCATCGTCCTCGAAGGCCCCGATCGCTCCGGCAAGTCCACGCAGGCGGCGCTCCTGGTGAAGGCCCTGCGGGAGGCAGGCCTGCCGGTCGTGCACACCCGGGAGCCCGGCGGCACGCGCTTCGCCGAGGCCATTCGCCGGGTCGTCCTCGACCCGGCTCACGAGGTCGTACCCCTGGCCGAGCTGCTCCTCTACGAGGCGTCGCGCGCCCAGCACACGGACGAGGTTCTCCGTCCCGCGCTGGCGCGCGGGACGGCGGTGGTCTGCGAGCGCTACACGCTGGCGACGCTCGCGTACCAGGGGGCCGGACGGGGGCTGCCTTTCCCCCTCATCCGGCGCCTCAACCGCATCGCGACCGGAGGGCTGAATCCCGATCTGACCGTCGTCTTGGACGTCCCCGACCGCGAGTTCCACCGCCGGAGCCTCGGGACCGCCGACCGCCTCGAGCGCGAATCCAGACGGTTCCGCGACCGCGTGCGCGAAGGCTACCGGCGCTTCGCCCAGTCCGAGCCCAGGACGGCGCTCGTCGACGCGACCCGCTCCGTGCCGGAGGTCCACGCCGCGATCTGGGAGCGCGTGGAGCGCCTGCTGCCCAGGGCGAAGGCGGCGGCATGAGCCTCTCCGCCCTCCGCGGCCAGCCGCGCGCGCAGCGCCTGCTGTTGCCGCTGCTCAAATCCAAGCGGCTGCCTCCCGCCCTCCTGTTCCACGGCCCGGAGGGCGTCGGCAAGGCGCTCGCCGGGCTCGAGGTGGGCAAGGCCCTCAATTGCGAAAAGCCGTCTCCGTCCGCGGAAGCCTGCGACGAGTGCCGCTCCTGCGTCGCGGCGCATAAAGGCATCGATCCGGACCTCAAGCGCGTCAACGCCCAGTACCAGGCGGGCCTGCGCGAGGAGGAGGCGGAGCGGCAGCGGACGATCCGCGTCGACACCGTCCGGCACCTGATCAAGGACGTGGAGATGACGTCCTTGACCGGGCGGTGGAAGACCGCGATCCTCGAGGATGCCGAGCGGCTCGAGACCGAGGCGGCCAACGCGCTGCTCAAGTCCCTCGAGGAGCCGCCGGCCCGCACGCTCTGGATCCTCGTCACCTCCCGCCGCGAGCGAGTGCTCCCGACCATCCTGTCGCGCTGCCACCGCGTGCCGTTCGGCACGCTGCCCGAGACCGAGCTCGTCTCGATCCTGAAGGGGTGCGGCCTGCCCGCGCCCGAGGCGGCGAGGCTGGCCCGCTTGGCGGAGGGCTCGCCGGGCCGAGCGCTCCGGCTCCGGGAGCTCGGGCTCGCCGACGGCGAGGACGGCGACGGCACGCCGCTCGCCCCCTTCCGCCTGGCCGACCGCCTGCCGCGCGAGCTGCACCTGGCCCGGCCCGTGGCCGAGGCCCAGCTGCGCAGGATCGCGTGGCGCATCCGGGACAAGGGCCGGCTCGGCTTCCCCGGGGCCGGCGCCTCCCTGCGGGAGATCGCCCGGCTCGGCTCGTACCTTCGCTCGAACGTCGACCCCCGGCTGCTCGTGCAGCTCGCCGCGCTCGAGTTAGAACGCTTCTCATGAACTCCAGCCCAAAACCCTACTACCTGACGACGCCAATCTACTACGTGAACGCCGCGCCCCACATCGGGCACGCGTACACGACGCTGGCCGCGGACGTGCTCAACCGCTACCAGCAGATGCGCGGACGCAAGACGCATTTCTTGACCGGGACCGACGAGCACGGCTCCAAGATCGAGGAGGTCGCCAAGGCGCGAGGGAAGACTCCGAAGGCGCACGCCGACGAGATCGCCGAGGAGTTCAGGGCCCTCTGGAAGCACCTCGACGTGCGCTACGACGACTTCATCCGGACGACCGATTCTAGGCACGAGGAGACCGTCCGGGCCGTCTTTAAGACTCTCCACGAGAAAGGCGACATCTACAAGGGTGTCTACCGCGGGTTCTACTGCGTCTCGTGCGAGACCTACTGGACCTTGGGCGAGCTCGGCGAGAAGAGGGTCTGCCTCAACGCGGACTGCGGGAAGCCGCTGCGCGAGGTCGAGGAGGAGAGCTACTTCTTCAAGCTCTCGCGGTTCCAGGGGCCGCTGCTCGCGCACTACCGCGAGCATCCCGAGTTCCTCAGGCCCGAGAGCCGCGCGCCCGAGATCGTCCGCTGGGTCGAGTCGGGCCTCAAGGACATCTCGGTCTCGCGGAGCAAGGTCGCCTGGGGGGTGACCGTCCCCTTCGACCCCCAGCACACCGTCTACGTCTGGTTCGACGCGCTCCTCAACTACATCTCGGCGCTCGGCTACGAGCCCGGCAAGCCTCCCTCGCGCGACTTCCAGGAGTGCTGGCCCGCCGAAGTGCACCTCGTCGGCAAGGAGATCTACCGCTTCCACGCCGTCATTTGGCCCGCGAGGCTCATGGCCCTCGGCGTACAGCCGCCGAGGGCCGTCTTCGCG
>JACQPK010000513.1 GCA_016207565.1 Elusimicrobiota bacterium
CAGAGGGAAGTAACGAAGAGGACGCAGAGGACGGCCCTTGATTGAGGATTAGGGCGGCGATTCGCCCTGTGGCGCCCAGGGAGCGCCACTTGCTACCCTTCCTTTCCCTGGGGGGCGGTCCTCGCGGGAGGAGGCGGCATCACCATCGGAGTCATCGGCTTCGGGAGGCTCGGACGCCTCCTGGTGCGCTACTTCGCGCAGGACGCGCGGATGCTGGTCTACGATGTCCGGCCGGACGCCAGGCTCGTGCGGAAGCTTGGGGCGACGCCCGCGACGTTGAAGGAGGCGTCGAGCCAGGAGCTCGTGCTGCTCTGCGTCCCGATCGCCGCCTTCGAGGCCGCGGTTCGGAGCGTCGCCCCGCACGTGCGAAAGGACGCGCTCGTGATCGATACGTGCTCGGTGAAGGAGCACCCGGTGCGGGTGATGAAGAGGCTCCTGCCTCGATCCGTCGAGATCCTCGCGACGCACCCGAACTTCGGCCCCGACAGCGCGGCCGAGTCGCTCGAGGGCCGCACGCTGATCGCCTGCCCGGCGCGCGTGGCGCGCGAGCGCTGGCGCGAACTGAAGGGCCTCCTTCAGGAGAAAGGCCTGGTCATCGTGGAGCTGTCGCCGCGCGAGCACGACCGGCGGATGGCGGAGTCGTTGGTCCTCACCCACGTCATCGGCCGCACGCTGATCCGCTACGGCGCGAGATCCACCGGGGTCGACACCGAGGGCTACAAGCGGCTCCTGCGCATCCTCCAGACCGTCCAGAATGACACCTGGCAGCTCGTCCAGGACATGAACCGGTTCAACGCCTTCGCCGCGCCGATGCGCCGGCGGCTCCTGCGCTCGCTTCAAGACGTCGACCGGAAGGTCCGCACGTGAAGGTCGCGTTCCAGGGCGTCAAAGGCGCCTACAGCGAGGAGGCGGCTCTCCAGCATTTCGGCGCGGACTGCGAGCCGGTCGGCTACGCGTTCAGCGAGCAGGTGTTCGAGAACGTGGCCGCGGGCGTCGCCCAATACGGCATCCTCCCGGTGGAGAACAGCATCGCGGGGGCCGTCGCCGCCAACCTGGACCTGCTCCTCAAGGAGGACGTGTTCATCGTGGCCGAGCGGTACCTCCCGATCCGCCACTGCCTGCTCGCGCGGCCGAAGACGGCCCTCGAGGACGTAAAGCAGGTCTACTCGCACCCCGTGGCGTTGGCGCAGTGCCGGGACTTCATCACCCGGCACCTCATCAAGGCGGTCCCGGAGTACGACACCGCGGGCTCGGCCAAGCTGATCGCCGAGCGGCACGTGGCCGGGGAGGCGGCGATCGCCTCCAAGGGCTGCGCGGCGGCGTACGGCCTGGCGGTGCTCGCGGAGAACATCCAGACCGCCAAAGACAACATCACGCGGTTCGTCATCTTCGTGCGCGGCGGGGAGCCTCCCGCCGGACAGACGATGGAGAAGACGAGCCTCGTCTTCGGAGCCAAGCACCGGCCCGGGGCGCTGCTGGACTGCCTCCGGCGCTTCGCCGACCACGGCATCAACCTGACCCGGCTCGAGTCCCGGCCGGTCCCGGAGAACCCCTTCGAGTACGTCTTTTTCGTGGACTTCCTGGGGGGGCTCAAGGAGTCCGGCGTGCGCGCCGCCATCGACGAGCTGGCCCACGACGCCCACCGGGTGAAGGTCCTGGGCTCCTACCCGGTCGGGGTCCGGTAGGTCCTATGGGACCCGGGACCTTCGGCCCCTGACGGCCGGGCCCGCGAGGGCCATAATCCTGCCATGACCGTGCGCTTGCTGACCGCCCTGCTGTTGGCCGTGCCTTCCGCCTGGGCGCAGCCGACCGCCGCGCCGGCACCCGCGCCCGCCCCGACGCCGACCGCCGCTCCGGCGAAGCCGGCCCAGCCGCCGAAGCCGGCTTGGCTCGAGCACCCGGACCGCATGAGGAACTGGGTCAATCTGAAGGGCCCCGACAACAAGAGCTTCTGGGTGCACGCCGGCGATTTCGACAAGTTCCGCTCGGACGCGGCGCAAGGCAAGGCGACGCCGATCACGCTCTATGAAGGAGAGTTCAAGGCGCCCGCGTCCAGCTGGCGGAACGCGTGGGGCTGGCGGCCGAGCTGGGAGGCCGTCAAGAATTACGGCGTCTGGATGAACGAGGCGACCTTCAAGGTCTCCGAGTACCGGCTCGAAGCGGGAGGCGGTCAGGTCGTCGAGGCGGTGAAAGGCAACGAGCGCGTCGCGGTGTTCCCGGCCGACCGCGGCGGCCGCCTGACGCTCGGCAAAGTCACGATCCAGCAGCCCCAGGCTTCCACAGGGACTCCCGCTCCGGGCACCCCGGCCCCGAGCACCCCGGCCCCGGGCACGCCGACGCCTCCGGCCCCGGCGTCGACGCCGCAGCCGGCCGGCCCGCCTGCGCCGGCCCAGGCGCCCGCGCCGACGTCCGGCGACTGGACGTTCGATCGCGCCGCGCAGACGCTGTTCCCGGGCGAGGACGGCTCCGCGCAGCTCGTGAGCGCGATCGTCCGGCTCGACGATATCGACCGGCCGGGCGCTTCCGCCGCGTTCATCCGCGAGGTGCAGCAGGCGCAGGGCAATCTCTCGGCTTTGCAGCAGTCGTGGCGCGGCAAGATGGCGGAGGCCTGCGCCGGCGGCGGCGAGTCCCTCGGGAACGGCGCCATGGAGCAGGCCGAGGCGCTCGCCCAGCGAGTCGCGGGAGAGGGCGGCGAGCCCGAGGACGCGGTCGCCTCCACGAGCTTCGAGCCCACGGTCGGACCTCTTTACGGACCCTGCAGCCGGTGGCGGAGCGCTCCGGTCCGGACTCCGCGCCGCCGCACTCCGCAGCTCACGGCCGAGATCCAGCCTCCGCGCCCGACCGCGGTTCCCCCGGCACCCCGGACGGAGCAGGCGAGCGAAACCGCGGCGACGCCGGACGAGTCCGGCGGAGCGGCGAAAAAGAAGGGGCTGAGCAAGGGCATCTTCAAGTTCCTCGCGGTCATCCTCGGCGCGGCGCTCGGCGCGGCCACGGGCGGGATGATGGGACCGGTGTTCGGGCTCATCGGCATGGCGGCGGGCGCGGGCATCGGCCTCTACGTCGCCAGCAAGTACGAGGACCCGAACAAGAAGTAGCTAGCGCCTCCACTCCACAGGGCGCGTCTATGGGCCGGTCTCATCGGCGGCCGGCGGGGTCTCCACCACGAACCGGCGCGAGGTCTCGGATCGGCCGCCCGTGTCGTCGCGCGCCCGCAGACTGATCTCGTGGCGTCCCGGGGACAGCTCGCCGAGGTCGAGGCTCCAGTCTCCGTCGACGCGGGTCTCCGATATCCGTTCATACGGCGCGTCGCCCAGCTTGAACTCGAGGTCGCTCGGCTTCGAGACCGCTCCGGAGACCTTGACCGGGCCGCCGACCGCCTCGCCGTCCTCGGGTGCTGCGACCGTGAGTTCGGGGCCCTCCTCAGGCGTCGTAAAGGCGAGCGTTTCCTCTCCGAAGCGAACGCTGTTGCGCATCTGGGAGTAGGCGACGCGGCCGTAGCCATCCTCGCCCCAGGTGGGGTCCCAGCTGTTCTTGATGATGAACGCCTTCTCGTCGTCGTCGTAGCCGATGATGAGCACCGCGTGCCGGCCCAGGGGCTGGTCCAGCTTGCGGAAGAAGTCCTTGAAGACCTGGCGCACGAGCCGGTCGACGGGGTTCTTGGCTGCGGCGGCGCCCGCGGGGACATGCACGTAAACGCCGCCGCCCTTGAAGTGCACGAAGTCCTCGTAGACCGTCAGCCTCGTCGTAAGTGGGCCGTAGCGGTAGAGCGCGCCCTTGATGTCGGCGAGCTTACGGGAGACGGAGCGAAACCCGCCGATCCGCTGGACGCGCTGTTCCCAGCCCTCGGCTGGGGAGCAGGGGGCCTCCCGCTCTTCGTAGGGGAAGTCCTCGTCCGGTGGCGCCCCGACGGATCTCAGGTACTCGGAGGCGTCGGGACGATTCCCGCCTTTGCAGCCCCCCGCCCCGCTGCAGGACAAGACCGCCTGCTCCGAGAAGTCCGCCTCGCTTTCGGCCCCCCCGGTCCTGAGAAAGTAGGATTCCAACGCGCCCGTGACGGCAAAGGCCCAGCAGCTTCCGCACACGCGGCCTTGGCTCTTCGGCGGCGTGACGAAGTTTCGCCGGGAGGAGCCGGGGGCGGAGCCTCCGCCGTTGTCCGCGTGGTGACGCCAATCGAGGCGGGCCGGGGGGGCGGCGACGGCCAGCCGGACCGGGCGCAGAAGCCCCACGCGGGGGGCGGCGCCGTCTTCGCCGCCGGCGAGAAGGCGCCTCGCGGCGTAGGGCAGCAGGGCGACGGAGGTGAGGCCGGCGCTCCAGTTGGCGGCCGCGTCGTCCTCGATCGCATGCTGGATGGCGGTCAAGCGTTGGTCCGCCTGCACGTCCTCGGGCAAGGGCAGGCGCGCGAGCGCCGGGGACGCGGCGGCGACGACCAGCGCGGCTGCGGACATGAGTCTTTGAGAGCGGTTCATGGTCCCACGAGTATGTGCGCCGACGGCGGCAGCGTCAAGCCGTCAAACGGCACCCGCTCACTTCAGGAGCGCGGCGAGCGCGGGACGCCCGTCCGGGCCCGCCAGGAGCGACTGCGTGTCGACGGCGGATCGGTCGAGGAAGAGGCAGGCGGAGAGCCTCTTGCCCTTCTTCCCGAGTTCCGCGACCCGGCCGCCGGCCTGTTCGCAGTGCTCGTCCGCGGTGCCGTCGGCGCCTTTGCTCCCTTCGATGCGCTCGCGGAGTTTGGCATGGCCCTTGAAGGCCTGGGCGACCTTCGTCTTCCCACCCTTCAGGAGGGTCCACGCTTCGATTGCGGCCTTGTCGCGCAGGCGGCAGAAGCCGATCTGCCCGCCCTCGACGTCGTAGAGCTCGATCGCACCTCCCTTCGCGGCGCAGTGCTTGGAGGCTGGGTTCGCGAGCCCCGGCTGCGAGCTGGCCGGCGGAGCGGACAGGGACAGGACGACGGCGAGCACCCTCAGCATGACGGGAAGCTTAGCAGGCGATGCCCGGCTCAGCAAGGCGCGGGACCTCCAAGTTTCCCCGGTGCCCTGGGAACGGAGTAACGCAGAGGTACGCAAAGGAAAGTGACGGAAAGGCACGCAGAGGACTGAAGATCAAAGACGGTTGACGATCCGCTGTATGC
>JACQPK010000514.1 GCA_016207565.1 Elusimicrobiota bacterium
ACGAAGGCCTTGGTCGAGGCCACGCCGCACTCCGGGCCGCAGTGCGTAGGGAGGTTGAAGTCCGCCGCCCGGGTCAGCGCCGAGCCGATCGTGTTGCAGACCGACAGGACCCGCGCGCCGGCCTCCTGAGCCAGCTTCACCGCCGCCAGCGTGTCGGCGGTCTCGCCGGACTGGCTGATCGCCACGACCAGCGTGCTCGGGGTGAGGATCGGGTCCCGGTAGCGGAACTCCGAGGCGGTCTCCACCTGGCAGGGGATCCGGGCGTAGCGCTCGAGGAGGTACTTGCCGACCGTGGCGGCGTGATGCGCCGTCCCGCAGGCCACGAAGTGCACGGAGGTCACGCCGCGCAGGATGTCGGCCCCGAGCCCGGCCTCCCGCTCCAGCACCCCGTCCATGAGCGGCGCCAACCGCCCCCGGAGCGTCGCGTCCACGACCACGGGCTGCTCGTGGATCTCCTTGAGCATGAAATGCCGATACCCGGATTTCTCGGCCATCCCGCGGTCCCACTGGATGCGCGTGGGCGTCTTGGCGAGGCTTCGGCCGTCGAGTCCGTAGAACGAGGCCCGGCCGGCGCCGAGCACCGCGAGCTCCCCGTCCTCCAGGAACACGACGTCGCGCGTGTGATCGAGGAACGCCGGGACGTCGGAGGCGAGGATCGTCTCGTTCGCGCCGAGCCCGATCGCGAGGGGCGAGGCCGTCTTGGCGGCGACGAGCTGGTCGGGACGCTCCTTCCACAGCACGGCCAGCGCGTAGGCCCCGGTCACCTCGGCGAGCGCGAGGCGGACGGCCTCGCGCAGCCGGCTTTCGGCGTCGATGCTCCCGGCCTCCCGGAGATTCTCCTCGATGAGATGCGCCGCCACCTCGGTGTCCGTCTCGCTGGAGAAGCGGTGGCCGCGGGCCTGCAGCGCCGCCCGCAGCGGCGCGTAGTTCTCGATGATCCCGTTGTGGATGACCGCGATCGTGCCGCTGCAGTCGGTGTGAGGGTGCGCGTTCGCCTCCGACGGCCGTCCATGGGTCGCCCAGCGCGTGTGCCCCAAGCCGACGGAGCCGGGCACGCCGCCTCCGGCGAGGCGCGTCTCCAATTCCCCGAGCTTGCCGACGGCCCGGACCACCGCCAGGCCGCCTCCGGACGCGACCGCGAGCCCCGCCGAGTCGTAGCCCCGGTACTCGAGGCGCCGGAGCCCCGCGACGAGGATGGGCGCCGCCGAGCGGGCCCCGATATAGCCTACGATGCCGCACATAGCTTGTCCCCCTGCACGCGATGATGGCCGGCCCGGATCGGGCCGTGGGGACATTGTAGGCGCGGCGGCGCGCGGCTACCCATAGAGTGGCTACGACGGGCGCTTGGAGGTTATTTCTAGCGGGGGTAGCTGAAGAGTAGGCTAGTGGAGCGTCGTGAGGCCGACCGAGCAGAGGACGGCCGAGCGGACCAGGGTCGCCGTCTTCGAGCCGCCCTTCACGGTGTCGAGCGTCTCCGCGATCCGCTCGGGTCTTCCCCAATCGCTCCACTGGACGCCTCGCAGCGGCATCGCGACGCAGCGTTGGGCCGCGAGCGTCAGCAGGTCGCGCGAGAAGTTCGCGGGCTCCATGCCTTCGTAGAGCTCGCGGAGGTCGGGCAGGTCGCCGTTGCCCTCGAGTCCCAGCCGGAGCGTCTGGAACCGGCTCATGAGCGACGGGAGCAGCCGGCAGGCCAGCGACCAGACGGCCTCTCCCTTGAACGTCATGATGAAGGTGTTCCAGAGCGCGCCCGACCGGTACAGGCCGGCGGCGAGCGCCGGGTCCGGCTTCTCGACGAACCTCGACACCTCCCGGATGCCGAGCCTCTCGAGTCCCGGCGCCGGCTCGCCCGTCGCGATCCAGCCGTACTCGGGCTCCGGGCGGTCCGGCGTCGCGCCCAGCAGGACGATCCGGTCGGGGAGGCGCTCCGCCGCCGCCAGCGCGTCGGACAACTGGCGCCCGAACGCGTCCGCGGGCTGGATGAAATGATCCGACGGAAATACCGCGACGGTCGCCCCGGGGTCCAGCGCGAGCACGTACGCGAGAGGCAGGAGGATCCCGGGACCCGTGTCCCGGTGCTCCGGCTGCTCGATGATGAGGCCCGGCACCGATTGCCGCCGCGGCTGCTCGAGGTAGCGCCAGTGGTCCTTGCCGATCACCGTGACCAGGCGCCGGGGGGAAAGCACCGCGGACGCGCGCTCGGCCGTGTGCTCGAGCATCGAGCGTCCGCCCGTGAACTCGCAGTACTGCTTCGGCCTGGCATGCCCCGTCCACGCGCGGGTGAGGGCCTTGAGGCGCTCTCCTTCGCCGCCGGCGAGGAGTATGCCCCAGCGCTGATTCTTGGTTTCGGGGGAGCCGATCATCGCGACGCCCCATTCTAACCCGTCTCCTTATTAGACACCACGACTGTACCGTTAAACTAATTCGACATTTCTCAGACACCCGTTCGTTGTGACGGCCGGAACGGAGGGTGGCTCGGCGGGGCCTCCGCAGCCGCGCCACGCACGTCTAGATGGCGCGGCGAGGACAGAGCGGCGGCGCCAACGCCGCCGCGTACCCGCCGAGCCACCCTCCGCTCCGGCCGCGGGATCGTAGGGGGCGTGTTACGAGCATGTTGCCGGCGCCCATTGCTTTCGTGAAGGAGTTTGTTACGTTGTGAGGACGCAGCGCCGCCGTCAGGCATCGCTCGACGATATGATGACCCGACCGTGGATGCTGATGGCGTTGCTTTGGGCGACGCTGATTCCTCCCCGCGCGCGGGCGGCGTTCCAGGAGCCGCTCGTGGCTCCGCAGGCGGCCGCTCTCGGCGGCGCGTCGATGGCGGTCCCCAACGACTCGACGGCCATGTTCCTCAACGTGGCGGGGCTCGGAGGCCTGTCAGCGCCCGAGTTCTACCTGATGGCGAGCCGGCTCTACGCCGGCCAAGACGCGGGCGCGAGCCTGTCGAAGAACCTGATGACGGCCGGCCTGCCGACGCGGCTCGGCAGCTTCGGCTTCGGGGTGGGCGAGTTCAAGGCGACGGGCCTGATGACGGAGCGGACGTTCTCGCTCGGGTTCGCCCGGCGGGTGTCGCGCTGGGCGCGGCTCGGCCTCTCCGGAAAGCTGCTGCAGCACGGCTTCTCCCCGGGCGGAGACGCCCTCGCGCAAAACGACCCCGTGTTCGCGCAAGGGACGTCGCGCAGCGCGTTCGGCCTGGACGTCGGCCTGATGGCGTCGCCGCTGCCGATGTTGGACGTCGGATTCGCGGTCCGAAACGTGAACCGCCCGGACGTGGGCCTCGCGTCGGCGGATCGCGTGCCGCGGGAGTTCCGAGGAGGCATGGCGCTGCGCTTCGCGGGAGCCGGGGTGACGGCCACGGGAGAGCTGGCGATGCGCTCGGGCCCGGCCACCGGCCCGTGGAGCGTGATGACCCCGTCGATCGGTCTCGAGAAGACCGTGGCGAACGGCTTGGCCGCCTTCCGGGTGGGCGGCGGCCCGACGGAGCTGACGGCTGGCGTGGGCCTGCGGCGGGGCAGCTTCGGGTTCGACTACTCGATCGGCTGGAGCCGGCAGCTGAGCCCAGGCAGCTTCGGCACTCACCTGATCGGGGTCCGGTATCAATTTTCCGCGCGCGGAGGCTCCCGATGAACCGTCTGGCCAGGGGCGTCTTGTTCGCGGGCTTCCTTTCGACGGCGCAGCTGGCGTCGGGCATGCGATCGACCTCGGCGGCGACCGATGCGACCGTGCCGGCTGCGCCGTCGTCTCCCTTGTTCTCCGACGCGTTCGACCGTTCGATCGACCTCAACACCTGGGCGGTCACCAGCGGCCAGTGGCGGGTGGCGGGAGGGCAGGCCACCACGGAGTCGTCCGTCTTCCGCGCGAACACGCGAAGCTTCGGCTTCAAGGACGTGGACGTGACGTTCGACCTCACCGAGTCCGGGCTGACCGTCGCGAGCGGCCAGAGCTGGCACGGCATCCACATGTTCCTGCGGCGCTACAGCGAGTACACGACGTACTACGTCAGCATTCACCGCCGGGACGGCCGCGCGATGATCAAGAAGAAGGTCCAGGGCGGGCCGTCCCCGTCGAACGGCGGCACCTACTACGATCTCGCTTCGGGCCGCTCGCCGATCGTCGCGGGCCGGCGGCACCGCGTGGTCGGCCGGGCGGTCAACAACGCCGACGGCTCCGTCACGGTATCCTTGCTCGTCGACGGGCGGCTCGTGCTGAGCGCGGTCGACCGCGGGATCGGCGGGGCGCCGCTCCGCCAGGCGGGCTCGACCGGCGTGCGCGGCGACTACGCGCGCTTTTCGATCGACGACTTCTCCGTCGTGCCCACGGGCGCGGAGCCGGCGGGCCCGGGGGCGCCCGGCTCCGGCGGGATTCCGGCGGAGGCGAAGGCGCCGCAGCGGTTTTTGAGCCCGGCGCTGGCCGACGGGATCAACGACGCGGCGGAGTTCGGCTCGGACGCCGAGGACGTGAGCATCTTCGATCCGTCGGGACGGCTCGTGTTCCGCGGGCAGAAGGGCGCGGCGGCGAGGGTCGTCTGGGACTGCCGCGACACGTCGGGCCGGCTCGTCGAGTCCGGCGTCTACATCGCGAAGATCCGCCGCCGCGACTCCACGACCGTCGCGCAGACGTTCGCCGTAGTCAAGTAACCCACCCCGGGCCTCCCCCGGGGGGCTCCTGCCGCCCTGGCGTAGCGCGCCCACGCCGCCGCCGCACCGAGTTTACACGGTCACCATCGGCCGCGGCGGCGCGCCGGCCTAGAATAGCCGCGGTCTGGAGGTCCGATGATCCGATTCCGAACCGCCGTCGCGTCGCTGTGGGCCTGCGCCGCGCTGCTCGCCGCCCCCGGCGCGGCCCGAGCCTTCTCGGGCGCCGAAGGCGCCAGTTTCCTCGAGATTCCCGTCGGCGGCCGGCCCGCGGCGCTGGGCTCGGCCTACTCCTCGCTCGCCGACGACGCCTATGCGCCGATCTGGAACCCGGGAGGCCTGGGCGCGCTGACGCAGGGCGAGGCCTCCCTCATGCACCTGAGCTACCTCGAGACGATGTCCTACGAGAGCGTCTCGCTGGCGGTCCCGTTGGCGTCCATCGGCGGCGGCCTGGGGGGCTCGATCCAGTATTTTCGCGCCGGGAGCACGCAGGGCACGGACGTCACCGGCGCGCCGTCGCAGGAGTTCAGCGGCTACTACATGGCGGCCGGACTCGGCTACGGGCGGAGCGTGGGGAAGAGGCTCGCGGTCGGCGCCACCGGCCGGGTGATCACCGCGCAGATCGCCGGAGTCGGCGCCTCCGCCTTGGCCGCCGACATCGGCGCCCTGGGACGCGTCGGCTCGAGGCTGCGGGTCTCGGCGGTCGCCGCGAACCTCGGCTCGGGCCTGCGGTTTTTGCAGGCGTCCGACCCGCTTCCCGCCCAGTTCCGGCTCGGCGGCGCGATCGACGTGCTGCCCGCCGTGACGGTGTCCTTGGAAGGCGTGAGGGCCTTCAGGTCCGACGACAGCGTGCACGCCGGCGTCGAGTGGCGGCCGATGGCCCTGCTGTCGGCCCGGGCCGGCTACCGGAGCGACGTCACGCGCGAGGCGGGAGGGATCGCCGGCCTCACCCTGGGCACGGGCCTCGCGTGGAAGGGCTACAGCTTCGACTACGCCTGGGTGCCGCTCGGCGACCTGGGCCACAGCCAGTATCTTTCGCTCGCGGTCCGTTTCGGAGCGCCCTCGTCCGGTCCGGACAAGCTGGGCGGGGGGTCGATGATCGTCTTGCCCTAACACGCTGGTGGCCACGAAAACGACTTCGCGAGGCGCGAACCAGCCGCTTGAACGGAGGGGGATGCCGAGGTTCCCCGTCAGCGTGACCTTCGACAGCGGCGCCCTGGGCCGGCGCGCGTGCGCCTACGGATTGGCGCGGTCGTACTCGGCTCAGGGCCTCCGCGTGCGGACGGACACGCCGCTGACCGAAGGCACCCGGGTGGCCGTGCGGTTCAACCTCCCCGACGCCTTGGCGGAGGCCGAGACGGGCCTGCGTTGCGAGTTCGAGGGGACGGTGGCCCAGTGCCGGGCCACGGCCGAGGACGAGGGGCTGCCGTCGTTGGCGGCGATGCCTTACGACGCCTGGGTCCGTTGGGACCGCGACCCGGCGACGATCGTCCGGCGCCACCTGCCGTCGCGGCGGCGCAAGGCGTTCGTGGGGCTGACGATCCTGCTCCTCTTGATGCTCTGGTACAAGTGGGTGAACTTCCACTTCTTCTGGTACTACCCGTTCCTGCACTCGTACAGCATCATCATCGGCTTCTTCTTCCTCTCGCGCTTCGTCATCTCGCGTCTGAACCGGCTGCCCGGGCCGACGGACTACGAGCCGACGGTGACGGTCGTGGTCGCGGTGCGCAACGAGGAGGCTTACATCGGGCGCACGATCGACGGCTGCTTCAACACGCTGTATCCGCCCGAGAAGCGGGAGGTCATCGTCGTCAACGACGGCTCGACGGACGGCACGCCGCGGATCCTCGAGCGCATGAAGGAGAAGTACCCCGAGCTCAGGGTCCACACGCTCCCGCCGTCCGGCAAGCGGCTCGCGATGGCGACCGGGGTGTGGGACGCCCGCGGCGAGATCGTCGTGTTCGTGGACTCGGACACCTTCCTCCACCCGCTGTCCTTGCGCGAGATCGTCTGCGGCTTCGAGGACCCGACGCTGGGCGCCTCCGCGGGGCATACCGACGTGGAGAACGCGGACGTCAACACGCTCACCCGGATGCAGGAGATCCGCTACGCCGTCGGCTACAAGCTGATGAAGGCCGCGGAGAGCACCTTCTCCTGCGTGTCGTGTTGCCCCGGCTGCCTCTCGGCGTACCGCCGCTCCTATCTCATCCCCGTGCTGGACGACTGGCTCAACCAGATGTTCCTCGGCTCGAAGGCGACGTTCGGCGACGACCGGAGCCTGACGAACCGCATCCTCAAGAACTACCGGATCATCTACAACGACCGCGCGCTCTGCACGACGCTCGTTCCGGACAACTGGACGCAGTTCATGCGCCAGCAGGTCCGGTGGAAGAAGTCGTGGCTGCGGGAGACGATGATCGCGGCCTGCTTCATCGTCCGCAAGCATCCGGTCGGGGCGCTGTCGTTTATCGCCTCGGCGCTCTGCAGCACGCTGTCCCCGTTCGTCTTCTACCGGGCGGTGTATCTCGGCTTCACCGACCCGAACGCGCAGTTCTCGACGTACCTCTTGGGATTCATCACCGTCGGCATGGCCCAGTGCCTCTACTTCGTCTTCAACAACCCGACCCACCGCAATTGGCTGATCGGGATGTGGATGATGGTGATCCAGATCGCGATCACGGGGCCCCAGACCTACTACGCGATGATCACCATGCGGAAGAACCACTGGGGGACGCGTTGAGCGAGGCCGAGGCGTTCGCGCCGGCGTCCGCGCCGCCCGTGGCGCTGCCCACCTACCGGCTGACCTGGGCGGCGCTGTTCGCCTTGGCGCTGATCGTCGTCTGGTGGAGCACGTGGGGCTCGGCGCGGGCCCGGAGGCGAGGCCTGGCCGCCTCCGCCGTCGCGGAGGCCGCGCGGACGGACCTGCACTTCATCGTGGCCGCCTTCCCCCGCATCACGCCGCACGGGAAAGACTCCACGATCCGGCACGAGGCCTTCGGCGAGATCGTGGCCGAGCTGCGCCGGCGCGGCTACCACGCGATCGGCTTCGCCGACCTCGACGACCTCTACGCCGGACGGAGGAGGCTCCCTCCCCGCTCGATCCTCCTGGCCTTCGAGCGGGACAACCCGGAGAGCGTCCGTCTAGTGGAGCGCGTCCTCCGCCGGGTCGATTGGCGCGCCGCGGTCTTCCAGGATCGCAGCGGCGTCTCGCGCAAGGACAACGACATCCGGCGCGCGCTCTCCTCGCACGCGATGAACCAGATGCTGCTCGGCGGCGCGTGGGATTTCGGGACCGCGATCATGCCCGGGTCCGTCCGTCCCGTGGAGGGCCCGGGGCGGGACGCCGTGATCTGGGGCCTGACGCCGAGGAGGGTGCAGGTCCCGGGCGGCGTGAGGTACGGCCTGCAGCTGAGCAAGACGGGCTACAACGACGCCGACGTGGCTCCAAGGGAGCTTCGGGCGTTCATCGTCCGCCCGGAGGCCTCGGTCAACGAGACCATCGCCGCGATCGAGGCGTTGCAGCCTCGCGCCGAGCCCTTCGCCGACTTCTTCCGCGGCGAGAGGCTCGGCCCCGATTGGGTGTCGGAGTGGGGCGTCATCGCGGGCAACAAGGAGCGGCTGGCCGTGCTGCCTCAGCCGAACCAGCGCACCGCCGTGGCGTCCTTGAAGGGCACCGACCGCTGGACGGACGCCGTGCTCGAGTTCTCGATCCTCCGCTACCGAGGAGAGGCCTGGGCCGAGGCCCGGGCGCGGGAGCCCGAGCGCTGGGTGCGCCTCGGGCTCGAGAACGACATCTGGCGCCTGCAACAGAAGACGGCGGACAAGGCCAAGCCGGTCACGCTGGCCCAGGCGCCTCTGCGCGGCGAGCTCGGCGTACCGGTGAAGCTCGTCTTGAAAGGCAACTGGGCGCTGGCCCTGATCGGCGACCGGCTGCAGTTCGGCCGAGGCGTGTGGCTCGACGACGCGCTCTCCTTCGGCCGGGTCCAGTTCGTCGCGCAGGGCGCCCGTCCGGGGAGCTCCAAGGCGGTGTTCGGGTTCGTCCGCGCGCGGCCGCTCGAGGAGCGCTGGCTCGCCTTCGACCGCGCCCCGGACGTCTCGCCGGAGCTGCTCGGCTCGCTGCGCGCGCAGGCCGTGGAAGCCCGCGTCCTGGCGCCTCGCTGGATCGTCGTCGGCGCCCGCGGGAGCGTCCGCGTCCTGCCTCCGGACGAGCTGACGCGCTCGTTGGCGGGCTTCTACCGTTGCCGGCTCATTCCGACGGCGGTCTTCAACGGGTGGCCCAGGCCCCAGGACTTCCGCGCGACCGCCGAGGGCTTGGCCGCGGTCGCGGAGGCGCTGAACGTCCCGGGGGTGAACCTGCGCTTGCCGCCGGACACGCCGGGGGCCTCCGGACTCGCCCGCGAGCTCCGGGCCGCGCTCTGGCGCCGCCACCGGCTGCTCTGGGTGACGGTCCGCAACGACGCGCAGGCCCGGCAATGGGCGGATGACGCGGAGCAGGTCCTGAGCTCCCACGGCACGGACGCCTCGGGCGTCGAGACCCTCCGGCGGAGGGAGCCATGACGACGCTCCTCGCGATGCTCCTGGCGGGCACGGCGGCGGCCGGGGCGCCGGACACCCGCGACGCCCCGGCCTCCTTCACCCTGCGGCCCCACGTCGAAGGGACGCGCCGCGCGGCGATCGACCTCTTCCGCCCGCCCCGGCTCTCCACCAGCTCCGCGCCGTCGGTGCGCAAGGCGCAGGAGCTCATGGACCGGGGCTTAAACGAGGAGGCGATCGTCGTGTTGGAGCGCGAGCACCTCCGGCAGCCCGGGTCGGCGGACGTCCTCCTCAACCTCGGCTGGGCCAGCTGGCACGTCGGCCGGGCCGAGCGCGCGCAGCGCGCGTGGAAGCTCCTGTATCAGCTCGACCCGCACAACGCGCTCTTCGTGCGCTTGTACGCGGCGATCGAGGTAGACGTCGGCCGCCCGGAGTCCGGGGAAGCGCTCGCGCGCGAGGCCTTGGAGCTGGCGCCGGGCGACGTCGACGCCAGCCTCGTCTTGTGCAAGGCGCTCGTGGCGCTGGCGGGCTTGCCCGAGGCCCAGGCCGTCGCCGAGGGGCTCCTGCGCGATCATCCTCGCCGGCCCGCGGTGCTCTACCAGGCGGGGGAGATCTACGACCTCCAACGGAGCTTCGAGCTCTCGCTGCCGCTCTACGATCTCCTCGTCGAGCTCGACGCCCAGGAGCCGCGCTACGGCCGCCGGCGCGCCGAGGCGCTATACGAGCTCGACCGCTTCGAGGAGGCGGTGCGCGAGTGGAGGCGGCTCATCGCATTCGATCCGCCCGACGGGCCGAGCCTGCGGGCCCTGGGCCGCGTGTACTTCGCGGTCCAGGCCTACGACGAGGCCTGGCATTACTGGCTCCGGCTCGCCGCGCGCTCCCCGAAGGACCCCAACGTGCTGTTCCTCGTGGCGAGCGTGCAGATCGAACGCGGCCGCTTCGAGGACGCGTTGAGGATAGGCCGCCGCATCCTGCAGCTCGCTCCCGAGGACGCCGATGGGCACGTCGCGCTGGCCAAGGCGCTGGCGCGGCTCGGGCGGACGGCCCAGGCGCGGGACCTGTTGGCCGGCTACATCCGGCGGCATCCCGACGGGCTCTCCGCGCGCTTTCAGATGGCGGACGTCCTCTACCAGATGGGGCTCTACGCCGAGGCCTTGGAGCAATACGAGGCGCTCCTGCGGCGCAAGCCGGGGGTGCCGGCGTACCGGAGGCTGCGCGCGCAGGCCCTGTTCTCGCTCGGCCGGCATGCCGAGGCGATCCGCGAGTGGCGTGAGCTGGCCGGCGCGGAGCCGCCCGACGTCCTCTCGCTCTACAACCTCGCCTGGGGGCTGGCCGCGCTGGGCCGCCACGAGGAGGCGATCGATGCGGCCTGGCGGCTCGTCCGGCTCGAGCCGCGGCGGCCCGACGGCTTCGTGCTGATGTCGGGCCTCGAGCTGGAGCGGAACCGGCCCGAGGCCGCCGCCGAGGCGGCGCGCCGCGGGCTCGAGCGGGAGCCGCAAAGCCGGGACGCGACCCTCGCCTTGGCGCGCGCCGAGCTCGCCATGGGCGACGCGGCCTCCGCCCGGGCGCGTCTACGCGAGCTCCTGCCGAAGAACAGGTACCACCTCCCGGTCCTCTTCGAGCTCGCGCGGGTCGAGCTGGCCGACGGCCGCCCGGAGGACGCCCTGCCCCTGTTCGAGCGGCTCGGCACGCTCGCCCCGGCGAGCGTGCTCTACCGGCGCAAGCGCGCGGAGGCGCTCTACGAGCTCGGACGCTGCGACGAGGCCACGACGATCTGGCGCGCCCTCGCCGCGGCCCCCGTCCCCGATCTGCCGTCGTTGGAGCGGCTGATCGCCGACGCCGTGGTTCGCGAAGACTGGGGGGAGGCGGAGTCGCTCTTCGATCGCCTGCGCGCGACCGCCGCGCTCGACGCGTCGAGGTGGGAGCGGCTGGGGCGGATCCGGCTCTTCGGAGGACGTCCGGTCGAGGCCCTCGAGGCCGTCGAGCAGGCGGTCCGCGTCGACACCGCCGCGTTCTCGCCCCACCTGCTCAGGGCGGACGCGCTCGAGACGCTCGCGCGCCACCCGGAGGCGGAGTCCTTGCAGGAGACGTTCCTGAAGCGCAACCCCTCGGCCGAGCGGCCTTGGCTCGCCTTAGCAAGGCTCGCGCAGGCCCGGGGGGACCCCGCCGCCGCGCTCGAGCGGCTGCGGGAGGGCGCCGCCAAGCTCGGCTGGCCGCAGCTCGGCCTGCGCGAGGCGCGCGTGCTCGCGGACCTGGGACGGTCCGCCGAGGCGGTCCGCCGCGTCCGCGCGCTCGCCGCCTCGCCCTCGTACGGCGTGACCGTCTTGTCGTACCCCGGCCTCGCCCGCTTCGAGCGGGGCGAGGGCGTGCCCGTGAAGGCCTTCCGGAGCCATCTCGCCGCGCTGCGCGCCGCGGGGTACCGCCCCGTCGGTCTGGCGGACGTCCTCGCCGCGGCCGCCGGGACGCGGGCGCTGCCGCCTCGCGCGGTGCTGATCACGGTCGACGACCCGAGGGCGCGGGCTTTGGCGGAGGCCGACGCGGCGTTGGCGGAGACCGGCTGGAAGGCCGCGCTCTTCGCCCCCGGTGTGAAGCCTCGACCGGCGTACCCGAGCGCTCAGGAGCTGGGCCGCCTCACACGCTCCGGGCGCTGGGAGCTCGGCTCGCTCGGCGTCGCGGCGGCGGAGCCGGCCGCGCTCGACGCGGCGGGGCGGCACGGCCGCTTCTTCGGCGACCGGCTCTGGTCCAAGGCCCTCGGCCGGCGCGAGAGCGAGGCCGACTTTGCCGCTCGCGTCGAGCGCGAGTACCGAGCCGCCCGCCGGGCGCTGGATGCCGGCCGCCCGGCCGCCTTCGCGTTCCCGGGCGGGGAGTTCGGGCAGGGCGAGGCGAGCAATCACCCCGGGGCCGCGCCGCTGAACCAGAAGGCGGTCTTTAGGCACTTCGACCTCGCGTTCTCCGAGGACCCGTGGGGCTACAACCGCGGCCTCGCCCGGGGAAAGCTCCTCCGGCGCCTGGCGGTACCTCGGGACTGGTCGGGCGCGCGCCTCGTCTCCCATCTGATGACGAACGATCCCCGGATCCAAGCCCGGATGCTCGAGGCGAACATCTACCTGGCCGAAGGCAAGCTCCAGCGCGCGCTGCGCCTCTACGAGTCCCTGGAGGGGGAGGGGGTGCTGACGGGCGAGCTCTTCGCGCAGAAGGGCGTCGCCTACGAGCGGATGGGGTTTTTGTGGCGCGCCTCGCGCGAGTACGCTCGCGCCGTCGAGCTCGAGCCCGACAATGCCCGCTACCGCGAGCTCTACGCGGCCGCGATGATGGCGATCGGGCCGAAGGTCGAGCCGGCCATGACCACCTTCGCCGACAACCAGGACCGGACGCAGAGCCGCGGGCTGCTGCGCTTCGGCAGCAACGTGCAGGAGACCCGGATCACCGGCTGGGGCGGCCTGGGGCGGTACCTGGAAGGCACGACGCCGGGCGTGGACGCGCGGGAGATGGGGGCCTCCGTGCGCTTCCCCTTCGGCTATCGCGGCTGGGGCGAGCTGCGCTACGTCCGCCGCAGCTACAGCCTGGCCGACTCGATGTTCGACGGCTCGGGGACCCTCCGCCGCCGCGGCAGGGTGAGGGACGGCTCGGACTTGGGCGCCGACGCCGCGTTCTCGCTCCTCCCGCAGCTTCAGGCCGAGATCGGGTTCGCGTCCCAGGACGTGGACTCGGCGCGCGCGATCGTCGAAGGGAGAACCGTCCGCTCCGGCCGCCTCGGCCTCGGTTGGGACGTGGGCTTCAACTGGACGGCGAACGTCTCGGGCGAGGCCCGGAGCTACAGCGACGGCAACGACGAGCGCGCGGCGCGCTTCGCGCTCGCGCGGCGCTTGGCCGAGCGGGTCACCGCGGGCTACGCCTATACCCGCTCGACGGCCGAGACCGACAGTCCGCTCTACTACTCGCCCCGTTCGCTCCAGAAGCACATGCTCACCGTGACCGCGCGGCCCGGGACCCGGACGCTCCGAGGGCTGCTCCAGGCGGGCGCCGGCTACGGGATCCAGGACACGGGCTCGCGCATGGTCCAGGCCCTGCGCGGCGGGCTCGAGTGGCGCATCCGCGACCGTTTCCTGTGGACGATCCAGGCGGGCTACACCCAGTCGCCGACCTACACGACGCGCGACCTCGCGACCGGCCTGACGATCGGTTTCTAGTACTGCCGCTCGTAGCGGGCGCGGTCCGTGTCCGGCGTTCGCTTCTTCCAGTAGCTCTCGCCCGTCCTTAGCCTGCGGTCGAGCGGGTCTCGGCCCAGCGCGCGAACGAGCAGGCCGTACGGAGCGACCAGCCCATAATAGAGGAGAGCCGTGACGATCGCGAGCTGGACCCGCGCGATCGCGTGCAGCGCCGCCCTCAGCCCCGACGGCGGCGGGCCGGAGGAAGCGTCCGGGAGGACGAGCTCCGGGTTCAGTCCAGGACCAGACGGCGTTCCCATTGCGGGTCGTCCCTCCACGGCCTTTGGCCGGCCTTCTCGAGAAAGAAGCCCCCGATGGCGAGGCAGTCCATCTCCGTGCGCATGAAGCAGGCGAACGCCTCCCGGGGCGAGCACACGATCGGCTCGCCGCGCACGTTAAAAGACGTGTTCACGAGGACGGGGCAGCCGGTCTTGCGGTCGAACGCCTCGAGGAGGTCGCGGAACAGGGGGTCGTCCGCGCGCGAGACGGTCTGCACCCGGGCGGAGTAGTCGACGTGGGTGACCGCGGGGATCTCGGAGCGCGCGACCTTCAGGCGCTCGATGCCGAACAGCCGCCTCTCCTCCTCGGTCTCGGGCCTGCGGCGCGCGGCCCGCACGGGCGCGGTGAGCAGCATGTACGGGCTGTCGGCGTCGAGCTCGAAGTACTCGGAGCAGCGCTCGCGCAAGACGGCCGGGGCGAACGGGCGAAACGACTCCCGCCGCTTGATCTTCACGTTCATCGTCGTCTGCATCCGGGGGTCGCGGGGGTCTCCCAGGATGCTCCGCGCCCCCAGCGCGCGCGGCCCGTACTCCATCCGCCCTTGGAACCAGCCCACGACCTTCCCGGCGGCGAGGGCGACCGCGGCGGCGTCGAGCAGGTCCGACCGGTCGAGCCGGCGGTAGTCGGCGCCCGCCCCCTTCAGGCAGGACTCGATCTCCGCGTCCGAGTACTCGGGCCCGAGCCTCGAGCCGTGCTGGGAGTCCAGAGCGCCCGCGCGGCGGGGCTTGTCGAGGTAGTGATGCCAGGCGGTGAGGGCCGCGCCGAGCGCGCCGCCCGCGTCCCCGGCCGCGGGCTGGATCCAGAGCCGGTCGAAGACCCTCTCCCGGTGGATCCTCCCGTTGCCGACGCAGTTGAGCGCGACGCCGCCGGCGAGGCAGAGGTCGGGGAGGCCCGTCTCCGTGCGCGCGTGCCGGGCCATGCGCAGCATCACCTCCTCGGTGACCCGTTGGACGGAGGCGGCGAGGTCCATCTCCCTCGGCGTCAAGGGCGACTCCGGCGCGCGCGGCGGCCCGCCGAAGAGAGCGTCGAAGCGCGCGTTCGTCATCGTGAGGCCGGCGCAGAAGTCGAAGTAGTCGAGGTTCAGCTTGAAGGACCCGTCGTCCTTGAGGTCGACGAGCTCCCGGAAGATCCTTCCGGCGTGCTTGGGCTCCCCGTAGGGGGCGAGGCCCATGACCTTGTACTCG
>JACQPK010000062.1 GCA_016207565.1 Elusimicrobiota bacterium
GACTGGGACCGGCTGGCGGAGGTCACGGCGCTCTCGACGCGCTTCCTCGACGACGTCATCGAGATCAACAACTACCCGCTGCCCGAGATCGAGGAGATGGCGAAGGGCAACCGGCGCATCGGCCTGGGCGTGATGGGACTGGCCGAGTGCCTGGTGAAGCTCGGCATCCCGTTCGACTCGCCGGCGGCGCTCGAGTTCGGCGAGAAGCTCATGCGCTTCATCAACGAGAAGGCGCTGGCGGCCTCCGAGGAGCTCGCGCGCGAGCGCGGCGTGTTCCCGAACTGGAAGGACTCGATCTACGACCCGGAGGGGGCGCACTTCCGCGGCCAGACCGCGCAGCCGCGCAACTGCGCGCGCACGACGATCGCGCCGACCGGCACGATCGCGATCGCCGCGGGCCTGCAGGGCGGCGGCATCGAGCCGTTCTTCGCGATCGCCTACACGCGCTACAACGCGAAGGCGCTCGACGCGCTGAAAAACGGGAAGTCTCCCGAGGACAAGGACGTGT
Source organism: Elusimicrobiota bacterium (assembly GCA_016207565.1). Classification (GTDB taxonomy): domain Bacteria; phylum Elusimicrobiota; class Elusimicrobia; order UBA1565; family JACRDR01; genus JACRDR01. The sequence continues at coordinate 509 of JACQPK010000062.1, forward strand.
TCTTCGAGGTGAACCCGCTCTTTAAGGAGATCGCGGCGGCGAACAACTACTTCGGCCTCAGCGAATCGACCCTGTGGAAGAAGGTCAACGACAACCACAAGGCCGTGCGCGGCATCCCGGAGATCCCGGCGCACATCCAGCGCCTGTTCCCGACGTCGCACGACGTGCAGCTCGAGTTCCACGTGCAGATGCAGTCGGTGTTCCAGAAGCACACCGACAACGGCGTGTCGAAGACGATCAACATGCCGAACGCGGCGACGGTCGACGACGTGCGCAAGGCGTACATGCTCGCCTACGAGCTCGGCTGCAAGGGCATCACCATCTACCGGGACGGCTCGAAGTCCCAGCAGGTGCTCAACCTCTCCTCGGTGTCGACGGCGGCGCCGCAGAAGAAGAAGCGCCGCGACCCGGCCGACGCCTTCGGGGTGAAGTCGGAGTACTACCAGATCAAGACGGGCTACGGCCCGCTCCACATCCACATCAACTACGACGAGCGGGGCCCGTACCAGGTCTTCACGAACATCCCCCCGCTGGGCACCGAGATCAGCGGACTGACGTCGTTGCTCGGCATCCTGCTCTCCAAGTACTTCGCGGAGGGCGGCGATCCGATCAAGATCCTCAAGCACCTCAACGCGGTGAAGGGCGACAAGCCGGTCGGCTTCGGCGAGAACCACGTCGACTCCATCCCGCACGCGGTGTCGATCGCCCTGCGCCGGCACCTCAAGAACACCGGCTGGATCGACGACAAGAAGGAGGAGGAGGTGAAGCAGAAGACCTCCTTCCTCGAGATGACGCAGGCGCAGCACTGCCCCAAGTGCTACTCCTCGAACATCGCCCACGAGTCGGGCTGCTCGGGCCCGACCTGCCACGACTGCGGCTACTCGGAGTGCTCCTGAGCTGAAGGCGGCTGCCGGCGAGCGAGCCCCCGAGGGTCTTGGCCCTCGGGGGCTTCGTCTTTCACGCCCGAGGCGCTCTCGCGGAACCTGCGGCGGATCGTGGAGAGGGCCTTGACCGCCGCCGCCGACCGCTCCATAATCGGCCAGGCCATGATCTGCTCGCTGTCCTTGTCTCCCGACGGGAAATCGATCGCCACGGGCTGCGACGATGGGACGGTCCGCCTGTGGGACGCCGCCGACGGCAAAGAGCTCGCGGTCCTCGGGCCCTTCGCGACCAAGGCCCCGGCGGTCGCGGTGAGCGGCGAGCGAGCGCTCGCGTGCGGCCACGAGCGCGGAGAAGAGCCGGCCTTCCGCTACGCCGAGGGCGGACGGGTCTCCTGGACGAGCGCCGAGCTGCCCGAGGCGCGCGCCGTCGCCCTTCGAGGCGGACTGGCGGCGGCGGGCGGAGGAGAGCAAGACGGCAGAGTGCTCTGCTGGTCGCAGGCGGGACGTAAGCTCTGGGAGGCGCACGCGGGGAGCCGGAATATCGTCTCCACCCTCGCGTTCTCGCCCGACGGGTCCGCGCTTGCGGCCTGCCGGCTCGTCGGCGGCGACGGCCCCGAGGGCCGGATCGAGCTGCATTCGTCGACGGACGGCGCCGCGCTGTGGTCGTGGGAAGGAGCGGCGGCCCAAGCGGGCTTCTCTCCCGACGGCCGCCACCTGCTCGCGATGTCCCGCAACAAGCGGACGCTCACGATCCTGCAGGCGGCGACCGGAAAGGCGCTCTTCGCCAAGGAGGACTGCGACGCCGCGGGCTACGCCGGGGGCCGGATTCTGGTCGGGACCGCGAGCCTCGAGTACCCCTTTCAGATCGCCTGGAGAGACCTCGGCACCGGAGCCAAGGCGCCCCTGCCTGCGTCGGGAGTGCTCCTCGCCCTGCGCGGGGTGCTCCCGGGCATGCGCCCGACGTTTCTAGAAGGCGCCCTCGACGGCACCGTCGTCTTGGCGCACGAGCGACTCGAGCTCTGGCCTCGGGGCGCGTTCGCTCCGCGTTGGCAGCGCCGCGGCCTCGCTCCGATCGCTCCGGCGTAGACCGGCAAGCCCGCGGTCCAGGGACTCTCAAAGAGGCTTTCCCGCCGAACCGGCATTGATCGCTTCGATGTTCCGGTTTCCTCGGTTTTAGCGTCACCGGCTGTCTGGGACGCATATCCGGCCCCCTCGGCCCGGCGGTCCCGCATCCTTCGCGGACGCCTCGTGTTACTCTGCTCGGACGTCGGGGGTGAGGCGATGATCCGAATCGGATTCCTTCTCGGTTGTCTTGTGTCGGGGGCGTTGTTCGCGCGGGCGCAGGCCGCGCCGTGGCGGGTGGCTCGCGGGAGCCCATGTCCCGACCCGGCGCGCGTGCGGCCCGAATGGTCCGAGCTCGCGGAGGCGTCCGCTCCCGCGACGCTGCTCGAGCGGCATCGGGCCGCGGACGCCGGTCCCGCGTCGCCGCTCCTCATCGAGACGCACGCCGGCGGCTATTGGCTGGGGCTCTCGCACCGGGGAGCGCCGGGCCTGGAGGAACAGGAGCCTTCCTGCTTCCTCAAGGGGACGGTCGCCTATTACGTGGTCGGCCGCGAGCGCGAGCCGGAGATCGACTTCGTGAGGACCGTACGCGAGGGCCGAGAGGAGAGCCTCGGGGCTCGCCTCGTCGAGCTGCGGTGGTTCGACCCGCAGACCGGCCGGCGCCGGCGCTGGCGTAACCTCGCGCTCGCCCGGAGCCTCGGTTGGCTCGACGACGGGGCGGGCCGCCAGGAACCCGGCGATTACTGGCCGAACCCGTTCTTCGCCCCGGTCAACGCGCTCTACTGAGGCCGGTTACCCGAACGAAGCGAGCCGCCGCTTCTGCTCGGGGTTGAGCGCGACGCCCGGCCGCGCGCGGCGGAGGATCGCCTCCGCCTCCCCGGCGTCCTTCGCGAGGCCGCGCGCCAGGAGCAGCCCGGCCGCCACCATCGCGGAGCGGCCGTGCCCCTGCGCGCAGTGGATGTAGAGGCGCCCCTTCTCGGCCGCGAGCCTGGAGATGAGCGCCTGGACCGCCGCGGGGTCTCCGGCCGTGCCGTCGAGCATCGGCACGCAGAGATAGCCCGCGCGGCTGCCGATCCCGTCGGCGGCGGCGAACTCCGAGGTGAGATCGACGATCAGGTCGACCTCGGGCAGCTCGGCGGGGTAGGGGCGCCGGCCGACCCAGATCCCCGGCGAGACCTCGTTGCAGGCGGGCTCCCGGCCGAAGCGCAGGCACCGCCATACCAGCCAGCTAATGAGGAAATGCGGCCCAAAGACGACGTACGACCACCACGCGCGGCCGCCGTCGGGGCGCTTCCCCATGAGGCGCGGCCCGATGCCGCCGTAGGCGAGCCCGAGCCCGACACCCGAGACGCCCATCCATACGAAGAACCAGCCGGAGGCGCCACGCTCGTAGCCGAGCCAGGCGAAGATGCCGCCGAGGATCGGGAAAAGGACCGCGCTGGGTGACATGCGCTCCCAAAGGATACTACACTGGGAAGGCGATGAAAGTGCTGCAGTGGAACATCGGCAACTTCGACGTGCGGCCTCGGCTGCCGGGCCGCGGCTACCGCGGGATGGCCTACACGTTCGCGACGGCGAGCCGCGACTCCGACCTCGAGTCGGTGGCCGCGGTGATCCGCGCGGAAGCGCCCGACGCGGTCACGCTGCAGGAGGTCGTGGTGAAGCAGGACCACCACCGCCGCCTCGCCGAACTGACGGGCTACTCGGTCGCCGCCGCGGGCACGCCCGAGTACCGACACACCCAGGTGCTCCTCGCGCGACCGGAGACGGTCGAGGTGCTCGAACCGCTGACTCCCCCCGGCAGGATCAACGGCGTCGGCGCCAAGCTGCGCCTTCGCGACGGCAAAGGCGAGATCTCCGTCCTCTCCAACCACTCCGACGCGGGCATACAGACCCAAGGCCGCATCGCGCAGCATAAGCGGCTCGCCGCCTGGGCGGCCGAGCGGCGGGACGGACCGCTGGTCATCGGCGGCGACTTCAACTTCGACGACGCGCCCGGGAGCATGCACCATGCCGCCGAGCGCCTGAGGGCCTGGCTCCCGTTCGTCCCGAAGCTCGCGACCGCCGACTGGGAGGCCGACTGCGAGGCGATCGACGCGCTCCGCGGCGCGCTCCGCGACCTCGCCAAGGGCGCCGGGCCGACCTCGGGCGCGCCGCGCCGCTGGCCGCGAATCCTCCTGCCGCTGGGAGCGCCGCTCATCCCCCTGGGCTGGGCGCTCGGCGTCGGCCGCCTGCGGTCCCGGCTCGACTGCATCTTCGCCTCGCCGCCGCTTTCGGCCGGCTCGGCACGCGTGCTCCGCCTCACGGGCCCCTCGGGCTCGCGGCATCCGTCGGCCTCACCCGAGGCCTTCGACTGGATGGACCACGACCCCGTGGTGGTCGACGTCAGTCCGCCAGGCTCCTGAGAGAGGTCGCGAAGCGGGACAGGCCCGCCCACATCACATTGAGGATCACGCAGGCGCTCCACACCGCGTGATGGCTCCGCGGCGCGTCGCCCAGCCCGCCCCGCGCGATGACCCACGTCACGAGCAGGCAGCAGAGGAGCACGTCCAGCGAGTTGCCGAAGTGGCTTTTGCCGTCGCCCTTGAGCCGCGTCGCCACAGCGGAGAAGAAGCACGCCTGAAGCGCCCGGCGGCGGCGGACGACGAGGCTCGCGGCGTTCGCCGCGTTGATCAGCGCGTCCACGGCGCCCAACGCGATGAGCGCGCCGCCGACGGGGCCGCCGAGAAGCAGCCCGCCCAGCACCTTGAAGCAGCAGTACGGAAAGCCGACCGTGAGGACCTCGAGAAACTCCCACAGGGGGCTCATGCGGCCAGCCTAGCATTTGCGATAATCAGCATTAGCGTGCCAGGCCTCGATCAAATGGCGTAACGGTGGGGCCAGGCACGCACCGGATAGCGACCCAATGCTCGTGCTGACGAAGCGAGGCCTGTACTGCCCCGCCGGCGACTTCCACATCGACCCGAGCGGCCCCGTCGATCGCGCGGTCTCGACGCACGCCCACAGCGACCACGCGCGCCGCGGGAGCCGAACCTACTACGCGGCGGCTTCCGGGGCGCCGCTCTTGAAGGCGCGGCTCGGGAAGAACCTGCCGGTCCATCCGGTCGCCTACGGAGAGCCGTTCACGCTCGGCCGGGTGAAGGTGTCGCTCCATCCGGCGGGCCACATCCTCGGCTCGGCCCAGGTGCGGATAGAAGCCGGCCGGGAGGTCTGGGTCGTCTCCGGCGACTACAAGCGGGAGCCGGACCCGACCTGCGAGCCGTTCGAGGTGGTGGCCTGCGACGTCTTCGTTACCGAGGCGACCTTCGGCACTCCGTCCTTCTCCTGGCGCAAGGGCGCGGATCTCGGTCGCGAGATCCACGACTGGTGGGAGGCCAACGCCGCGCGCGGGCTCAACAGCGTGCTCCTGGCGTACTCGCTGGGCAAGGCGCAGCGGGTCCTCGGCGTCCTCGCGCCGCTCGCGCGCCGCCCCGTGTTCTGCCACGACGCGGCCGCCGCGCTCAACGAGTGCTACCGCGCCCACGGCGTGCGGCTCGCGCCCTGGCGCCGGCTCGGCGAGCTCGGGCCGGACGAGCGGCTGCACGGGGAGCTCGTGCTCGCGCCGCAGGGCTTCCTCGAGTCCGAGCGCGCGTCGCTCCTCGGCGAGTTCAAGACGGCCTTCGCCTCGGGCTGGACGCAGCGGTGGACGCGCGGCTGCGACCGGGGCTTCCTCATGTCCGACCACGCCGACTTCGACGACCTCGTTCGCACCGTCCGCGAGACCGGCGCCCGCCGGGTCTACGTGCAGCACCGGGGCCACGGCGCGCTGGTACGGCATCTGCGGGAGCTCGGGCTGCAGGCCTTCCCGGACACCGCGCTCGCGGCGCGCGACCCCGAGCAGTTCCCGCTCTTCGGATGAAGGAGCTCAAGGTCGCGGTGCGGGACTTCGCGGTCCCTTCCCCGCGCCGGGGCTCGATCGAGGCGCTCTCCGGGTTCGGCCGGGCGCAGGAGCTGGGCCGCGAGATCCACGACCGCGTCCAGGCGCGGCGGGCCAAGCGGTTTCCCGATTACCGCGCGGAGGTCCGGCTCGAGCGCGCGTTCGAGGCCGGAGGCTACCGGTTCCTGGTCGGAGGCAAGGTCGACGGGCTGTTCGACGGCGCCGTTCCCAAGCTCGAGGAGATCAAGACCGCGTTCAACGCGGAGGAGCTCCTCCGCCGGCTCGACGAGGATCCGGAGCACCCGTACTGCCTGCAACTCCGCACCTACGGCTACCTCCACCGGCTGGCCCACGACGCCGAGCCCGAGCTGTCTTTGCACCTCGTCTCGACGCGGAGCTTCGAGACCCTCGACCTCCCCATCCGGCTCGACCGTCCGGGCTACGAGGCCTGGCTCGCGCGGCGCCTCCGGGAGCTGGCGGAGGAGGCGGAGCTGGCGGAGCGGCGCGCGGCCCGGCGCCGGAAGGCGGCGCAGGCGCTCGCCTTCCCGTTCGAGCGGCCCCGGCCGGGACAGCTCGAGCTCGGACGGGCGGTCGAGGGCGCGATGGCCGAGGAGCGTCCGCTCCTGCTCCAGGCCCCGACCGGGCTCGGGAAGACCGTCGGCGTGCTCTACCCGGCGCTGAAGGAGGCGCTCGGACGCGGGCAGCGCGTCGTCTACGTCACGCCGAAGAACAGCCAGCACGGCGTCGCGGAGGACGCCGTCCGGCGCCTCCACGAGGGTGTCAAGGAAGGCGGCGGGAACATCCGCTCGATGACGGTCACCGCGAAGGCGAAGCTCTGCCTCAAGAACGAGCCGCTCTGCAATCCGGACTACTGCGAGTACGCCCGCGACCACTACACGAAGGTCGCCGCCCACGGGCTCGTGCGGGCCCTCGCCAAGAAGCGGAAGCTCTCGGCCCGCGTCTTCACCCGGGTGGCGCGCGAGCATCAGGTCTGCCCCTACGAGCTCCAGGTCGACGCGGCGCTGGACGCCGACGCCGTCATCTGCGACTACAACTACGTGTTCGCGCCGCGGTCGGCGTTGGGGACCCTCACGGCGCTTGGGCTCGACCAGGAGGGCGGGCCGAATCTGGTCGTCGACGAGGCGCACAACCTTCCCGCCCGGGCGCTGGACTACTACTCCCCCGAGCTCTCGACCGCCGCGCTGGAGGGGCTCCGCGACGGGCTCTCCCGGCTCGAAGGGCGGCTGCGCGAGAGGGCGCTCGCGCTCCTCGACGAGTGCATCGATACCGTCGCGGGGTGCGCGCCCGGGGACGCCGAGGGGCCGTGCCGCATCTCTCCTCCGGCGCGGACCTTCCTCGAGGTTGAGGCCCGGCTGCGCGCGTTTTTGGCCGAGTACCTCGCCTCCGACGTCGAGATCCCGCCGCGAGACCCGGTGCTCCGGCTCTCCTTCTATTGGTCCGAGTTCGCCACCGCCCTCGGCTGGATCGCGGAGGGCCACGAGGCGTTCTTCACGACCTACCGGCCCTCGCCGCCGGCCGTGCGGATCACCTGCTGCGACGCCTCCGGGATGCTCGCGCAGCGCTACGACGGCTACGCGCACGTCGTCGGCTTCTCGGCGACGCTCAAGCCGTTCGACTTCTACCGGCGCCTCATGGGCCTGCCGGAGGACGGCACGAGCACCGCGGAGTTCGTCTCGCCGTTTCCCGCCGAGCGCCGGAAGCTGCTCGTGATCCCGCAGCTCTCCTCGCGCTACTCGCGCCGCGCCCGAACCTACCCCAAGGTCGCGGAGGCGATCGGCCGAATCGCCGGGCTGAAACCCGGCAACTACTTCGCCTTCTTTCCGAGCTTCGAGTTCATGGAGCGCGTCCTCGAGCGCACGCAGGCCCCGCCGGGATTTGCGCTCCTGCGCCAGACGCGGCGCATGACCCGCGACGCCGTGGAGGAGCTGTTCGAGCGCCTCCAGGCTCCGGGCGGGGCCCACCTCGTGTTCGCGGTCCAGGGCGGGATGCTCGCCGAGGGGGTCGACTATCCCGGCGAGATGGCGATCGGCGCCTTCGTGGTCGGGCCTGGGCTCCCGACCTTCGACCTCGAGCGCGAGCACATGCGCGAGTACTACGAGAAGCGCTACGGCGCGGGCTTCGACTACGCCTACGCCTATCCCGCGATGGCGAAGGCGGTCCAGGCCGCCGGCCGCGTGATCCGCTCGGAGACCGACCGCGGCCTGATCGTGCTGATGGACGACCGGTTCCTGAGCCCGGCGTTCGCCAAGTCGATGCCCCGGGACTGGTTCGCCCAGAGCCCGCGGGAGCTCGTGTCCGAGCGCATCCTGGCCGACGTGCAGCGCTTCTGGGCCGAGACGACGCCTGGGCCCTTTGGGCACCCCTGGCCTAGGCCCTCGGACCCGGGTTGCCGGCGGCCCTCCGGCACATCCTGAGGGCGTGGAGCCCGAGTCCTTCGACGCGAGCCTGGACCCGCAGGAGCTGGTCGCGGTGGTCGCGCACGACCTCCGCAACCCGCTCGCCTGCATCGAGGGCTACGCCGAGTTCATGATGTCTAGGGACCTCCCGGCCGCAGAGCGGGCGAAGCTGCTGGCACGAATCCTCTCGTGCAGCCGCTTCATGGAGCAGGTCATCGGCGACCTGCTGGACCTGTCCGCCATCGAAGGGGGCGGGTTCGCCGTCCGAAAGACGCAGGTCAGGCTGTCCGAGGTTCTGGCGGCGGCCGCCGAGTCGCTGGCGCACTCAGCGGAGAGCCGGGGCGCCGCGCTCGAGGTCCGGGGCGCGCCGTCCGCTCATTGGGTCCAGGCGGACCCGGCCCGCATCCAGCAGATCGTGCAGAATCTGGTCTCCAACGCCCTCAAGCACGTGGCGCAGGGCACGGGCCGCGTCGAGATCGTCCTCCACGAGTTCCACGACGAGTTCATCATCGAGGTCTCCGACAACGGCACCGGCATCGACGCCGCGAACCTCGACCGCCTCTTCGATAAGTTCTTCCGCGCCGATCCCGAGTCCAAAGGGAGCCTGGGCCTCGGCCTATTTATCGCCCGCGCCCTCGTCGAGGCGCACGACGGCCGGATCTGGGCGCGGTCCGAGGGCCCCGGAAAGGGCGCGCAGTTCTTCTTCAGCCTTCCGAAGTTCGACCCCGAGCGGGCGTTCGCGGAGTACAAGGCGGCCCGCGGCGTCCCGACGCCGCCGCCCCGCAAGCTCCGCCGCTGACCGGTTGCGGGCCGAGACGCGCTTGCGGTAGAATCGCCGGCGATGGCGCTCCCGCTCCTCCTGGCGTCCGTCGGTCTGCTTTCGGCGCACGCCGCCCCTTCGCGCGCTCCGCTCCCCGCGCACCCGCCGCAGGCGGCCCCGGCGGCGGCGTCCGAGCCCGCCGCCGCACCCGGTCCTCTGTTTACGGCGGAGGCCTGGTCGCTGCTGCCGGCGCCCGATC
>JACQPK010000515.1 GCA_016207565.1 Elusimicrobiota bacterium
AGCGCTGGAAAAGCTAGGATTGTACGAGGAGTGGGACACGGCCCCGAAAGGGTCGTTGGGGGCGGAAACTGTCAACAGATCGGAGCCTTCGAATGTTTCATTTTGAACTGGACAGGACACTTGAAATTCAAGAGATGAACCATTCCCTTTCCAGGATGCTTGGGTGACCGCGGGAGGCTGGCGTGGGTACCCTCATGGCGGTCAACTTGGGGCCGCCTCTCTCCCTCGCGCGCTCTAGACCGCGCGGTCCGAGAAATTCCCGGGACTCAGGGTGATAGCCCGGGAGCCAGGAGATTCAAGGCGCTCCGGCGGGACCGCTCTAACTCCTCCTGCTTAAGCGCCGAGGCCTGGCGCGCCGCGTCCCGCCCCTCGCGTATGTTCACCGGCTCGCACCAGCCCTCTTGTCCCGAGGCCTTGAGCGCGTCGTGTACGTCCCGCTCCCAGAACCACCACCAGGTGTAGGCGGGCACAAGGCTATCCCCCCAGGCATCCGCCATGATCTCCACGCGAGCGTTTCCATCGAGATACACCAGGCAATTGGCATGGTGCTCGCCGCTCCGCGGCTCCACCGGACTGGGTTTCGCCCCCGGATTCGCCTGGATAAAAACATGCGACCACTGCTTGCCGACGCCGCGCACACGAATCTCATCTACCGCGCGCGCAAGCCGGTCGCGGCGGTCGTAGCAGCGGTAGCCCTTCGTCGAGAAGGGCTTGCCCAGCCCCGCGAACTCGCAGGCATCGTTAGCCCAATCCGCGGCGTTATCGGCTGCGTTCGTGAGTCCTCCCCGCCCGAGTTCCGAAACGATCCGTCGCCGCTCGCGCTCGACCGCAACGAGGAAGTACCACTCGGAAGGAGGAAGCCGGGGAAGCACCTCTCGGATGCGCTCGCCCCCGGGGTCCAGCCCCCCGCCTCCGAGCATGTGTTCCAGCAACTCCCAGGCGCCACGCCGGGACGCGACGTCCGCGGGAGCCCCCGCCGCGAAGGCGCGAGCATGCTCCCCGGCCATGCCGAGGATTCTCGGGTAGGCGCCGGGCCGCGTCAGCTCCGCCAACGCGTCTTGGGTCCGGCTCCGGGCCGGGGCCGGCACGATCAGCAGACCGACGAGGCCCGCGAGTAGTCGCGTTCCATTGCGCCGGGAGCAGGCCCTCATGGCTTCACTCCGAGCGGCCTCCATCTCCGGCGCCCCGCGCCGAGCGCGCGCGCATGACGTCGTAGAGCCGGAACGCCTCGGGGTGGTCGATCCTCAGCGCGTCGAGCACGCGGGGCTCGAACACCCCATTGGCCAGGTACGGATAGAACTCGCTCCAGTTCTGGGCCACGGCGACCTCGTAGAACCCTCCCGGCCGGCCGGGAACCCGCCGCTCTCGGACGAACGGCACGCTGGAAATGAGGCCGTAGTGTTCCTTGGGATCGACCGGGAGCTCCGGCCGGTTCATCAGGTCGTCGTAAGCCCTCCGGAGCAGGCCCGACTCATTGGGTGCCAGCCGATCCATCTCCCGGTGGACGCGCTCGTGGAGGAGAACCCTGGCGAGCTCCGGGCGGTTATCCAGCAGCCCGCGGGCCAGCACGAGGGCCCCCGGCGTGGACAGCAATTCCTCGAAACGGCGGATCTCCCCAGGCTCGAAAGCGGAAGCCAGCGGCTCTCGGAATCGCCCTCGCTTCTGTTCGGTATCTAGGAAGTTCCGCCGAAGGTACCCACCGCGGAACGAGGCGTGCTCGCGGGCGAATGTGCGGTCGTCGACGGCCCGAGCGAACGCCTCGAGCGCCTCGTCCGCGAGGAGATGCTCGCCCGGCTCCAGGACGGGGGCCGGAAGGACGCGCCCGGCATCCGCCAGCCGTCGCATGGGCCCGGCGATCCGCTCGAGGGCGGCGCGGGCGTCTGGGGCGGGAAGCGGCGTGGGCGGCTCGCCGCCCTCCTGCGCGAGGGCCGGAGCCGCGGCCAACGCCGCCGCAAGCAGTGCGGCCGGAGGGGCCGACGTCCTGCTCGACGCCATCCTCAGGAGTATTGACCTCGAGAGCTTGCGCAGTCAAGGGGCGGCGGCTTCGTCCGGAGGCAGCCGCGCGGAGCCGCGCACGCCCCAGGATTTCCAGAGGCCGTCGCACCGCTCGACGGGGCCCGCCGGGTGGATCCGGCGGCAAGAGTGCGGTTCCGAGACGGCATCGGAAGCAGTTGCCGTCGAGTCCCGTATCCTTGACAATCTGTCGAGCGACCATTACACTCCTGCCACCCCCTGGAAACGCGATGATGAAACCGGGACGCTATTCCCATTGGTTCCAGAAGCTGATCGCGCTTGTATTCGTCACGACCAGGACACTCCTCGTCAGCGCGTACGCCGAGGCGAAGGCGCCTGCGCCGGCAGGCCCGACCCCCACTTGGCACGAAGCCGCTCGCGACGACGGCGCTCGGGCGCGGTCCGCCGGAGAGACCACGGGCGCGCCGCGTCAGGAAACGGTCTCTCACGCCGGGTTCTTTCTGGAATCTTCCCTCGCGGCGCCCGGCCGCTTCGAATTGTTCCTGCTATTCATCGGCCTCTTCGCCTTTCCCTTGATACGCCGTCGTCCGAGCCGGTCACGACGCTATCGCTTCCAACGCCTGCCGTACGACCTCAGTCCCGTCGTCCCCTTCCACCTCGACTCAAAGAAGTAAGTCCCGCCCGACGCCTCGAGGCCCGTTTCCCCAGGGCCGCAGTCCATGTAAGCAAGCATCCAAGACCGTTTCGCAGAGCATTTTTCAGGAGGCCGTCATGAGAATTCCAAAGAGCGCCAAAAGTGGCCAAACCCTGGCCCAGCTTCTGGCCGCGATCTTGGCGCTGGTCCTCGCGATTACCGCGCTCATCGCCCTCATCACCAACTGGCTCGGCGATGGGGGTGGGACCGGCGGGACTGGAGTAGGGACGGGGACGAATACCGGCACGAGCTCCTACGTCGATACCCGAAGCCGAACCGATACCCAGACAGGCAGCGGCACGACTACGGACACCAACCCCGGAGCCGGCGCCACGAGCCTCGCGGCGATCAAAAACGGCATCTTTTCGGATGTGTTCCACCCAGGGATTCAGGCGATGCTGAGAGCGATCGGCGCTTGCGCCGGAGAGCAGTCGACGAATTCATGCCGCGTGGCCCACAGTGCTGGGACGAAAGTTCAAGCCGCGATCGACCGCGTCACCAACGCGCTGACCTACTTCAACAGTAACAGCCCTATCCATACGGATATCTCCAGGATTAACCTGCCGGACCGCGCGCAAGCAATCAAGGCATACGAAGACCTGAAACTCCACGGCACATGCTTGAACAAGCCTCATCCAAAGCCCGCCGTGCAGTCTCAGTGCGCGGTGAATGCGGGACAACTACTGGCCCGCAGAGCGACCTGGGTCAAGGCCCTGCAGCAACTCCGCGCCGATGTCAAGACACAACTGGACGACGCGTTACAGCATGCGGCCAACGATCCGTACGACGAGCAGTACCTGGTGGAGAACCTGGGAACGAAGCGCCCGACAGGCACCCTCAGCCTACTGGACGCCGCCATCGGAGAACTCAGCGCTTCCACGAACCACCCCTGGCACTTCGCGGACGCCAGCCAACTCTCCGACCGGAATCCCGTCACGACCTGGAAGGAGGCTTGGTTAAGTTGGGCCGCGGCGCACGTGTCCGTGCAGCACTCGGCGAAGACAAGTGCCGGCCTTGCGATAGCTCGGGCGGACAGCAAATTCGAGAGCCTCGGCACGGGCACGGATTTCGACAGGAAGATGGACGACCTGGGCGAAGGCATAGCTCAAGCCGGCAGCGCGTACACTTCGCTCGATGAGTTGATCCTTGCGGGGCATGACACGTCGTCGTCACGCACGACCACGACCCAACCAGGCACGACCACGACCCAGCCAGGCACGACCACGACCAGGGCGGGCACGACCACGACCCAGCCAGACACGACCACGACCAGAGCGGGCACGACCACGACCCAGCCAGGCACGACCACGACCAGAGCGGGCACGACCACGACCCAGCCAGGCACGACCACGACCAGAGCGGGCGCGACCACGACTACAACCCCAGGGAACACGACGACGACTACAATCCAAACCGTCTCCGGGGAATGCCCGTGGAGGGAAGGCCCTTGCGGCCAACGATCGCGGAGTGGAGACCGTCCGTGCCCCGTTGGGCAGAGGCTGCGCTTCAAGTGGTCCGGACCCCCTGACTGCGATGACGATCCGAGAGAAGAGAAATGTGAACCGGATCTCTCGTGTAGCTCCGGAACTGGGCAGAGTTGCGTCGCCGGGAACTGGACGGACATCGGCTGCGGACAGAACAACTGCAGCCCAAGTCAGATGCTGCAGGAGAAACCGTGGACGAGCGGCACGAACTGTGCCGCCAAGGCGACGCAATGTGTCGTGCATAACAGCTGCTGTTATGCGCTCGGTGAAGACTGTAGCAAGGACGAACGTGACTGCTGCCCCGGCTCAGTTTGTAGGAAAAGCGGAAAGGCTTCCGCCTGCGTCGCGGACACTCGTTGCGTCGCCGGGAGCTGGAAGGACATCGGCTGTGGAAGGGGCAACTGCCGTGCCGGTCAAATGCTCCAGGAGAAGCTGTGGACGGGGGGCACGAACTGTGGGGACACGGCGACGCAATGCGTCGCGCGTGACGGCTGCAACACCACCAACACGCCGGCGGATTGTTGCCAGGCCTGCAGCCCGTGGACATATACCGGCACGGGGCTGCGGTATACGCGTATCTGTCCCGAGGGTGCCGGTTGCGCGATCGAGGACTACGGACGCCAACTCGCAGGAGGCCACGAGCGGGATTTGATCCCCCCAGACTGCAGCGGAGGGGGCGAGTGACGCCGCCAGCCGGGCAGCGAGCACGCCCGACGGACGGCGTCCGCTGGCCGGGCCTTCGCCGAGCTCCGCGCTCGGAGGGCGCCTGAGATGATCCGACGCCTGACCGTGGGGCCCGGCAGAGCGAACGCGGAGGAAACCAGGCGCCGGCTCATCATGCGGCTCCTCTATGTCTGCTACGGCCTGGGAGTCCTAGGAGCGGCGGTGCTCCTATATCTGTTCCTAGCGCGCCAGGGCCGGTCGCCCTCCCGCTCATCCTCGAGCCGCGGTGGGCCGGTCATCGCCGGCCTCGCGCCCCCCCCGCTTGCGCCCCCGCCTGCTCGATCGCGCCTTGCGAGGTTCTTTGGCGCCTTTCTGCCGGGCGGACTTGGCGGCGGGGAGGCCGCCAAGCCCAAGAGCCCGGGCGGGCAGTTGCGCGACCTCGCCGCGATGCTCTTGCCCGGCCTCTCACCAAAGGCTCGCGAGCTCTTCCAGATCGCCTTCCTCAAGGACAAAGCGCTCCAACGGAAATGGGACGAGTTCCTCAAGCAGCCCGAACCTAGGGACCTCGGCGCGTTCGTTCGGGAGCTCCGGCAATCCGGTGATCTGGGCCGGATCATGGGCGCGCTTCTCGCTGAAACCACTCCGAGATCCGATTGGCAAGCCGAGGATCCCTCTGCCGAGCCTCTAGGGGGGTCGGCTCCGCCAGCGGGGCGGGAAACGCAGGGACAAAGGTTCGGCGCGCTCAGCACCTCACCGGGGCAATCCGCCCTAGGCGCGTCGGCCGGCGGCTCCGGAGCGTCGCCGGCGGGCGATACAGCCCGGGAGGCCTCGGCCTTGGAAAGCATGCCGCCCGGCCAGCGCAGCGAGGTGCTCAAGCAGATGGCCAAGTCCCGCGGCCCTTGGGACGCCTGCCAGCGCGCGGGCCTCTTGCGGAACTGCTTTCGGGCGTTATCCACCTGCGCCGCCGATAGGGGCTGCGCCTCGGGGCTTGGCGCGAGCGCCTGGCTGCCTAAGGACTTTCTCGCCAGCTCGGTGGCTCTGGCGCTCTTGGAGACGCGTGCGGGGTTCCCCGAAACCGGCGGCAGCGCCGCGATGGGGCCCGGCGCGGGCTCGGGACACCCCGCCAGCGCGGGCGCTTCAGGCGCATCCGCCGGGAGGAGCGGGGGCGGCGGAGGCGGCGGAGCGGGCGGAGGCGGCGGTGGTCATCAGGCATCCGCGCCCGCTTCCAGCCGCGCGGCCGCCGGCGAGTTGGGGCCGATCCTCGAAGGGCTGTCTTTCGACGTCGCGGCCCTCGGCCTGAGCGCCTTACGCGGCGCGACGGAGGGCTACGCCCAGGAGGTCAAGCGGATCCGAGGCGAGATCGCCCAAATGCTCGCGGCCCTCGGCATGCTCATCGCCGACACGTCCCCCTCCGGCCGCCATCCCCGGCCATCCCTACACGGAACCCTCGTGGACGTCCGCGACGCGTTCAACGATCCCGAGACCGGACTGGACCGCTATCTCGCGCTGGATGAGAAACGGCTGGAGCAAGGCGTTTCATGCCTGTCGAAGGTCCAAGCGGACATGGTCGGCGGGCGCCCGGTCGAGGCGGGCTGGGCTCAGCGCTGCATCCGGGAGACCGCGGACGCGATGGTGATCCGCCCTCAGCGCGGCGAGGGGCTGCGCGCGGTCTCGGATCGCCTGGCCGAGGGCAAGCAGGAGCTGCTGAAGATGGCCGACACCGCGGAGCGGCGGATCCAGCTCAAACCGCTGCTCGACGCCTTCGACGCGCTGATCCAAGCGGCGCGCGGGAGCGAGCGGGAGTTCAAGGACTCCGACGCCGCGCCCTGGTCGTTCATCCGGAACCCGCGCCAGGTTCGCGAAGGGTTAAACCGCGAGATCAAGCGCCGCCACCGCGAGCTCCTGGAGTGGACCGGGCGGCATGAGCGGCATGCCTTGTCGATGCGCGACGTCTTGTTCGCGCTCGGCCGGGCGAAGTCCGAGTTCGGCCGCCTGGCAGCGCTCGGGACGGCCGACGAGATGATCGGCTACCTTGCGGCGGGGACCGAGTCCACGGTCGCCGCGGTGTACGCGCTGAGGAGTATCCGGTCTTCGCTGTCAAGCTGATCGGGGAGGAGCGATGGGTGAGACGGAAGGGCGCGGACTGGTGCAGGGAGGCGACGGCCTCTCCGGCCGCGAAGCGCTGAGGCGCCGGCGGCTCGGAATCGCCTTCGCAGGACTGGCCGTCACCTGCGCGGCGGCGGCGGCCTGGCTCTATCGAGGGGCCTCCACCATCGAGCCACAGCGCGGGTCCCGCAGGCTCTGGGAGTCCAGGCCCTCGGGGGAGCCGGGGGCTTCTGCGGAGCGGACTTCGCTTCTCGGCGACGGAAGGGTCTTAATGGGTTTGGAGCGCGCGAAGGAAAAGGCGTTCTCCGGCCAGGCCCCCGACTCCTCGATGCGATTTGACGAGTTGACCGACCTGCTGATGAAGGGCGCCTCGGAGGCGGATCGCGAGCGCTTCCTGCTGGGGTTCATGGAGGACAGAGGCCTCCGGGATCAATGGCAGCGGTTCGTGGCAGGCGAGGGGCCCAAGGACATAGCCGCTTTCGCCGAGGAGCTCAAGCGCTCCGGCGAGTTGGGGCGCCTGCTCGCCAGCATTTTCGCCCCGCCGAAGCGGGAGCGGGCCGGCTCCGATGCGGCCGCGACAGGCGACGCGCCAGATGAGCCCGGGAGCGAGCGAGCGCGTCCGGGACGCGCGGCCCTCAAGGCGCTCAAGGCACCCTCCGGCCCGGGCGGGGGAGCGGGCGCCTTCCTCGCGATCATGTCGAGGCTCAAGGAATCCGACCGGGCAAGGATCGCCGGGCTCGTCGACAAGGGGATGCCGTTGGGCCGAGCCTGCCGCGAGGCGGGAGCCGCGGAGCGCTGCCGGGTCGCGGTCGCTAAATGCGCCACCGCCTCCGACTGCTCGAATTGGCTCAAGACCCATGGCATCCAGCCCGGCCCCCAGTGGGACCAAGCGGGACTTGCGGTCATGTCCTGGCCGTCTGGAGCGCCGGAGCCGGTCTCTCTTGGCGCGGGCGGCGGCTCCGGTTCGGGCGGCGCGAGCCGCATGCCGACCTTCGATGAGGCGCGCCAACAGACGCTGGGCGAGGCGGGAGGCGGCGGAAAAGGAGGCGGGAACGGCGGGGGCGGGGGCGGAGATCCGCACAAGGTCACTGGCTTGTCGAAGATTGACGACGCGGGGCCTGATGACGACCTGGGGAACTACCGGGCGTCGCTGTATGCCCTTATGCCGGCAGCCGATCGGGACAAACTTGATCAACTCTGCGACAAGTATGCCATGTGCGACCCCTCCGAGGCGTGCGCCGCCGCCGGCGTCTGGGCAAGCTGCTACGCGGCATGCGAAGCGTCGCCTGCGTGCAAGGGGAGGTTAGCACCGACCGCGCCGAGTCGCGAGGACCCGACGCCCACCCCAACGCCCACCCCGACGCCCACCGCCACCCCCACTCCGCCGAGCCCCAGGGCCTGCTGCGACCCCCCGTTCTGGCGACCGCCGTCCTGGGAGCCAAAATCGAGTTGCGGGTCCCGGGTTTCCGCTCGGGGCTTGACGTTGAGCTGCGGGGCAGACGAGCGGATACGCTACGTCGTTGACGCGGTCCCCTGCGCCTCCGCTCAGGACTGCCCGTCGGGTCCGGGCGCGCGCTACGAAAGCGGGACTTGCTTCTGCCCCGTGCAGCATCTCTGCATCCACGACGACGAGTGCGTCGGCCCGTCGCCGGAGTGTCGCAGGCTGGACATCAACGGCGACGGAGCGGTGACGAATGCCGACGCGCAGGTCATTCTTAACGCCGTCGCCGGGCTTATCCCCGACGACGCAAAATACGATGTGAGCGGCGACGGCAGGACCCAGGCGTACGATGCCTCGATCGTCCAGCAGAAAATCGCCGCCGGCGCCTGTCCGTGAAGGTCATCAGCGCGATGGACCGAGGCTCCAATCCGGCCCCCGCCGCGGTGAGGCGATTTCGAGCGGCCTACCTCCTCATCATGCTGAACTTCCTGCTTCCCGCCCTAGGCTACATCCTCGCGCCCTCCCTGGCGATCCGGGAGTTCGAGCGCGTCGGCATGCTCCTGGGCGGAGGCCCGTACGCGCTCGCGGCGGGCGAGACGGGCCACGTATGGCGCGTGCTGGGAGCCACGAACGTGCTGACGCTCGCCTTCATGTGCGGGCTCCTGCTCTGGGACCTGCGGCGCTTTTATCCCGTCCTGGTTCCGCTGCTGTTCCTGAAGACTTCGACCGCCGTGCTGTATCTGGGCGTTTTCCTCGCGGTCGAACGCTACCCGGCCTTCCTCGCGGTCTTCGCGCTCGACGCCGCGACGGCGGCGGCGATGGCCTACTTCGCGATCGCCGCGCGCGCGGCGCTGGAGACATGATGCTGAGCGCGCGCGATCTGGCGGTGGTCGACGCCCTGTGTCCATCCGGAGCCAACGCCAAGCTTGCGCGCGGGGCGCTGGAGGCCGGCTTCGAACGGTTCTACGAAGCGTGGTCCCGGGAAGCGAACCCCGCCCTCCGGTGGTGCTTCAAAGGCGCCCTCCTGGCCGGCGCGTGGCTCGCGCCGGTCCTAATCGGCAGGCTGCCGCCCATCACGCGGCTGGCCCCGGCCGAGCGCGGGCGCGCGCTCGAGACGATGTTCTCTCACCGGCTGTACGTGTGCCGCCAACTCGGGCTGACCCTCAAGATGGTCGTCGCGTTCTCCTACGGCGCCGACCCGGAGGTCCGGGCGGCCGTCGGCGTCCCTCCCGAGGGAGGCGCGCCGTGATGGTCGACGGCGCCGAGGCCACCGGACGGTTCGAAGAAATCTTCGACTACGTGATCGTAGGATCCGGAGCAGCGGGAGCGACCGCGGCGATGATCCTAGCGGAGGCCGGGGCCTCGGTCGCCGTTCTGGAGGAAGGCCCACGGGTCGAGACCCGCGAGTTCGGCGAGGCGCTCTGGCCCGCGATGCGGCGGCTCTTCCGCGATCAGGGGGCCCAGGTCGCGCGAGGCCCGGCGTTCATCCCCGTCGTCCAGGGCTCCTGTTTGGGCGGCAGCACGACGATCAATTCCGCGATCATGTGGCGGCTGCCCGAGGATGTCTGGCGTCCCTGGAAGGACGACTTCGGGCTCGGCGAGGCCCTGCCGTTCGGAGAGCTCTGCGGGAATTTCGAGCAGATCGAGCAGGACCTGGGCGTGCGGCCGGTGGCCGAGAGCCGGTGGGGGAACGTCGCCCGGCACCTCCACGAGGGGAGCCGCAGGCTCGGCGTGGCCGCCTCCCCGATCCGAAGGGGGGAGACCGGCTGCCGCGGTTCGGCGCGGTGCCTCACCGGCTGCCCTTACGGCGCGAAGCAAAGCATGCTCGTGAGCTACCTGCCGCGCGCCGAGCGCCGCGGAGCCGCTCTAATCACGAGCGCGCGCGCGGCAAGGGCGCTCTGGAGGGGCGAGCGCGTGGTGGCCGTGGAGGGTACGCTCGCCGGCGCGGAGAGCCGCCGGCAATCCCTGACCGCGCACGCTCGAGAGGCTGTGATCGTGGCCGCCTCCGCGATCCAGACCCCCCTCTTCCTCGCGCGCAGCGGCGTCGGCTCACCTCATCTCGGGCGGCATTTCCAAGCCCATCCCGGAGGGCCGCTGGTCGGTTTCTTCGACCGCCCGGTCAACATGTGGAGCGGAGCGACGCAAGGCTACGAGGCGGACCACTGGCGGCGGGAGCTGCGGATGAAGATCGAGACCATCTCGCTGCCCCCCGAGATGCTCTTCGCCCGGGCTCCCGGCGCCGGCAGCCGCTGGCTCGCCAACCTCGCGGAATCGGGGCATTACGCGATCTGGGCGCCGCAGTTGCGCGCCTACGCGCAAGGGACGGTGAGCCCAGGCTGGTTCGGCGCCGACATACGCTATGCCCTGGAGCGCCGGGACTTGGAGCTGTTCCGGCGCTCGCTGCGCAAGATCGCCGAGCTCTTCTTCGCGGCGGGCGCCCGCGAGGTGCGGCCCGGGGTCTATGGAATGCCGGAGGCGATCAGGCCGGGAGAGGAGCGACTCTTTGACGACGCCCCCCTCGACGCGCGAGCTTATTCCATGATCGTCTCGCACCTGTTCGGGACCGCGCGCATGAGCCTTTCCGCGTCCACCGGCGTCGTCGGCCCCGGTTTCGCGGTGCATGGGGCCGCCAACCTCTACGTCATCGACTCCTCGGTGTTTCCGACCAACCTCGGGGTCAATCCCCAAGAGACGATCATGGGAGTGGCGATGCTTGCCGCGAAAGCGATCCTAGCGAAGCACCGGGCGCCTCGCTAAGAGGCGATCGGCCCGGCTCGCCACTGGTAGTCATTGAAGCCCTTCCTTTAACAAAGCTAGAATCGGGGCTACTTATGGCCCGAACTTTGCGTGTTTTCGCCGCTGCGGCCGTCATTTTCACGGTAACCGCCGGACTCGTCGGGGCCCAGGACCCGCCCGCCGTCGCCCCCATCGACGCCGCGATCGCGAAGCTGCAAGACAAGAACGCGATGGTCCGCCGCCAGGCCTGCGAGGAGATCTCCCGCCTGCGCGACCCGAAGGCGGTCCCGGTCCTCCTGGACACGCTCAAAGACGAGAACGAGTACGTCCGGACCGCCGCCGTCGACGCCCTCGGGACGCTCCGCGCCGGCGGGGACAAGATCGCCGAGCTCCTGGTCAACGACAAGAACCCGCAGGTGAGGTCGCAAGCCGCGATCTCGTTGACCTACATCGCCGACCCGGCCACCGAGGACGCGCTGGTGAAGGCCCTATCCGACGAGGTGCCGATCGTGCGGTTCTCGGCGGCGCGCAGCCTCGGCAACCTCCGCTCGCAGAAGGCGGTCCCGACGCTCATCGCGATGCTCAAGGCGCAGGACCTCTCGACCCGGCAGGCGGCGGCCGCGGCGCTCGAGCGCATCTCGTCTCACGAGGCCTTCGACGCCCTCGTCGCGGCGACCGAGGACGCCGACCCGAGCGTCCGGCAGCTCTCGGTGCGGGCGCTGGCGACGATCGGCGAAGCCAAGGCCGTCGACGCCCTCAAGAAGCGCCTCGCCGACTCCGAGCCGGTCGTCCGCTACCAGGCCGCGCTGGCGCTCGGCCGCTTCGGCGACAACTCCGGCCTGCCCATCGGGCTCGAGATGATGAAAAGCTCCGACCCGCTCGCGCGCCAGCAGGGCTCGCAGATCGTCGGCCTCATCGGCGACCGCGAGACCGGGCTCAAGGCCCTCGAGGCCGCCTACGAGGCCGAGCAGGACCCGGGAACGAAGCAGATGCTCGACCTCGGCCGGGCGCAGCTCAAGGCCCGGCTCGGCATCCGCGAGGAGGCCCCGGCGCCCGCGCCCGTCGCGAGCCCGACGCCCGCTCCCAAGGCCCAGCCGACCCCGGCGCCGACGGCCAAGCCCTCTCCGGCGCCGAAGAAGAAGCCCGCCAAGCCGGCGAAGAAGACTCCATGACGCTCCGCCGCGCCTTCACCTTCCTGCTCGTCGCGCTCCTCGCGGCCCCCGCCTGGGCGGCGCCCAAGCGGGCTTCCGGCGAGGGTGCCGATGCCGACAAGGGGGAGGGCGCGCTGCTTCCGGCCGACACCGACCTCATCGACATCCCGACCGCCGCGATCCTCGACTACGGCGGCTACTCAAGCCGCACGCGCTTCTTCTCGAACGGGGGCGTGATGGAGTGGCTCGGCTTCGGCGTCTTCCAGCGCCTCAACATCGGGGCGTCGATGAACGTCGACCGCCTCATCGGGACCGCCTCGCCCGTCCAACTGACGCGGCCGGACCTGCAGGTGAAGCTCCGCTTCTTCGACGGCGACCGGATCATCCCGGCCGCGGTCGTCGGCTTCGACGGGCAGGGCTACCTCTACAACCGCCCGGACAAGCGCTACAACCAGCGCCAGCGCGGCTTCTACGTCGCGGGCTCGCAGGAGGTCGGCGTCCCCGGCCTGCACGCGAACGCCGGCATGAACATCTCCGATTTCAACTCGAACGCGATCTTCGGCTTCATGGGCGCGGACTACAACATCCGCGACAAGGTCCTGCTCATGTGGGAGTGGGACAACATCGCCGACATCGACGAGAGCCGGATCAACATGGGGTTTCGGACGTACGTCACGCCGAGCTTCCATCTCGATTTCGCGGTACGCGGCGTGGGACAGGGCGGCTCCTTCTCGAACGGAGTGTCGCGCGGCGCCGAGCGTGTCGTGAACTTTAAGTACACAGGGAATTTTTGACGCGCCCCCCCACGGGGGGCGCGTAGCGGGGGGCCGAATTTCCCAGATGCCGTTTAGGAGGAGCACATGACCGCAGTCGCTGAGAAGAACCAGACGTCGCTGAAGAACCATTTCGTCACTCTGACCCCGGGCAAGCTGATGGGCCTGCGGCAGATCACGGACAAGAACAACCGCTTCAAGGTCTTCGCGCTCGACCAGTCGAACTCGTTCAAGAAGGCCCTGCGCGCGGCGGCCGAGAAGGCCGGAACTCCGAAGGAGCCCACCTACGAGGACATCCGCGACGCGAAGCTCGTCATGGTCAAGGAGCTCGCCCCGCTCGCCTCGGCGTGCCTCCTCGACGTGAACTTCGGCGCCCGGCAGGCCGTCAACAGCTTCTCGCTTCCGCACGGCGTCGGCCTCATCGTGCGCTCCGAGGCCTCGAAAGACCCCGGCATCCCGTCGGAGTACGAGCCCGGCTGGTCCGTCGAGCAGATCAAGAAGATGGGCGCCTCCGCGGTGAAGCTGCTCATCTACATGGACGTCGAGGACAAGGCGTTCACGAAATCGCAACTCGACTTCGCGGCGAAGCTCCATGCGGCCTGCGCCGAGAACGACATCCTCCTCATGACCGAGGAGCTCTCGTTCCCCCGCAAGGGCGAGGAGAAGTCCTCTCCCGAGTACCAGGCGCGCAAGGTCAAGAACATCATGGAGTCGACGAAGCTCATCGGCCCCGTCACCGACATCCTCAAGCTCGAGTTCCCCGGCGACATCAAGAACGATTCGACGCAGAAGATGCAGGACAACCTCGGCAAGCTCAACGAGGCGGCGATCCGCCCCTGGGTGCTCCTCTCGGCCGGCGAGAAGTTCGACCTCTTCACGAAGCAGGTCGAGCTCGCGATGAAGGCGGGCTGCGGCGGCTACATGGCCGGACGCGCCATCTTCAACGAGTGGTTCGAGCAGCCGAGGGGCGCCGCGCAGGACAAGTTCTTGAAGACGACGGGCATCGAGCGCATGAACACGCTCAACAAGATCGTGGACCAACACGCGCAGCCTTGGACGGAGCGCTACGGCATCAAGCCCGCCGACATGCTCGGGGCCGTGGACCCGCACTGGTACAACGGCGGCAAGGCGGCCGGCGGCAAGGGCGCCACGCAGGGAGCGTACTGAAGCCATGGCCGGCAAGAAGATCGCGCTGCTGACCGGCGGCGGGGACTGCCCGGGGCTGAACCCGGCGATCCGCGGCGCCGTGCTGCAGGCCGCCGCCTACGGGTGGGAGTGCATCGGCATGCTCGACGGCTGGAAGGGCATGATGGAGGGGACGCACCGGCCGCTGACCGCCTCCGACGTCGAGGAGATCGTCGGCAAGGGCGGCACCATCCTCGGCACCAGCCGCACCAACCCCTACAAGAAAGAGGGCGGGGCAGCGGGTGTGATGGACACCTTCAAGAAGCTCAAGATCGACGCCTTGATCGCGATGGGCGGCGAGGACACCCTCGGCGTGGCCAACAAGC
>JACQPK010000063.1 GCA_016207565.1 Elusimicrobiota bacterium
GAACGCCGCCTTGGCCTACTATCGCGAGGCGCTGCGCCTGGAGGCTTCGAACGCCCAGGCGCGGTCTCGGGTCAAGGCGCTCTCTAGGTAGCGGGCTTCGCCGGCTTCTTCTTCAGGCGCTCCTGCAGCGTATCGCGCAGGTTGTTGGCGGCCTGCGAGAAGCCGGGGTTGAGGCGCAACGCCTCTTGAAAATGCGAGATCGCCTCGTCGAGCCGGCCTTCGAGGCGAAGGTAATGCCCTAGGTTGTTGTGAGCGCCCGCCTGATTCGGGTTGAGCTGGAGAGCCCGCAGGGTGGCATGGATGGCCTCCGCCCGCCGTCCCAACGATCCGTAGACAAATCCCAGGTTGTAATGCACCATCGGGTCGGCCGGGGTGAGCTCGACGGTGCGCTCGAGATGGACCCGAGCCTCGTTCGGGCGGCCGAGAGACGACAGCGAGACGGCGGCGTTGATCTGAGCCAGCGTGTAATCGGGAAACAGCCGCAGAGACTCCTCCGCGTGCGACAGGGCGCGTGAGAACTCCTTGCGGTCGTTGAACAGCACGGCCAGATTGTTGTGGCAGAAGTACGAGGCGGGGTCGACGCGGACATTGTGCCCGAGGATGGACTCGGAGTCCCTCCACCGCATCGTCTGCGCGGCGGTCAGACCCGCCAGTCCGACGAGGAGCGCGGTGAGCGCCGGCCGGAGCCACGCGTGCGCGTTCAGCCGCGGCGCCACCGCGGCGCCCGCCAAGAGCGACCAGCCGACCGCCGCGAGGTGGAACCACTTGTCCGCGGCGACCTGCAGCTTGAGCCCGTACTGGGAAATCCCGAGGAACGGGAAGAGCAGGAGCGCGTGCGCCGCGGCCGCGACGGCCAAGCCCGGGGCGCGGCCGGCCCAGCGCCATGCCGCCAGCGCGAGGCCGCAGCTCGCGATCGTCCGGGGAAGGCACAGCGTGTCGAGCGGATGCATCTGGAAGGGCATCGTGTACATCGGAGCCAGCCCGAGCGGCACGAGCAGCTTTTCCAAATAGAAGGAAAGCCCGAAAGCGGCTTGGGCGAGCCGCGGGGTCCAGCCGAACTTGGACACGGGGATCATGGCGCCGAAGGCGTAGCGGCCGTTGGCGGCGACGACGGCCGAGACGAACGCGAGGGCGAAGAAGGGAAGCTTCTCCCTCCATACCGCCAGCGCCTCCTTGCCGAGCCAGCCCCGCGTCCCCCCCCAGCGGCGCAGCGGATAGACGTCGAGCACGAGCAGCACGACCGGCAGCGTCATGGCGATCGCTTTTGCCGCCAGCGAGCACGCGAACGCGGCGAGCGAAACGGCCAGCCAGACGCTCCGCCGCTCGGGCCTCTCGTGGGCCAGCAGATAGGCGTCGACGGTCCAGAGCGCGAAGAGCGCCGGCAGGACATACGAGCGGTTCGACGCCCACGCGACGACCTCGACGCGCTGCGGATGGAGGGCGAATAGGAGGGCCGCGAACGCCGCCGCCCACTCGATGTCGGCCGTGCCGGTCTCCGGCAACGCGAGCCGAAAGAGCCGGCTCCCGATCCGAAACAGGACCCACGCGCACGCCGCGTGCACGACGATGCTCGTGAGGTGGTAGCCTCCGGCCCACAGCCCCCACAGGTGATAGTCGAGCCCGTGGGTGACCCAGCTTAGCGGCTGGTAGACCCCGCCGAGCTGAAACTTGAAGAACATCCACGCGAGCTGCTCTCGTCCCAGGCCGCGGAAGTTCGTGTTCGAAAGGAAGTTGAAATCGTCGTCGAGCTTGACGAACTCGTTGCCGAGGGAAGGCAAGAACGGCACGGCGGCCGCGAGCGCCACGAGCCACGGAAGATGCCTCGACCAGGGGTCAGTGGCGGCGTTGGATTCGCGCTGTGCGCGCATCGGGCCATTATACATCGCTTGACGGGAGGTTGCCGTTTCCGCCTCCGTCGTAGCAAGACCTCATTGTGAAGATACTGTGAAATCTAATTCGCATTTTCTGTGACGAAAAGCCTGGATTTCCGCGCTATAAGGATGAATCATTGGGCGTCATGCGCCGACGGTGGCTGGCCGGTCTACTGCTCCTGTTGCCCCTCGCGGCGGCCCTCGGCGTCACGTTGCCCCTTCGGATCAACTACCAGGGCAAGCTCCTCGACAAAGTCACCAAGCAGCCGAAGAACGGCACCTTCAACGTAACCTTCCGGATCTACGACGCCGCGGTCGCGGGCAACGTGCTCTACACCGAGGGCCCGGTCCCGGTGACCGTCAGCAACGGCGTCTTTTTCCACCAGATCGGCGACGTCGCCCCGCTGCTTCCCGACGTCTTCTCCGGCGGCGCGACCTACCTGGGCGTCACGATCGCTCCCGACGCCGAGATGACGCCCCGCCAGTTGCTCGGCATGAGCCCCTACGCCTACACCGCGGCGCAGCTCGGCCACGGCGGAGACGTGCGGATCATCGCCGGAACGACGGTTTCCACGATCACGACGAGCGGCGCGCTCTCTTTGGCCGGCGGCATCACCACGACGTCGGGCACGTTTACGGCGACGGGCAGCAACCAGTTCAGCATCGTCGCCGCGTCCGGCGTGCTCATCCAGGGCGGCCGTCTCGACGTCAACGGCGCCGTTTTCGCGACGCGCTATTACGGCGACGGCTCTTTCCTCAGCGGCATCCTCGGTCAGCCGGGCGCCACGGGAACGACCGGCCCCGGCGGTCCGACGGGCGCGACCGGGATCATGGGCCCGACGGGCGGCACCGGCGCGACCGGACCGATCGGTCCCGTGGGCGCGACCGGCGTCACGGGCGTGACAGGCCCGACGGGCGAGACGGGCGCCACCGGTCCGACGGGCGCCACCGGCGTGACGGGCGTCACCGGCCCGACGGGCGCGACCGGCGTCACGGGCGTGACGGGTCCCACGGGCGCGACCGGCGTCACGGGCCCCGTCGGGGCGACCGGCGTGACCGGGCGAACCGGCGTCACGGGTCCCACGGGCGCGACCGGCTCCACCGGCGTGACC
>JACQPK010000064.1 GCA_016207565.1 Elusimicrobiota bacterium
CGCCTCCAAGAGGAGCTGCGCCGCAAGCAGGAGGAGGAGTTCCGTAAGCGGCAGCAGGGGGGCCAGCAGCCGGAGAGCCCGCAGTCGCCGCTCAAGAACATCCCGCAGCCTCAATAGCGAACGCATGGGACGAATCCTGATGGTCATCGGGCTGGGCGCGGGGCTCTTTTTGCTCCACCGCATCCAGAACGCCCCGCCCCCGCCCGCGCCGCCGCCGCCGCCGCCGCGCGTCGACCTCCCGCCCGCTCCCGTCGTCAGCGAGAGGGAGCTCGTCAAGATCCGCGCCGCCGCCAAGGACGCCGACCCGAACGTCCGCTGGGCGGCGATCGAGCTGCTGTATCGCGTCAACGATCCGATGGCGACGCAGGTGCTCCGGAACCTCCTGGCCACCGATACCGATCCGATCGTGAAGGCCAAGGCGATCGGCGTGCTGGAAAAGAGCGGTAAGCCGGAGTACGCCGAGGACCTGATCTTGGCCCTCAAGGATACCGAGAAGGACGTGAGGATCGCGGCGCTCATCGCGTTGGGGAACCTCGGCGACGCGCGGCTCGCGCCGTATGTCGTCGACATGCTCCGCGACTACGAGCCCGCGGTCCGCATGGAGGCCCTGCACACGATGGGCCGATTCCAAGAAAAACGGCAGCAGGAGTACCAGCAGCTCGCGCAGCGCCTGAAGGCGGAGTACGAGGAGGCGCTGCGCGCGCAGCGGCACGCCCAGCAGGCCGAGAAAACGGGCTTCCAGCTGCCCGACGTCGAAGGGGTCACTCCCCGCTAAACGACCCGCACCATGGCAACCACCGAGATACGAGAAATCAACCGCAAGGTCCAGCAAGAGAGCCTGTTCGTCCAAGACCTCAAAAAGGAGTTGGCCCGCGTCATCGTCGGCCAGGAGGACCTCGTCGAGCGCCTGCTCATCGGCCTCCTCGGCGACGGCCACATCCTCCTGGAAGGCGTGCCCGGCCTCGCGAAGACGCTCACCGTGAAGACGCTCGCGCAGGCGATCGAGGCCGACTTCTCGCGCATCCAGTTCACCCCGGACCTCCTTCCGGCGGACCTCACCGGCACGCAGATCTTCAGCCCCAAGGACGGCACGTTCACCGTGCGCAAGGGCCCGCTATTTGCGAACCTGATCCTCGCGGACGAGATCAACCGCGCCCCGGCCAAGGTGCAGTCGGCGCTCCTCGAGGCGATGCAGGAGCGGCAGGTGACCATCGCCGACCAGACCTACAAGCTCCCCGAGCTTTTCCTCGTCCTCGCGACCCAGAACCCGATCGAGCAGGAAGGCACCTATCCCCTGCCCGAGGCGCAGATCGACCGCTTCATGCTGAAGCTCAAGGTCACCTACCCGAAGAAGGAGGAGGAGCGCCTGATCCTCGAGCGCATGGCGCTCGACAAGCCCCCGACGGTGGCCAAGAGCGTGACCCCCGAGCAGATCCTCTCGGCCCGCCGCGTCGTGGGGGACATCTACGTGGACGAGAAGATCAAGAGCTACGTGATCGACCTCGTCTTCGCGACCCGGGAGCCCGAGAGCTACCGGCTCGACAAGCTGAAGCCGCTGATCGGCTACGGCGCGAGCCCGCGCGCGACCATCTTCCTGACGCTCGCCGCCAAGGCCCTCGCCTTCCTCAACGGCCGGGGCTACGTGACCCCCGAGGACGTCAAGCACATCGGCATGGACGTCCTGAGGCACCGGATCCTCGTCAGCTACGAGGCCGAGGCCGAGAACGTGACGTCCGAGGAGATCGTCCGGACGATCTTCGAATCCGTCGAAGTCCCGTGATCGCCAAAGAGATCCTGGCGCAGGTACGCCGGATCGAGATCCGCACCGGCAAGCTGGTCACCGAGACCTTCGGCGGCCAGTACCTGAGCGTCTTCAAAGGCCGCGGGATGGAGTTCTCCGAGGTCCGCGAGTACTCGCCCGGCGACGACATCCGCACCCTCGACTGGAACGTTACCGCGCGGACGGGACGGCCGCACGTGCGGCGCTACCAGGAGGAGCGCGAGCTCACGGCCGTCCTCGCCTGCGACATGTCGGGCTCGCAGTTCTTCGGCACGGGGGCGAAGCTCAAGCAGGAGGTCGCCGCCGAGATCGGCGCGATCCTGGCCTTCGCCGCGATGCGCAACAACGACAAGGTCGGGCTCTTCCTCTTCACCGAGGAGGCGGAGCTGTTCATCCCGCCGAAAAAGGGGCGGCGGCACGTCCTCGCGCTGATCCGCGACCTGCTCGCCTTCCGCCCGGTCAAGCGCGGCACCGCGATCGGCCCGTGCCTCGATACGCTCAACCGGCTGCTCCGGCGCCGCGGCATCCTCTTCCTCCTCTCTGACTTCCAGGACGACGGCTACGAGAAGACGCTCCGGCAGACGGCGCGCAAGCACGATCTGGTGCCGATCCTCATCGAGGACCGCCGGGAGACCGAGTTCCCGAACCTGCGCGCCTGGCTCGAGCTCGAGGACCCGGAGACCTCCGAGCGCCTGATGGTCAACGCGGCGTCGCCGAGGACCCACGCGCTCCTGGCCCGCCGCGCGCAGGAGCGCCGTGAGCGTCTCGAGTCGATCCTCAAATCGGCGGGCCTCTCGGCGATCCGGCTCAAGACCGACGAGCCCTACGTGGACCCGATCGTGCGTTTCTTCAACGAGCGGGCCAAGCGGCGCCGGTGACCCTCCTCACGATCGCCGCGGCGCTGGCGCTGGCCCAAGACCCGTCCGTCACGGTCGAGCTCCAGCCGCCGCCCGCGGCCGTCGCGATCGGCATGCCCGTCGAGCTCGAGGGCACCGCGCGCTACCCGGAGCGCTTCGAGCTGTCCTTTCAGCCTCCCGCTTCCAGCACCGGCGCGGTGGCGGTGCTCGGCGCCGAGCTCGGCGGCGTCGAGATCGACGGCGGCCAGAAGAAGCAGTCGATCCGGGTCCGCGTGGCGGCCTTCGAGCTCGGACCGGTGGCGGTGCCTCCGCTGACGTGGCGGTTGCAGGCGGCCGACGGGACGGGCCACGACGCGCTCAGCGCGCCCGTCCGGTTCGAGTCGGTCGGTCCTCCCGGCGCGACGCCGGAGGCGGGCATCCGCGACATCCGGGGACCGCTCGGCGTCGCGTGGTGGCCCCTGGTGCTGCTGGCCGCCGCCCTCGCGGCCGCCGGGTTCGCGTGGTGGCGCAAGCGGCGCGGAGAGGGGGGGCTCGGCGCCGCGCCCTCCGAGGTCGATCGGCGGCTCCCGCACGAACGCGCCCTCGACGAGCTTCACGCGCTCTACACGGCCAACGTCCCCGTCAAGGAGTTCTACATCCGCCTGACCGACATCCTCCGCCTCTACTTCGAGGGCCGGTTCGGCGTGTCGGCCACGGTGCTCACGACGGGGGACCTCCTCCGCCGGCTGCGCGACTGCGAGATCGAGCGTCCTCTCCTGGCGCACTGCCGGGAAGTCTTCGACCACGCCGATCTCGTGAAGTTCGCCAAATGGATCCCCGCCACGCCCGAGATCCGCAAAGACTGGACGGAAGCGGAAAACCTGGTCCGCCAAACCGCCCCCAAGCCTCCTCCCGTCGAAACCGCTCCGGCGCCAAAGTAGAACGTTGACGCCGGGGACTGTCCCCAGCGTCAACTTTCGCGACGGCCGGAGCGTTGCAAGACGATAGGTCCAGTGGGAAAAGGCCTGCGGATCCTGGATGGAAACGAGGCGGTCGCCGACATCGCGTACCGGCTGAGCGAGCTGGCGGCGATCTACCCGATCACCCCGTCGTCGAACATGGGCGAGTGGTTCGACGAGTGGGCCTCCCACGGCCGGCCCAACCTCTGGGGCGCCGTGCCGACCGTCGTCGAGATGCAAAGCGAGGCCGGGGCGGCGGGCGCGGTCCACGGGGCGCTGCTCGGCGGCTCGCTGGCGACGACGTTCACCGCCTCCCAGGGACTCCTGCTCATGCTTCCCGACATGTACAAGATCGCGGGGGAGCTGACGCCCGCGGTGTTCCACGTCGCGGCGCGGTCGGTGGCGACCCACGCCCTCTCGATCTTCGGGGACCACTCGGACGTGATGACGGCGCGCGCCACGGGCTGGGCGATGCTCGCCTCCGGCTCGGTGCAGGAGGCCGCGGACCTCGCGGCCGTCGCGCACGCGGCGACGCTCACGTCCCGGGTGCCGTTCCTGCATTTTTTCGACGGGTTCCGGACGAGCCATGAGGTCACCGACGTCGAGCTGCCCACCGACGAGCACCTGGCCGCGCTCATCGACGAAGGCGCCATGCGGGTCCACCGCCAGCGCGCCCTGACGCCGGATCACCCCGTGCTGCGGGGCACGGCGCAGAACCCCGACGTGTTCTTCCAGTCGCGGGAGGCGGCCAACGGGTTCTACGACGCCTGCCCCGACCTCGTGCAGGCGGCGATGGACCGCTTCGCCGAGCTGACCGGCCGGGCGTACCGGCTCTACGATTACCGCGGTGACCCCTCGGCGACCCGGGTGGTCGTCGTGATGGGCTCCGGGGCGGAGACGGCTGCGGCCGCGGCGGAGGCGCTTCGCGCTCGCGGCGAGAAGGTCGGCGTGCTGATCGTGCGGCTGTACCGGCCCTTCGACGCCGGCTCGTTCGCGGCGGCGCTCCCCGAGTCGGTGCGTCGCGTCGCCGTGCTCGACCGCACCAAGGAGCCCGGCTCCGCCGGCGAGCCCCTCGTCCTCGACGTGACGGCGGCGCTTCAGCGCGAGCGCCCGGGCACCTCGGTCATCGGGGGCCGCTTCGGCCTGTCCTCGAAGGAGTTCACGCCGGCGATGGCCAAGGCGGTGTTCGACGAGCTCGCGAAGCCCCGGCCGCGATACCGCTTCACGGTCGGCATCCACGACGACGTGACGCGGCTGAGCCTCGACTACGACCCGGCCTGGTCGCTCGAGACGCCCGACACCGTGCGGGCGGTGTTCTACGGGCTCGGCGCGGACGGCACCGTCGGCGCGAACAAGAACACGGTCCACATCATCGGCAAGGAAACCGGCCGCCACGTCCAGGCCTATTTCGTCTACGACTCCAAGAAGTCCGGCACGATGACGGTGTCCCACCTGCGCATCGGCCCGCGTCCGATCCGCGCGCCGTACCTCATCGAGTCCGCGAACGTGGTCGCCTGCCACCAGACGGCGTTCCTCGAGCGCGTGGAGATGCTCGAGGGCCTCGCCCCCAACGGCGTGTTCCTGCTGAACACCGCGGTCGCGCCCGAGCGGGTCTGGGCCGAGCTGCCGCGGGAGTGCCAGGAACAGCTCCTGCTCAAGCGGCCCCGCGTCTTCGTGGTCGACGCCTACCGCGTGGCGCGCGAGGCGGGGCTCGGCGGCCGCATCAACACGGTCATGCAGGCGTGCTTTTTCGCCGTCGCCGATCTGCTGCCCCCGGACCGCGCGATTTCGGCGATCCGGAGCTCGGTGCGGAAGGCCTACGCCCGCAAGGGAGAGGCCGTCGTGGAGCGCAATGTGAGCGCGGTCGACGCGGCGGTCGGCGCGCTGCGCGAGGTCGAGCTTCCGGCCGGCCCCGCGGACGGACGCCCTCGTGCGCGCGCGATGCCCGCGCGCGCTCCCGATTTCGTCCGCTCCGTCCTCGCGGCCATCTACGAGGGGCGGGGGGACGAACTGCCCGTCAGCGCCCTGCCGCCCGACGGGGCGTTCCCGACGGGAACGGCCCGGTGGGAGAAGCGCTCGCTCGCGCACGAGCTCCCGGTCTGGGAGCCCGAGGCGTGCATCCAGTGCAACAAGTGCGCGATCGTCTGCCCGCACGCCGCGATCCGGCCGAAGGTCTGCGAGCCCGCGGCCTTGGCCGGGGCGCCGCGGACGCTCAAGTCCGTCGGCGCCAAGGACCTCGAGTGGAAGGGGCAGCGCTACCTTCTTCAAGTCGCGCCGGACGACTGCACGGGCTGCGGGATCTGCGTCGACATCTGCCCCGCGAAGAGCCACGCCGAGCCCGCGGCTCGGGCGATCCGGATGGCGCCGGCCGACGGGCTCAGGGCGGACGAGCGGCTGAACTGGGACTTCTTCCTCGCGGTGCCGGACCCCGACCGCCGGAAGCTCAAGGCGGGCTCCGTCCGCGCCTCCCAGCTCCAGAGGCCGCTGTTCGAGTTCTCCGGCGCCTGCATGGGCTGCGGCGAGACGCCGTACCTCAAGCTCCTGAGCCAGCTCTACGGCGACCGGCTGCTCGTCGCCAACGCCACGGGCTGCTCGTCGATCTTCGGCGGCAACCTGCCGACCACGCCTTGGTCCAAGCGCGACGACGGGCGGGGCCCCGCGTGGGCGAACTCGCTCTTCGAGGACAACGCGGAGTTCGGGTTCGGGCTGCGGCTGTCCGCCGACCAGCACGCCGCCGCGGCGCGGGGCCTCCTGGGCGGCGGCCTGGCCCGCGAGTTGGAGCCGAAGCTCGTCGAAGACATCCTCCACGCCGATCAGCGCGAGGAGACCGGCGTCGAGGACCAGCGCGCGCGCGTCGCCCGCCTGAAGGAGGCTCTCGCCGGCCGTAGCGAGCCCGCCGCCCGGCGCCTGCTGGACGTCGCCGATTACCTCGTCCGCAAGAGCGTCTGGATCGTCGGCGGCGACGGCTGGGCCTACGACATCGGCTTCGGCGGCTTAGACCACGTGCTGGCGTCGGGCCGGAACGTCAAGGTGCTCGTCCTCGACACCGAGGTCTACTCGAACACGGGAGGCCAGCGCTCGAAGGCCACCCCTCGAGGCGCGGTGGCGCGCTTCGCGATGGCCGGGAACCCGTCCGCCAAGAAAGACCTCGGGCTCATGGCGATGTCCTACGGGCACATCTACGTCGCGTCGGTGGCCCTCGGCGCCAAGGACGAGCACACCCTCCGGGCGCTCCTCGAGGCGGAGGCCTACGACGGCCCGGCGC
>JACQPK010000065.1 GCA_016207565.1 Elusimicrobiota bacterium
CGCCCGGTCCATGTAAACGAGCGAAAGCGCGCGCTGCCAGCTGGTGATCTGGATGGCGTAGAAATTCCGGTTTAGGAGCAGCACGTCGGAGCTCATGGCTTCCCTAAGTGTAACAGCTATCCCCGCGGCTGACAATACCGCGATTTTTGACGGTTTTTAGTAGATCCAGCCGGGGGCCCCCTGGGGGTCCGGGGCCCGGCGGCGGGGCCTCTGGGGCTGGTCGTAGGTCGAGGGCCGATCGTCGCCCCGCTCCGGCAGCTCGTCTTGGTCCGGCACGCTCTCGATAAAGGGCCGGCGGGGCTTCTCGCGCTCCCGCACCGCCAGCTGTCCGAAACGGAACGTGAAGCTGAAGCGGTGGGCGTCTCCGAAGGCGTCCTGCATGTTCCAGCCGTAATCGAGCCCCCAGTTCCGCCACCGGAGCCCGAACCCGAAGCTGAGCCCCGCCAGCTCCTTGTGGAGCTGGTAGCCGAACCGAAGCGCCGCGTGCTTGAAGGCCTTGTACTCGACGCCCGTGCTGATGAACCAGAGCCGCTCGTGGTACTCGTACTGGCCGTCCGTCGACCATTGGAGGAAGTGGTTCTCCGGCATGCGGAACTGGTAGGCGGCGCCGAGGCGCATCGCCAACGGCAGCGGGTCGTTGTCCTCGATGTAGCGCAGGCTGCCGCCCAGGTTCGCGATCGACGCGCCGAGGCTGACGCCAAGCTCGGGGGCCCGGCCCAGATATCCCAGGTCTCCCGCCCACGTCTGAGCCGAGTAGGAGTCCGCGAGCGTCGAGCGAACGAACTTCCCGGCCGCGCCGAAGTAGTGGTCGAAGTGCAGGGTCGAGTCTTTGGTCTCGAACGGTGTGTCCGCGACGCGCTCCGCGTAGCCGAACGTGAGCACGCTGTCGCCGCCGGCCCCGACCTCGCGGCTGCCGGCGGAGGTGCCGTCCGCGTTCAGCGAGTTGATGACGACGTCGCCGTTGGAGGTGTTCAAAAACGAGGCGCCGATCGTCGCGAAGCCGGAGCCGCTCAGGCCGGTGAAGAACGGCAGCGGCGTCGCCCCGGCGAAGAACTGAGTCGTCTGCAGGTCCGTGCCGTTGAGGAACATCATCGACGCCTCGCGGGAGTGGAGGGACGTCAGGCCGGCGGGGTTGTAGTAGAGGGTCGAGACGTCGTCGGCGACCGCCGAAAAAGCGGTGCCGAGCGAGGCGGCCCGGGCGCCGACCGGGATCTGCAAGACGGGCGCCGAGATCGAGCCCGCGTTCTCGCCGACGCCGGCCCATGCCGTAGCCGCGGAAAGCAGGACGGCCAGTGCCGCGGGCATCACTTGACCACGACCACCTTGTGCGTGACGTTGGCGCCGTTAGGCCCTTCGAGCCGGAGCTGGTAGATGCCGCTGGCGACGACCTGGCCGGCGAGGTTGCGGCCGTCCCAGTCGATCGAGCCCTTGCCGGCGGGCATGTCGCCGTCGATCAGCGTCTTCACCAGGGCCCCGGTCTTCGAGAAGAGGCGGAGGCGCACCCGTCCCGGGCTCTGCACCTCGTACTTGATGGTCGTGGCCTGGCCCTTGGCCGGATTGAAGAGGTTGTTGTACGGCGTCACGAGCACCGCGCCCGAGCCGAGGTTCATCGGCGACGACAGCCCGAGCGATTGAGGCGTGCCTTGGGCGGCGCCGGCGCCCGGGAACTGGCGCGCCTGGAACTGCAGCTCGTTGAAGGCGAACACCTCGAGGAAGACGGTGCCCAAGGACGGGTAACGCTGAGAGAACGTCTGCCCGCCGAAGTTCTGCATGCGGATCGAGCCCGTGATGCGGCCGTTGGAGTTCGTCGGGCCTCCGGGGCAGTTCTGGAGCCCGGCGAAGCTCGCGGTCGGGACGCAGTCGGCGCGGGTGTTCCCGATGACGCCCAAGCGGTGGTCCCGGAGCTGGGCGTGCGAGAAGCGCAGGTTCTGCGTCACGAAGCTCGAGACGTTCACCGTGAAGTCGATCCGGTCCTGATCGAGTTTCGCCTCGACGACGCTCCCGGAGAACGCGCCGATCCTCACCGGAGCGACCTTGATCGAATACGGCGTCGGCGAGCTCGTCGCCCCGTTGGAGCCGAGATCGGTCAGGCCGGCCGTGACGAGCAGGTAGAACTGGTTGGCCGCCGGGTTGTCGTAGTTGAGCGTCACGCGGCCGAAGGTCGTCTGGCAGTTCACGTTCGGGCAGCCGCCCGACAAGGTCGAGTTGACGTCGTTGGGCGGGAAAGCCTCGGCCAGCTGCCGGAGCTTCCCGTCGAAGAGCATCAGGCCGTAGTGGAAGTACGCGCCTCCGCCCGGGATGGGCGGCAGGTCCAGCTCCATGACGATCGGGCCGGGCCCCGACGCGAACGTGAAGTAGTCGAGGTCCGCCGGCGGAAACAGCGCGGCGGTGACGACGCCGAGGGTCGTGATGTCGACCGCCGACTGAGTGCCGTCGTTCGGCTCGTACACGAAGAGCCCCGCCTGCTGCGTGATGCCATGGTTGGCGAAGCGGTTGAGGATCGTCGTGCGCGCCGTATTGGCCCCGCCGCAGGCGGCGACCCCGCCGCCGGCCCCGGCGTCGACGAGGAGCATCGCGTCCAGGAACTCCTGGAAGCTGTCGGGAAAGAAGAAGATGGCCTTCCAGATGAGCCCGTCCGCGCAGGAGCGGCCGGGCGCGGCGCCGAGGGTCGCCCGGAGATCCTGGCGCACCTCCCAGAGCGCCTGCGCGAGCGGAAGGTCGTCATCGTGGATCTCCCCCACCCAGTTGTTGGGGAAGACCGAGCAGGCGGGAGACCCGCCCTGGACGCAGGCGAGCTCGCGCAGCGCCGACTCCGTGCCGAAGGAGCTCCCGACGAACCGGCCGATCGACGGCACGTTCAGGCTGCTCGCCGAGAAGTAGTCGGCCAGCGCCTCCGAGATCGCGCCGTTTTGGCCGAAGTTCACGATCGGATAGATCTTGTCGACGGCGAAATGGGCGAACTCGTGGCGGGTGACCGTCGCGTCCAAGGCGATGCCGCCGCCCAGGTCGCCGAAGCCGAAGTTGTTGTGGTCGGGGTCGTAGAACGCGTTCCCCAGGTTCGGGCCGAAGTGCGCCATCGCCACGACGCCGCTCGAGATCCACGCGGCCGACGACTTGTTCACGTCCGCCATGAAGTAGTCGTACATCCCGTTGAGGTGGTAGAAGAGGTTCATCTCGTCGCGCGAGCCGTCGGCGGCGCGCGCGTCGGTCCACGCGACGTTCGACGGGTTCGCCGCCACCGCCGGCGCGTCCTGCAGGATGAGGTAGCTCGAGACGTTCACCCGAAAGCCGAGGCCCTGGATCGACTGGTTGGCCTGCAGCTGCACGCGCATCGGGTCCCTTCCCGCGTTCTGGGCGCAGGTGAGGCAGCCGTAGGCCGGCGCGCTGTTGAACGGCTGGCGGTTGCCGATGTAGGACGCCACGCGCTTGCCTTCGGAGTCGTAGACGTGCACCTGGTCGTCGTCGGTGATGTCGCCGTTGACGTCCTGCGCGCCGACCTGGAAGAAGTCGAACCGGAGGATCTGCGCCATCGCGTCCGTGAAGGGCGGGTTGTTGAACGCCGCGTCGAAGACGACGGAGTTCGGGAACTTGCTCCCGTTCGCGTAAGGCGAAGGCGAGGCGACGGGCGTGACGACCGTGTTCCAGCGGCCGTTGCCGTTGTCGAAATGCATCGACGCCTTGCTGAAGTTCGACACCGCCACGTACGGCCCCTGCAGCGCGGTCACGATCTTGGCGGCGGTGCCGCTGTTACAGAAGAAGCCGTTCGCGTTCGTGACCGCGTACGTCGAGAGCTGCGTGCTGAACTGCCATACCTTCTGGTGCGGCATGCCCTTCGTTTGCACCGGCGTCTGCTGCGGGTCGATGTCGAAGACCTCGCCCGTGACGGTCCCGGACGTGCCGCTGGGGCACGCCTGGTAGCGCATGTCGTTGTAGCGGAAGAGGACCTCGCCGTTCTCCGCGTCGACGTAGTAGTACCAGATCGCCCGGCCACCGCCGATCTTGAACTTCCACGCAAGCCGGACCTCTCCGGTCTTGTAGACCGGCAGGTACACGAGCGAGCCGCCTTCGGGCGCCGCCCGGCCGAGGTCGGAGGCGACGGCCGCGGCCGCCGCGGCCGCCGCGATCTTCGGAAGCGGCGACGCCGCGATCCCGGCCTGATGCGAGGTGTGGAGCGCGAGGACCTCGCCCTCGGGGCCGAGGTGGACCTTCACCCGCGCGAACTCGACCGGGAGGCCCTCGTGGGTCTGCCGGAACAGCAGGTGCGTGCGCCCGTCGACGTGTTTGCGCTCGACGAGCACGAGCGAGGACGGATCGAGCTCGAGCGCCTCGCGGTAGTCGCCCAAGAACCCGCGGGCGGCCTGCTCGGGCGGGCCTCCGCGCGCCGGGATCGGGCCGACCACGGCGGACACGGTCCCGGCGGGCGAGTACCTCACGCTGCCCCCGAGCTTCTTGAGCTGGTCCAGGCGCACCACCGCCTGCGGCGCGTACTTGGACTGTCGCGGCCGCGCGGCGGGCTCGGGGCGGTCCAGCCCGAAGCGCTGGGCGTCCCGCCGGGCCTCCGCGTCGCCCTTGAACGCGGCGGCGGGCGCCGAGGACCACGCGAGGAGGAGCGCCGCAGCGGCCAGACGCGTCATCGCGGGTCCTCCGGCACCACGCCGAAGGGATCGCCCTGCGGCGCGGCCCGCGCCGGCCGCGGCGGCTCGGCCCGGGGCGCGGCCTGCGGCGAGGGAGAGGGAGCCGGCGTCTCCGGGGCGGGAGGCCGAGCCAGGCGCTTGATCAGCGCCGCCGCCGCCCGCACGCGGACCCGCGGGTCGGCGTCAGCCAGCGCCGCGGCCAGGAGCTCCGTCGCCTCGTCGCGCTTGACCGCCTCGAGCAGACGCACCGCGGCGAGGCGCGTATCGACGTCCCTTTGCGAGAGGCTCCGCTGTACCAGCCCGAGATCGAACACGCGGCCCAGCCGGGCGAGCCCTTCGAGCGCCGTCAACTGGAGGTAGGCGTTGCCCGGCCGGTCCCGTTCGGCCTCGAGCGCTCCGCCCGATCCGGGCAGCGGCGCCCGCGCCAGCGACTCGAGCGCCTTCCCGCGCACGAGGTCGCTTTTGTCCTTAAGCGCCGCCTTCAGGATGGGAAGGACCTCGAGGGTCCCGATCCCGCCCAGCCCCTCCATCGCGGCGGCGCGGACCTCGGGCGCGCGGTCCTCGGCCGCGCGGCGCAGCGGATCGATCACCTCCGGCGTCCCGACGTCCGCCAGAGACCGCACGGCCTGCAGGCGGATCGCCGCGTCCGAGTCGTGCATCGCCGTGAGGAACGGCTCGAGCTCCTGCGCGTCGCCCAGCCGCGCCAGCGCCGCCGCCCCGGCGTCGCGCACCGCCCCGACTTTGTCCCGGCGCGCCCGGCGGAACACCTTCACCGACTTCTCGGGGTTGACGCGGAGCAGGGCCCGTAGCGCCGCGGCGCGCGCCTTCGCGTGCGCGATCACCCGCAGCTCCGCGATCGCCGCCGGCACCCCCTTGTCGGCCTTCGGCGCCTTCTCCGAGCCGAGCCGCTCCAAGGCGGGCACACCGTCGGGGTCGCCGAGGCGCGCAAGCGCCTCGGCCGCCGCGATCCGCACGGACCGATCCTCGTCTTTCAGGCTCTTTTTCAGCACGGGCACCGTCGCTTTGTTGCCGATACCGCCGAACGCCTCAACCGCAAGCGCGCGGACGTCCGCATCCGGGTCCGCCATCGCCGACCGCAGGACGCTCAAGGCCCGCGCCCCCAGCGCCCGGTTCACGGGCGCCGCGGCCACCCATAGCACGGCTAGGATCGAGTATGAAGCCTTTAATTTACAGGAATGTTTCGGCAACGCGGGCAGTATAAAAGGAGAGCAAAACCTTCGCCAGGCCGAAAATGTTACAGATTCCGCGCCCGTTTACCCCGCCGGCTCGATCTTGGGGCGGAGCGGCTTCCAGAGCCCTTGGTTCGCGAAGGAGGTCCAGGCCCAGCGGGCCCACCTCACCAGGGAGCCCGCCAGCCACAGCGCCCAGGCGAGCATCGCGAGGCGGTAGACCCAGAGCGGCACGGAGAACACCCACGCCCGCGGCAAGGTCGAGCCGGAGCGGTCCTGGTACCATTCGAGTTGGGAGCCGTAGGAGTGGTTGCCCGCGATCTGCATGTCCGGCATGCCGAGCAGGCCGTGGCGGATCGCGTCGAAGAGGCTGACGGCCGCGACGAGCGTGAGGAACGCCAGGAAGAGCTGGTAGGCGTCGAAGTCGCGCGCGCGCTCGAACGGCCGGCGCCCGCGCAGGTCCATCGCCAAAAACCAGGCGACGACCAGGCCCGCGGCGACGAGGCTGCTCTGCGTCATCCCGAGCGATAGCAAAAACCACTCCCGCCACGACAGCGGCGCCCACCCGGAGCGGCCGAGACCCGCGCTCACGAGGAAGAAGACCGCGAGCAGGCTCCAGAAGAGCACCGCCGGGCCGAGCCGGGGTCCTCCCGCCAAGAGCGTCCACCGGTCGGCGGGCATCGAGAGCCGGATCCGGGCGTTCACCGACGACGCGCCCGCGTCCACCTCGGGCGTGCGGAGGAGGAGCCCCGTGCCTCCCGGCTGCCGCCAGGTGAGCTCGGCGTTATGGGCGCCGGGCTCGAGCTGCAAGACGACGCGGCGTCCCTCCTGGCGCACGGGCTCCACGCGGCCGTCGATCTTCGCGGTGAGGAGCTCCGCCCCTTCGGGCAAAGCGACCGGGTGCGTGCCGCCGCGGCTGGCGCGCGCGACGAGCGTGAGCGTGACGTCCGTCGCCCGCAAGCCCGGGGAGACGCCGAGCTCCGCGCGATCGAGCGTGAGGCTGCGGCCCGGCACGCCCTTGGGCCGCTCGAAGGCGAGCTCGACGGACTCGCCGGGCCACGGCCGCCACTCGCGGGCGCGCTCGCCGCCCGAAGGCTCGTGGTGGACCGGCGGGATCCCCTTCGCCTCGGCGTGCCAGATCGGGCTCGCCTCGAGGCGCCACGACTCGACCCACGGAGCGGACTCGGGCGCCTTGAGCGCCAGCGTCCGCGTCTCCGACAAAGTCGACGTCCACTCGAGCTCGGTGGCCTGCGGCGGAAGCGTCAGAGAAAGCTTCCCCCCCGCCGCGCGCAGGTCCGCGGTCGTGACCGACTCTCCCGGGATCAGCGGCACCTGCAGCGAGACGGGAGTCCCCGCCGGCGTCAGCCGCACGACGCGGCTCCGGACCTCCCAATTCAGCCCGAGGCGGAGCGTGCGCTCGACGCGCACGAACGCGGGGAACTCGCCGGTGTCGGCCGGGCCCGCCGGCGTCTTCCCGCCCGCCTCCTTCGTGAGCTGGAGCGTCTGCTCGGCCGCGCCGTCCTCGAGGATGCCGTGCACGGTCCACCCGGCCACGCGGCCTCGGACGCGCCGGGGTCTGAACGGGAAGCTGAGCTGGATCGAGTCGCGCGCGGGAAGCGGTCCTTCGAGCAGCACCTGGTGCGCGCCCGCGGGCACGGCGACGTAGAGCGTGCCCTCCGGCGTGCGATGCACGCCCGCGGGAGCGCCGTCGACCCACGCCCTCGCGGGCAGCCACTCCTTCGGGTCCCCGGGCACCGCCACGCCCGCCGGG
Source organism: Elusimicrobiota bacterium (assembly GCA_016207565.1). Classification (GTDB taxonomy): domain Bacteria; phylum Elusimicrobiota; class Elusimicrobia; order UBA1565; family JACRDR01; genus JACRDR01. Next base: position 7,596 of record JACQPK010000065.1, read on the forward strand.
ACCGCGGCGTGGGCCTCCAGGCGCAGGCGGAGCTCGCCCGGGCCGCCCTCGAGCGCGGCCCGCGTCAGCTCGGCGCAGCCCGGAAGGCAGTCGGGCCGCTCGAGCAGGCGGGACCTCAGCTCGTCGAGGATCTCCCGAGGGGGCACGGGCGACTGCGCCGCGACGGAGGCGGGCACAAGCGACAGGAGCGCGGCCCCCAACAGCGTCCGCGCCGCGGCGAGCAGCTCTCCCGGGCGCCGGAAGCGCCCGAGCCAATCGCCGACGGGAAGCCCCGCGACGAGCAGCGCCAGCACACCCGCGAGCGCGACTCTCAGGAACGCGAGGAAGAGGTTGCCGCACGGCCCGATGAGCCACAGGCGCAGGCGCTGCTCCGAGTCCACCGGCCCGCGCCAGGACAGGCTCACCGTGCGCCAGCTCCAATCCGGCAGACCCGGCCCCGTCGAGACGATCGAGTTCGGGTCGATGAGGAGCATGTTCTTGGCCTGGGCGTACTTCATCGGCGCGTTCGCCTTCGCTCGCCGGCGGCCGGACCTCGGTGCGCGTGGGACGGCGCGCTCGCTTTTGGCCGCCTCCTCGAGCTGGGAGCCCGGCTCGAAGGCCGGCTCGTCGACGGCGCCCTCGTCGAGGTCGGCGGACGCCACGCCCTGGGCGGCCCCGGAGACCATGCCTTGGATCTGGTTGAACGCGGCGCCTCCGGCAAAGCCGAGGCCTTTGTAGGCGCCCCCGCCGCGCCCGTGGAAGGGAGCGTCCAGCTGCGGGTACATGCCGTGGCGGACCTGCGTCACGGAGAACTTCACCAACGCGATCGCGAGCCCCGCGAGGACGACGGCGCGCAGGCGCCGGACCCACGTGCCGGCCGAGCCCTCGACCGAGAGCGCGCGCACGAGCGCCTCCGCCGCGACGGCCCACAGCCACAGCCACCGCGGCGCGCCGGGCTCGTGCCACGCGAGTCCGGCGGCGGCGAGCGCGGCGACGCCCCAGCCGAAGCCCCAGAGGCGCGACACCGCCGCGGCGAGCACGAGCACCAGGAACAAGTCGAGGAGCGTCCACGTCTTCACCCACGTCGGGCCCGCGGCGTCGACGCCCGAGATGTGGACGAGCCTCCAGCCGGGCGGGAGGTTCAGCCTAGAAGACACCCGGTCGAAGTCGTGGAGCCAGCTCACCGCCGGGACGGTCCAGCCGCGATCCTCGATGCGGCTGTCGGCGGTGAGCGCGACCATGCCGTCGCGGACCTCGATGCCGGCGGGCGCGCCGGGCTTGACCGCCGTGATGAATTGGTCCTGTCCGCCCACGGCCACGCGGCCGAGCGAGGTCTCCGGCCCCATCTCGAGCCGCCACGATCGCCGCAGCGAGCCCTGCACGCTGTCTTGGACCGTGAGCCCGCGCCCGTCGAAGTCGAGCCAGTACGCGCGATCGAGCTGAAGGCGGTCGGGCTCGGGGTCCTGGTCGCCGCGGCGCCGCTCGACCAGCTTCATCGCCGTGCCCTCGCGCATGAGATACGCCGGCAGCCGCCGCCATTCGCCGGGCAGGCGCGTCTGCTTGGGGTCGACCGCGGGCGCGCCTTCGACGGTGACGACGCGCAGGTGATTTTTCGCCTCGAAGACCCAGACCTCGTCGGGATCCCAGGCGCCGCCGGCCTCCTCCCGCTTGAGCTGGACGAACGGTCCTTCGTGGCGGGCGCCGAGGCTGAGCGTCCACGTGCCCGCGCGCACCTGGACGCGGAGGCGGCCGTCGGGGTCGACCTTCGCCGGAAGCGGGCTGACCAAAGACATCGGGACGAAGCCCTTGGGCAGCGCGCGGCCGAGCACGACCTCGCGGTTCTTCCCGGAGACGCGCAGCTGCACCTGCGTCTCGAGCTCGAGCGGGACCTCGTCGATGAGCCGGCGGTGGACCGAGATCTCGAGCCCCGCGGCCTCGGGGGCCGCGCCCTGCGAGCGCTGGAGCCAAAGCCGCCCGGCCTCGTCGCGCACGGGGAACGGCACGGGCTTGCCGCCCGCCGTGACCGCGAGGACGCCGGTCTCGGCCGGCACGCGCAGGAGCTCCGGCGTCGAGTCCCACGAGAAGGAGCCCGAGATCGAGTGCGGGCCCGCCTTGAGCTTGACGGCGGGCGCCTCGCCGCGGGCGACGACGGCCGCGGGCGCGCCGTCCACCCTCACCTCCTGGGGCCATTTTCCCGTCTCGCCCGGCAGCGCGACCCAGGCCGGGGCGTAGAGCCGGACCTGCTGCTCGAATCTTCCGCCGTTCTCGGAGAGATCGAGCTTCAAGACGCCGGGCCAAACGCAGGTGCGGGCCTCGTGCGTGACGAGCGAGGGGCACAGCCACGTCTCGTGGCCGGCGAGCACCCAGTCGACCCAGGGCGCGAGCGGCGCGGGCACTTCCTCGCGCTTGATCGGCGCGGCCTCCGCCGGCCCGCAGCAGAGCAGCAGAAAAGCGAGCGAGTGCCTCATCGTTCCCCCCGAACGCCGAGCGCCCGCAGGATAGACGTCATTGCGCGGGAGCGCAAGCCTAGATTGAGACAGACTTGGCCCCGGAAAGTTCCACGCTATTGTAGAATGCGGTCGAGCCCCGTTAGCTTAATGGATAAAGCAACGGTCTTCGGAACCGTTGATCCGGGTTCGATTCCTGGACGGGGCACGTTTTTTGGTAGAATCGAGCCTTCGGAGGATCGACGATGGGCGGCCATTCACACTGGGCGGGGATCAAGCATAAGAAGGCGCTGCTCGACGCCAAACGCGGCAAGGTCTGGACGCGGATCGTCCGGGAGATCTCGATCGCGGCGCGGCTCGGCGGCGGCAAGGCGGACGCCAATCCGCGCCTGCGGAAGGCGATCGAGGACGCGAAGGCGGCCAACATGCCCGCCGAGAACGTGAAGCGCGCGATCCAGAAGGGCACGGGCGAGCTCCCCGGCGCGATGTACGAGGAGCTCACCCTCGAGGGCTACGGGCCCGGCGGCGTCGCGATCTTCTGCGAGGCGACCTCCGACAACCGCAACCGCACCACCAACGAGGTGCGCAAGATCTACGAGAACAACGGCGGCAAGATGGGCTCCGCCGGCGCGGTGGGCTGGATGTTCCAGCCGAAGGGCGACATCTGGGTGGCGAAGGGCGCCGTCGACGAGGACACGCTCATGGGCGTCGCGCTCGAGGCGGGCGCCGAGGACATCAAGACCGAGGAGTCCGGCTACGAGGTCCTGACCGCCCCCGCCGACTTCGACAAGGTGAAGGCCGCGATCGCCGAGAAGAAGATCGCCATCGAGTCCGCCGAGCTCACGATGGTGCCCGCCAACACCGTGAAGGTCGACGGCCCGGACGCTCAGAAGGTCCTCAAGCTCGTCGACGAGCTCGAGGGCCACGACGACATCAAGGACGTCTACGCGAACTTCGACATCCCCGACAGCGTCCTCGCGCAAAGCGAGAAATAAGACTTGAAGATCCTCGGGATCGACCCCGGCGTCGCCGACACGGGCTGGGCGGTGCTCGAGCAGGACCCGCCCGGCGGAGCCGTCCGCCTCCTGGCCTCCGGCATCGTCCGCACGGCCCCCCCCACCGCGCTTCCGGAGAGGCTCCACGCGATCCACGGCGAGCTCTCCGACCTGCTGCGAGACCACCGGCCGGACGCCGTCGCGATCGAGGAGATGTTCTTTTTGAAGCGCGCCAACACGATGCGCGCGACGCTTCAGGCGCGAGGCGTGATCCTGCTCGCGGCCGCGCAGGCCAAGACGCAGGTCGTCGAGTACAACCCGAAGCAGGTGAAGGCGACGCTGGCCGGGAGCGGCGCCGCCGAGAAGGCCCAGATGCAGAAGATGGTGCAGCGCACGCTCGGCCTGGCCGAGCCGCTGCGCCCCGACGACACGGCCGACGCCGCGGCGATCGCGCTCTGCCATCTCCGCTCCTCGCGTTACAAGTCCCTGAAGGTGCTCGATCGCGTCGGCCGGGACTGGCGCGCGAGCCTCCCGAAGACCCCGGTCCGGGGCCCCCAGGTCCGGTGATCGCCTTCCTGCGCGGCGTCGTCTTCGAGCGGACCGACTCCGCCGCGGTCATCGAGGCGGGCGGGGTCGGCTACGAGGTCCACCTCACCCCCTCCTCGCTCGCCCGCCTGGTCGTGGGCCAGCCCGCCGAAGTCTTCGTCTCCGAGTCGATCGCGATGTACGGCGGCGGCACGACGCTCTACGGGTTTTTGTCGCGCGAGGAGCGGGAGGTCTTCCACTCGCTGCGCGACCACGTGCCGTCGACGGGCGCGAAGAAGGCGCTCGAGCACCTCGACAAGGCGGCCCGGTCGCTCCCCGATTTCCGCCGGGCGATCTTCGAAGGCGACGTGCGCATGCTCTCGGAGGTCTTCGGCTTCACGAAGAAGACGGCGGAGCGGCTCGCGAGCGCGCTGAAGGGCAAGCTCGGCGAGGCCGTGCCGCGCGGCGGGCCCCTCCGAGGCGGCGAGCCCGCGGCCGACGGCACGATGACCCAGGCCCTCGACGCCCTGGCCACGCTCGGCTACAAGCCCGCCGAGGCCCGAAC
>JACQPK010000071.1 GCA_016207565.1 Elusimicrobiota bacterium
CCAGCGCGGCGGCCGCGAGGTGGCGGACCACCCAGCGCGCCGCCGCCAGGACGTCGGAAGCCCGGTGCGTGGGCTTGAGGACTCTCCCGAAGCTTGCGCCCTGGTGGCGGGAGTGCCCCGTGCGCACGAGGACCGACGGGATCTTCAGCGCGGCCGCCAGATCGACGTCGGCCTTCTTGTCGCCGATGACCGCGGCGCCCTTGAGGCTCAGCCCGTGCTCGCGGACCGCCTTGCGGGCCAAGAGCGGCAGGGGTTTGCGGCAGCGGCAGCGGTCGTCGGGGTGGTGCGGGCAGAAATAGATCGCGTCGAGCTTGGCGCCGCGGCGCCGGAGCTCGCGGGCGAGCTTGGCGTGGATGCGCTCGAGCATGGCGTGGTCCAGGTAGCCGCGGCCGATGCCGGATTGATTGCTGATGACGACGAGCGCGTACCCCGCGTCGCGCAGGAGCTTGAGCGCCGGCGCGGTGGCCCGGTACACGCGCAATTGGCCGGGATGCCGGAGGTAGAAGCCCGGCCGGTCCCAGATCAGGGTCCCGTCGCGGTCGAGGAACACGACCCTGCGCTCGCGCTTCACTTTGGACACAGCTGCGCCTCCCATAGTTGCCTTCCGCGGGTGATCTCGAGCCGGATGCCGAGGGCAAGCAGCTCGCCGGTCAGCACCTGCTGCCAGCCGGTGGGCAGCCGCGGGAAATCCTTGAAGGTCGTGATCACGGGGCGGCCCTCGCGGGTCTTCTCGATGGAGCGTAGCTCATCGAGCGTGTAGGGATGGTGATCGGGGAATCGCCATTCCTGCGACACGCGCGCGCCCAGGCGCCGGAGCTGGTCGCGGAACGACCCGGGGTCGCCGATCCCCGACAGCGCGGTGACGTCGTGCCCCTTGAGCCGGGTCAGCGGCCGCCGGACCTCGTCGGACAGGTCGAAGAGGAAGCAGGGACGGTGCGCCGCCTCCGCGACCGCCACGCCGGGATGGACGGCGTGGACCTCGGCCCGGATCTCGTCGAGGCGCTCGGGGGTCACGCGGTCGGCGTGCGTGAGGAGGACGAGGCTCGCGGCGCGCAGCGCCCGCCGGGGCTCGCGGAGGTCGCCGAGCGGCAGGAGGCTGCCGCCGCCCCAGGGGTCCGCGGCGTTGAGCAGGACGATGTTCGTGTCGCGCTGCAGGCGCAGGTGCTGGAAGCCGTCGTCGAGCAGCAGGACGTCCGGCTTGTAGTAGGCGACGGCCGTCTCCGCGGCCTTCACGCGGTCGGGCGAGACGAGGATGGGCACGTCGAGCCCGCGGAGGGCGTGGTGCAGCATCCACGGCTCGTCGCCCGCCTGCCGCCACGAGGGCCGCTGGGCGTTGAGCAGCACGAGCACGTCCTTTCCCGGCTCGGGACGCTTGTAGCCGCGGGAGAGGATCGCGACGGACTTCTGCTTCCGACGCAGGGTCTGCGCGGCCAGGAGCACCGCCGTCGTCTTGCCCGTGCCGCCCGCCGTAAGGTTGCCGATGCAGATCGTGCGCGGGCCCGGGTGGCGCGAGGGCAGGACGCCGTAGGCGTAGAGGAACCGCCGCAGGAGCGTAACCCCGCCGTAGAGCCAGGAGAGCACGAGCAGAACGGCGTGGCCGAAAAGGTTCTTCCGCCAGCGGTCGCGGGTCTGGGCGGCTCCCCGAGGGCGCTTCACGGAAGCTTCGCCTCCGCCCCGAGGAGCGAGAGCGCGGCGCGCTCGACGCGCTCCGCGGACAGGTCCCGCAGGCACTCGGTCGTGCCCAGCGGGCAGTCGTTCTGGCGGCAGCCGATGCACGAGAGCTCGTCGCGCCGGACCACGAGGTGGCGCGGGTGCCCTAGAGGGCTCTCCGGACCCTTCGGGCCCGGTTGGGGCGGGTTCCAGCACACGGGATCGCTCGAGCCGTGCACCGTCACGGTCGGCACGCCGCGGGCGACCGCGATGTGCTTGGGGCCGTTGCAGTTCGTCACGACGAGGCGGCAGGCCGAGAGGAGGGCTCCGAGGCACTTGAGATCCGCCGTCTTCGGGGAGGCCTTCGCGGCGCCGGGCGCGGCCGCCGCGACCGCGCGGGCGGTCTCCTCCTCGCCGGGACCCCAGAAAACGACGCAGCGAGCTCCGGCCGAGGCGGCGAGGCGCCTTGCCAGCTCCGCGTAGCGCTCGGCGGGCCACTCGCGAGTGCCTTTGCGCGAGGCCGGGACCAACCCGATGATCGGCCCCGTCCAGCCGGGCCACAGCGCGGCGACGGCGCGCCGGC
>JACQPK010000050.1 GCA_016207565.1 Elusimicrobiota bacterium
ACGAGCGCGACCTTCACCTGGTCGATCGGCGCCAACCCCGCCGGCACGCTCGCGGAGGTCGAGGTCTCGACCGACGGGACCGCGTTCCGACGCGTCGCCCTCGGCGCCCTGACGGCCTTCACCGCGACGGACCTGTCGATCTGCCTGCCGACGATCGCCCGCGTCCGGCTCGTCAACGGCGACGGCATCGCCACCGAGCACGCGAGCCCGGCTTCCTTCACGACCCAATCCCAGGCGCCGCTGCCGCCCGGAGGCTTCGCGGCGACGTCGCTCGCGGGCAACGTCGTGGCCTTCCAGTGGACGCCGTCGCCCTCGGAAGGCGTCACCGGCTACCGCCTGTACTTCGACGCCGGTACGGGCTCGATCGACTACATCCTCCCGCTCGCCTCGTTCCCGTCGACGTCGACCGCCTACACGAGCGGCGTCCTGGTCTCGAGCCCGTCTTACCGCTTCGGGCTGAGGGCGAGCAACCGCTGCGGCGTCGAGGAGGAGAACACCGGCGTCCTCGCCACGGCCGCCTCGCTCAACAGCCTCACGGGCGTGCGCGCGTCGATCAAGGTGCCGGAGACCGGCAAGAGCGTCAACGGCAACCGCGTCACCGTGGTGGCGGACATCGTGCTCGGCGACGACGCGCAGACCCGCCGCGTGCTGTTCCAGTACCGCGCGCACGGCGCCTCGGCGTGGACCGACGTTCCGGCGGCCAACGCGAACCATCCGAATCCCGACACGAGCGCGCCGTGGGTCGTCCACTGGGACGTGACGCGCGTGGCCCCCGGGCCGTACGAGTTGCGCGCGGTGGCCATGGACTTCTCGGGGGCCGAGGACGCCGCGCCGTCGGCGATCACGATCACCGTCGATCCGGTCGACCCGGACATCGAAGAGACCAGCCTCGGCGGCGGCAACGTCGAGAAGAAACAGGAGATCAACAACGGGGCGAACTCGAGCGTGAAGGCGGCCGACGAGGGCTCCACGCAGGTCACCGAGGTCGTGATCCCGGCCGGCGCCTTGACCGACGACACGGTCACCGTCACGGTCGTCAACAATCCCGTCGACGTTCCGCCGGTCTCGCGGCTGGCGGCCCAAGCGCTCGCCACCGACGACAACGTGTTCGCCGCCGGCTCCTACGTCGAGATCACGCTCTCCAACGGCCAGAGCGCGCTCTCGGCCGGCAAGGCCGCCCCGCTGACGATCTCCTACACGGACGCCGACGGCAACGGGATCGTCGACGGCACGCAGCTCCGCGCCGCCGACCTGCAGATCTGGGTCTACGACCCGGCGACCGCCGCGTGGAAGCGCGACTTCGGCTCGACCGTCGACACCGCGAAGAAGACGGTCACGGGCGCGACGCCGCACTTCTCGCTCTTCGGCCTCTTCGGTCCGCAGGCGCAGACGCCGCTCTCCAACGTCCAGATCTTCCCGGTACCGTTCAAGCCGAACGGCGGCAATCCCGACGAAGGCCGTCCTTTCTCGGCCGGCGATCCTAACTCGGGCGTCGTCTTCAACAACCTGCCTCAGGGCGCGAGCGTCACGATCTACACGGCCAGCGGGCGGCGGGTGAAGCGGCTCGACGCCGGCACGCTCACGCGCCTGCAGTGGGACGCCCGCAACGACGACGGGCGCGACGTCGCCTCCGGCGGCTACATCGCGGTCATCACCGCGCCCGGACAGATCACGCTCTCGAGAGTCATCGCGATCATACGATGAGGAAACAGCTGCTCGCCGGACTGGTCGTCCTGGCCGCCGTCGCGGCCGGACGGTCCGCGTCCGCCGGCAGCGCGGGGGCGGAGCCCTTCGACTTCCTCTTCCTCGACGCGGGGGCGCGGCCGGTGGCCATGGGCGGGGCCGCCACCGCGATCGCCTCGGACTCGGAGGCGCTCCTGTACAACCCGGCGGCGCTCGGGCGCGGGAACCGCTTCGAGACGACGTTCATGCACAACCAGTACGCCAATCCGATCACCCAGGAGTACCTCGGCTTCGCCTCACCGACGGGCTGGGGCGCGCAGCTCAACTACCTGAGCTTCGGCCGCGTGACCCGGACCACGATCGCGAACCCGGACGGAACCGGCGGCTCGTTCGGGATCTCGGACCTCGCGCTCGGCGCAGGCTACGGCCGAGAAGTCGGCCCGGGCCTGCGCCTCGGCGCCGCCGGCAAGTTCCTGCGGGAGTCGATCGACAACGTGTCCGCGCACGGGTACGCGGCGGACCTCGGCGCGCTGCTCTCGGTCCGCGGCGATCACCGCTGGACCTTCGGTGCCGCGCTGCAGAACGTCGGGCCGACGGTGCGCTTCGTGGGCGCGAAGGAGAGCCTGCCGTGGACCGTCCGCTTCGGCGCGGCCTGCGAGCTGCAGGCGCTCGGCGCGCCGACGGTGCTGGCGCTCGACCTCGCCAAGGAGCGAAGCGAGGGCGCGGTCGTCTCTCTCGGCGCCGAGACGTGGCTCGCCCCCGCCTTCGCGCTGCGGGCCGGCTACTCCGGCCGCAACGACGCCGGGCCGGGGCTGACGGCCGGCGTGGGCTGGCGCCGCAAGGACGTCCAGTTCGACTACGCGATGACGCCGCTCGGCGAACTCGGCTCGGCGCATCGGCTCAGCGCGACGATCCGCTGGGGCCGCGCGCCCTTGAGCCCGGCCGCCGCCGTCGCGAGCTCGACCGCGACGGGCCTCGTCGTGCGCGCGTCTCCCGACGTGCTCCTGGACTCGGCCGACGAGTTCCTGCGCCTCGAGATGTACCCGCAAGCGGAGAAGACGCTCAACGACCTCGCCGTCGAGATCCCGGCGGAGGACGGCCGCCAGGTCCGCCGCATGGAGCGCCTCGGTACCGCGTACCGCCGCCAAGGCAAGATCCCGGAGGCCCGCGCGGCCTACACGGAGGCGCTCACGCTGGCCGTCCGTCTCGCGCTGCGCGACAAGTGGGCGGCGGAGGCGTACGCGGGCATGGGCTTCTGCCTGCAAGCGCAGGGTCAGCAGGCGCTCGCGTCGAAGTTCTTCATGAAGGCGCTCGAAGGCGAGCCGACCACGGACACGAAGCGCTTGGTCGAGGCCGAGCTCCGGAAGTCCCCCCCGCAGCCCTAGTGAGTGAAGAAAGTAAATTGGGGACTGTCCCCAATTTACTTGCTCCACTTCCGGGGTTAGGCTTTCACGGCCGAGGCCTGCTGGCGCGACGCCAGCCACGCGAGCATGCTCACGCCCAGGCACCGCACAAGCACGTACGCGACGAACACCACGCCGATCGGAAACAGCGCGAGCGTACCCGTCAGGAGCGCGCCGCCCGCCAGCGTGGCCTTGAGATCGCTCGGCTCGGCGTCCGCGCCGAGGATGCGGCGGCCGTAGTCGGGCCACAGCGCGAACGCTCCGCGAAACACCATGACCGCGAGCCCCACGAGGAGCGGGATCGCCAAGGCGCCCAACGGCGGGACGGTCTGCCCGGCTTTCCCCAAGGCCCCGAGGACCAAGAACCCCGCCACGGCGTTGACCAGGCCGACCCAGAACGTCCGCCAGACCGAGTTGTCCGCGGCCGCCCGCGCGGCGCCTTCCGAGGCGTGAGGGAACGAAGCGCGGCCCCAGACGACGAAGGCCGTGAACCCGATGCCGGTGGCGACGAGCGCGGGCACGGCCTGATGGATCCCGTTCATGACGTCCTCCTGGCCCAGGCGGGCCGATGCGTCGAAAGCCATAGGGCGACGGCGACGCCGGCGAGCGTCCAGACCTCGCCCGCGCCGGCGCGCGCGCCGACGTCGCGCCAGACGCGCAGGACGAGGCCCGCGTCCCGCAGGAGCGCGTCGGGGTCGAAGCGCAAGGCCGGCAGCGCCGAGAGATCGACCTCGCGCCACCAGGCCGCCGCCACGGCGGCAAGGACGAGCGCCGCCGCTCCCGCCAGGGCGGCCCGCCCTTCCGGCTCCGGAGCCGGGCGCGCCAGACGGCTCGCGACCGCGCGCGCCAGGTCGGCGTTGAGCTCGGCGGCCGGGACGGAGAGGGCCGCCTCGAGCCGGGCCGCGCGGCGCGCGTAGCCGGCGCACGCCGGACACGCCTCCGCATGGGGGCTTCCGCCGGCGGCGCGGCCTGCGTCGATCGCCTCCCACAGCGCCTCGCGGAACTCGCGGCAGCTCACGCGCCCTCCTCGCCGAGCCGATCCAGAAGCCGCTCGCGCAGCCGCAGCAGGCGCACCTTCACCGCGCCCTGCCGGACGCCCAAGGTCGCGGCGATCTCGGAGACGGGCAGGCCCTCGTCGTAGCGCAGGGCGAGGAGCGCGCGGTCGGAGGCCGACAGGCCGTCGACGGCGCGCCGGACCTCCGCCGCGTCGGCGGCCCGGGCGGCGCCGGCCTCGGGGGAGGCGGCGGGATCGACGGCGCGCTCGGCCTCCTCGAGCGACGCGGACGGCTTGCGCCGCGACGCCCGGGTGAGGGCGCGGTTGATCGCGATCTTGGCGACCCACGCCCCGAAAGGCCGCAGGGGGTCGAAGCGGACGAGCGCGCGGAAGGCCCTCACGAAGGCCTCCTGGACGGCGTCCTCGGCGTCGGCTCGGTTGCCGGCGACGCGGACGGCGGCGCGGAACACCCGGCCCTGATGGCGCCGCACGAGCGCCCCGAAGGCGTCCGCGTCGCCTCCCTGCGCGCGGCGGGCCAAGGCCTCGTCCGAAGGTTCCCCGCTGGGGTCCACATCGTCCCTCGTCAGCGGTTACCCCCCCAGGGCCCGAAAGGTTACACCCCGGCCGGCTCTCTCGTAGCCCCATCGAGAGCCGGCCCAGCGGGGCTTCGCCCCGCTAGTCTTCTTTGCCGGCCTTCACGCGCGGCGGCCGGCCCGCGGCGAGCCAGTTGAGGTACTCGTGGATGAAGGGGTCCAACTCGCCGTCCATCACGTTCTGGATCTGCGAGGTCTCGTGCCCGGTCCGAAGGTCTTTCACGAGCTGGTAGGGCATGAAGACGTAGCTGCGGATCTGGTGGCCCCAGGCGATGTCGCCCTTGTC
>JACQPK010000069.1 GCA_016207565.1 Elusimicrobiota bacterium
GTGTTGTTGTCGCCCATGACGAGCCGCGTCTTCTCGCCGGCGTACTTCAGGTCCTGCGGCGCCGTGCCGACGTAGCAGCCGGCGTGGAGCTTGTTGTTCTTGCCCATCGTGACGTGCTCGACGACGGCGTGCGGGCCGACCGTCGTGCCGGCGCCGATGACGGCGCCCTCGCCGATGACGGCGTAGGGCCCGACGTTGACGGTCGGATCCAGTTGCGCGGCCGGATGGACGACCGCGGTCGGGTGGATGTTGGGCTCCGTCAAGGTAGCGCTCATTGCTGCTTGGGGGCGAGCACGAACGACAGATCGACCTCGGTGCAGAGATTGCCGTCGACGTACGCCTCGCCGCGCGCGCGGCCGGCGCGTCCGCCCATGCGGACCATCTCCACCTGGAGCTTGAGCAGCGAGCCGGGCTTCACCGGGTTCCGGAACTTGCAGTTCTCGATGCCGAGGAAGTACGCGATCTTGCCTTCGAGGCCGCCGTCCGCGAGCATCAGCACGCAGGCGGTCTGCGCGAGCGCCTCGACGATCAGCACGCCGGGCATGATCGGATGGCCGGGGAAATGGCCCTGGAAGAAGTGCTCGTTCATCGTCGTGCCCTTCCAGCCGATCGCCCGCTTCTTGGACTCGAGGATGTCCACCTTGTCCACGAGCAGGAACGGGTACCGGTGGGGGATCGTCTTCTCGATGCTGACGGAATCCAGCGTCTTCACCGGCGTGGCGTTCCAGTCCGCCGGCGGCGTCTGCGGCCGCGTCTCTGTCTCCATGATACCTCCCGGATGTCGCTGTCTCGCGCCGAAGGCGCAGGACCGCTCAAATCTCTATTCGGTGACTCCGATCGGCTGCCTTCGCATTTTCGTCGCCGCCTCGTTGAGGCGCTTCGCGAACTCGATGTTGTGCGCGTGGCCGCAGCGGACGGTCTCGATCTTCACGTTTAGGAGCGAGCGGCCGATCAACGTCAGGTCGCCGATGAGGTCGAGCACCTTGTGCCGCACGAACTCGTCGGGGAATCTGAGGCCCTCGGCGTTCGTGTGGAACTTGTCGCGGCCGATGACGACCGCGTTCTCGAGGGAGCCGCCTTGCGCCAGGCCTTGGGACTTGAGGAACTGCACCTCGTGCTCGAAGCAGAAGGTGCGCGCCGGCGCGATCTGCGCGGCGTAATCGCCCTGGTCCAGGCGGAACTTGAGGTTGAGCTTTGGGACGAGGGGGTGATCGTGGATGAGCGTCGCGTCGATCTCGAAGCGGTCCGACGGCGTCGCGCGATACGTGGAGCCCTTGTCCTCGTAGGTGACCTCGCCGGGGATCGTCAGCAGCCGCTTCGGCGCCTCGGGAAACGTCTTGAGGCCGGCCGACAGCAGCGCCTTAAAGAACGGCAGCGCCGAGCCGTCCATCGCCGGGGGCTCGTTCGCCGTGACCAGGATGTCGAGGTTGTCGATGCCGAGGCCGGTCGCCGCCGAAAGGACGTGCTCGACGGTGTGCACCTTGGCCTCGTGGAGCCCGAGGTTCGTGCCGCGCACGGTGGCGACGACGAAGCCGAGCCGCGCCGGGATCATCGGCGTGCCGGGAAGATCGGTGCGGAAGAAGCGGATGCCGGAGTTCGCCGGCGCCGGGCGGAAGGTGAGCTTCGTCTTGCACCCGGTGTGTAGGCCGATGCCTTCGAGGCTCGTCTCCTCGACGATCGTCGTCTGGGCCGTTGCCTGCTCGCGGCGGTTCTTATCGGACATGAATCTCCTCCTTCTGGTGCTTGGACAGCTCCTTCAGCGTCTCGTACATCTCGGGCAGCCGGTTCATGAGGGCCTGCAGCTTCATCGCCTCGCGGTGGGGCCGCGACGGCGAACCGAAGACGACCGCCTTCGGCTCGATGTCCGCCATGACGCCCGTCTGCGCGGTCACGATCGCGCCGTCGCCGACGGTGATGTGGCCGACGAGACCCGCCTGCCCGGCCAAGACGACCTGGTGGCCGATCTTCGTCGAGCCCGAAACGCCCACCTGCGAGACGATCAGGCAATTTCGCCCGGTCTGGACGTTGTGCCCGAGCTGGACCAGGTTGTCGATCTTGGTGCCGGCGCCGATCTTGGTCGGGCCGGTCGTGCCGCGGTCGATCGAGACGTTGGAGCCGATCTCCACGTCGTCCTCGATGACGACGTTGCCGACCTGAGGGACCTTCCGGTGGGAGCCGGTCTTCATGTCGGTCGAGAACCCGTAGCCGTCGGAGCCGATGACCGTTCCGGAATGGACGATCGCCCGGTGCCCGATCTCGCAGTGCTCGCGGACCACCACCTGAGGGTAGAGCCGGCAGTCCTTGCCGATCTTGGCGCCGCGGCCGACGTAGACCTGCGGGCCGAGGATCGTGTTGTCGCCGATCTCCGCGCCGGCCTCCACGACGGTGAAGGCTCCGATCGACACGTTGGCGCCGAGCCGGGCCTCGGGGTGGACGTCGGCCTTCGGGCTCACGCCCGAGGCGGGACGCGGGTTCTGCTTGGCCTCCACCTCGCGGAGGAGCTGCGCGAACGCCCACTTGGGCTCGCTGGTCCAGATGCGGTTGGCCGGGCCGCCCTGCACACGGCCCTTCGCCTCCATCGGGAGGAAGACGCAGCCGGCCTTGCTCTGCCCGACCTGCGCGGCGTACTTGGGGTTCTCGAGGAACGCGACGTCCTTGGGTCCCGCCTCGGCGAGCCCCGCCGCGCCTTCGATCACGAAACTCCCGTCGCCTTCCAGCTCTCCGCCCGTCGCCCGCGCCAGCTGCTCCAGAGTGATCTTCATGGCAATCCCCGGTTCTCTCGCAACGTTACGACTTGAGCTTCTTGATGACCTTGTCGGTCAAGTCCATCGCCTGGTGTCCGAAGAGGATCTGCGTGCGGTCGACGACGACGCTCACGCCTTCCTCGCGGGCGACCTCTTGCACCGCCCGGTAGATCTTGCCGAGGAGAATCTCGGTCTTCTTGTCCTCGAGCTCGAGCAGGTTCTTCTCGACCTGCGTCTGGTACGTCTTGAACTCGGCCTCCTTGTCCTGCAGGAGCTTGGAGCGCTCGGCGAGCTTTGCTTCGAGGTCGGGCAGAGACGCCGCCGCCTCGAGCGCGGCCTTGGGCGGCTGCACGACGTAGGGCTCCGGCGAGAGGCCGGGGAGATTGATGATGAGGGGCGCGCCCTTGTCCTCGGGGGTGGGTTCGGGGGTCGCCGCGGTCGTGGTCCCCGACAGCAGGTTCGTGAGCACCGCGGTCGCGGTGTCGACGGCGATCACCGTGTCCGTCGAGGAGGCGACCGTGTCGGTCGAGGAGACGATCGTATCGGTCGACGCGACGACCGTCATCGTGGAGGTCGCCGGCTCTGGAGCGGGAGGCGCGACGGGCTCCGGCGGTTTGGGCGCCGGGGTCGGCGTCGCGGGGATGCCGGCGGCGAGCTTCGCCGCCGCGTCGCGCTCCATGCGGAGCCGGATGATCTCGGCGCGCAGGCCGATGAGCTCGGCCTTCCGGAGGTTGACCTGGTCCTCCGCTTGCCGGAGGACCTCCTCGAAGTTCTGCTTGGCCTTCTGGGTCTCCGGGTAGAGCCGGAACAGCTTCTGCATGTCGACGTAGCCGATGTTGCCCCGTTGCGCCTTGTTCTCCTCCAGGGAGACCTCCAAGGCGCGGGCGGTCCCGGCCGCCAGCACGAACAACCCCAACGCGAGCAGTTTTCGCATCAGAAAAGGTTCCCAATTCCGAAGTTGATTTGGTAGAGGCGCTCGCCCGGCCGGTGGTTGAGGCCGTAGCCCCAGTCCAGGCGGATCGGGAAGGCCGGCGTCACGAACCGGATGCCGAAGCCGACGTCCTGCTTGATGTCCTGCTCGCCCGAGCCGATCCGGAACTTCACCGAACGCATGTTGTCCCAGGTCGTGCCGGCGTCGTAGAACATCACGAATTTGACGATCGTCTTCTTGCGCTCGCGCGCGAGCGGGAAGCCGAACTCGACGTTGAACACGTCGTAGACCTTGCCGCCGTCGGGGCGGCCGACCTCGCCCGATACGGCGTAGCCGCGCAGCGTGTCCTGGCCGCCCAAGAAGAAGCGGTTGAAGACGGGCACCTCCTTCGTCTCGCCGAACTGGGACACGTAGGCCGCCCGGTTCGCGAAGGTCAAGACGAAGGGGTAGTCCCCGACGGACCAGAGGTGGAAGTGCTTGGAGTTCGAGATGCTCGGGCTGAAGA
>JACQPK010000061.1 GCA_016207565.1 Elusimicrobiota bacterium
CAGCGTCAGGGTCGCCGCGATATAGAGGAAGCCGGAGAGGACTCCGCCCCAGGCGACCGCCCCGGGGAGCGTCTTCTGCGGGTCCTGGATCTCGTCGCCCATGATCGAGGCGAGCTCGAGGCCCACGAGACCGTAGCAGATCACGCCGAAGGAGTTGAGCAGCGCTCGCGGCTCGGCCGGGATCCGGAAGTCCGCGGCGGTCACCGCGGTGCCGAATCTCAGGTAGACGACCGCGCCGAGCACGATGAGCGTCAACGAGGCCACGCCCGTCCCGATGCCGCCGAGGTTGCCGATCCACTTGCCGATGCCCGCCCCGGCGATGTTGAGCGCGGCAAGCAGCGCGAGGAGGCCGAGCGAGACGGCGACGGTGAACGCCTTGTTCTCTGCGAGGCTCTCATGGCCGGGGCCCAGCACGAAGACGGAGACACCGACGAAGTAGAGCATGATCGTCGGGACATAGAGCATGTTGTTGGTCCAGTAGCACCAGCCGGACAAGAATCCGTGGAAGTCCCCGAAGACCTCCTTCGCCCAGAGGTAGACCCCACCCTCGCCCGGCCAGCGCCGGGAGAGCTCGAGCACGGCGATCCCTTGGGGCAGGAAGAAGAGGAGGATGGACGCGACCCAGAGCCAGAGCGTCACGCCGCCGTTCGCGGCGATCGAGGGAACGACGTTCAGGTTGAAGACCGCGACCACGAAGAGCGCGACGAGGTCCCGCCGGCCTAGGACGCGTTTGAGAGCCATGGGGAATACTAGCATGATGCTATAATCGTCCGCCCATGCCGCGAAACCTGAAAGCCGCCCAAGAGACCTCTTCGTACGTCCTCGACCTGATCGGCAAGACCTCGCTTACGCCCGCCGAGCGCAAGCGCGTCGTAAAGGAGTCCGTGAAGTACTGGGTCGACCACGTCAATGAAGGCTTCCTGAAGTACCGGAAGTCGGTGAGCACCGACTACACCGCCGTCGAGTGGGAGGACGGCGGCAGCGTCTTCCGCGACATCCACGGCCGCGAGTACATCGACATGCTGGGCGGCTTCGGGATCTACGTCACGGGCCACCGGCACCCGAAGGTGCTCAAGGCCGTGCTCGACCAGTTGAAACGGCAAGGCATCCACTCGCAGGAGCTCATCGATCCGCTCCGGACCTACCTCGCGCGGCTCCTCGCGTTGATCACGCCCGGCGACCTGCGCTTCGCGTTCCTATCGAACTCCGGGACGGAGTCCGTCGAGGGCTGCCTGAAGATGGCGATGCTGACGACGGGCCGCCGCCGGCTGATCGGCGCGGTGGGCGGGTTCCACGGGAAGAGCCTCGGGTCCCTCGGCGGGACGTCGAAGGCGGTGTTCCGCGAGCCGTTCCTGCCGCTCCTCGACTGGTCCCACGTCCCCTTCGGCGACGTCGAC
Source organism: Elusimicrobiota bacterium (assembly GCA_016207565.1). Taxonomy (GTDB): domain Bacteria; phylum Elusimicrobiota; class Elusimicrobia; order UBA1565; family JACRDR01; genus JACRDR01. Next base: position 1,398 of record JACQPK010000061.1, read on the forward strand.
GCGCTAGCCCAGACGATGGAGACCTGCGACTTCACCGGGGACCGCGTGGCCGCGGTCGTCCTGGAGCCGATCCAGGGGGAAGGCGGCATCAACGTCGCGCCCCGGGGCTATCTCGCCGCGGCCCGGGAGCTCTGCGATCGCTACGGGGCGATGCTCGTCCTTGACGAGATCCAGTCCGGCATGGGACGAACGGGAAAGATGTTCGCGTGCGACCACGAGGGCGTCGTGCCCGACCTCATGGCGCTGGGGAAGGGCCTCGGCGGCGGCGTGGTGCCGATCGGCGCGGTCGTCGGCACCCAAAAGACCTGGGAGCGCTACATCGATAACCCGTTCCTCCACACGACGACGTTCGGCGGCAACCCGGTCTGCTGCGCCGGCGCGATCGCGACGATCAACGTCCTGCTGGAGGAGGACCTGCCGCGGCAGGCGGCGGAAAAGGGCGCCTATCTCCTCAAGCAGCTCGGGCGGCTCGCGCGGAGGCACCCGCGCGTCCTCGTCACGTCCCGCGGGCGCGGGCTCATGCTCGGCATGGAGTTCGTGGACCACGGCACCGGCTACGCCGTGGCGAAGGGCCTGTTCAAGCGAGGCATCCTCATCAGCGGCACCTACATCAATGCCCGCGTGCTCCGCATCGAGCCGCCGCTGACCATCGGCTATCCGGAGATCGACCGCTTTCTCGAGGCGCTCGAGGACTCGATCAAGCAGGTCGGCAAGAAGCGCTAGGGCCGGTAGCGCGCGATCAAGAGTTCTTCCGCGAAGCCCTTGAGCCGGACGCGCTCGCGCGGGGCCGAGGCGAGCAGTCGCCGGGCGGCCGCGTCCGCGAGCACTCCCGAGCCCGCGAGCACCTCGCCGTCGACCGAGAGCTTCATGAGGCGCGCCGCCGCGTTGACCGCGTTGCCGAAGTAGTCGGGACCTTCCAGGCGGTCCTCGCGAAGGACGCGGCCCCAGCTCACGCCGACCTTCACCCGCATGTGGCCGCCGAGCGGAGCCGCGGCGCGCAGGGCCTCGCGCCCGCGCTGGATCTCGGCACCGGCCAAGACGGCGCCGTGCGCGTCGGGAAAGCTCGCCATCACCGTCTCGCCTTCCGTCTTGACCACGGTCCCGCCTTGCCTCGAGACCGCGCGCGCGACGTGCTCGTGGAAGGCCTTCACGGCGGCGAAGGCCGTCTTCCGTCCATGGCGCTCGTACATCCGGGGCCAGTCCTCGAGCCCGGCGAAGAGCGTCGCCGCCTGGGTGAAGCGGCGCTCCGCGAGGGCGAGCTGCAGGCCCGGCCTGGAGGGGCCCGCGGGGTTCGGGCGGAAGAGTCCTTCCGCGGTCGCGATCTCGCCGGCGGAGCCCTTCCCCGCCAGCGCGACGGCCGTCTCGACGGGCTCGCCGTAGACGTCGGGCCTGGCGCCGGAGGCGTCGACGAGCACCCGGCCCGCGTGCACGCCCGCGCGCAGCCCGAGTTCGGGGCGGTCGAGGACCGCTCTCAGCCCGCCCATGCCTCCCTGGACGGCCTTCGCCGCCTCGAGCGCGTCGCGATAGCGGGGGAAGACCGCGAGAAAGCCGTCGCCGAGATGACGCACGACCCGGCCGTCGAACGCAGCGGAGGTGTTTTCCGCATGGTCGAGCACCGTGGCGATCAACGCGCGCGCCCGGCGGTTGCCGATCGCGAGGTGAAGCGCGGTCGAGTCCTTCACGTCGACGGCGAGCAGCCCGACGCCGCGCCGCTCGTAGACCCCCTGGCCGGCGAAGAGGGGCGCGGGCGGCCGTGCCGCGGCGGGCGCGAGCGGCGCGGGGGCCGCGAGCGGCGCCTGTGCTGCGGCGGGAAGCGGGAGCTGGAGCTGCCGCGCGCTGAAGGCGGCGGAGGCGGGGAAAGCCGCCAAGGAAAGGGCGAGCAGCGCGCCGGGCACGGGACTCACGGTAGCACGAACCGGCCGGCGCGGCTTGGGACGGGCAGGCCCTTGGCGGTAGGTCTTTGGTCCTAAGCCACCATGGGCCCTTCGACCCTCTATGTGGCGGCCCCCGGAGGGCATGCTGGCGGCGTGACCCGGTGGCTCGCCGCGGCGGCGGTCGTGTGGGGCGCGTCGTTGGCGACGGCCGCGGGTTTTCAGGCGGACGAGTCCGCCGGCGGGGGGCTTCAGGCGTCGGAAGCCGGGTTCATCGGACCGGGCGGCCTTTCTTCGGGAGCGCCGGCCAAGGCGGCCGCCGCTCCCGCCGCGCCTTCCACCACGCTCGATGCGGGGCCCGCGGCCTGGTCCATCGGCGCTCCCGCTCCCCGCGCCGGCGTGGGCGGCGGGACGGCCCCGAGGGCCGCGGCGAAGGCTCCCGACCCGCCCGACATCCGTTGGGACCCGGGGCCCGCGCTCGTGGCGCCCGGCGAGGGTTGCGTCGTCAAGCCGGCGGCGATCAGCAAGATCGGCCTCGTGATCCACAACCGGCCGGCACCCGGGAAACTCATCCTCGATTCGACGCCCAAGGTGTGCGACAGGGCGTTCTGCGCGGCAGTCGGCTTCGGGGGCCGCGCCTGCTGCCCGCTCGGGTCCGAAGGCAGCCCGGAGCGTATCGCCTGCGAGTTGTCGATGATGGGCGTCGATCCGACCGACCTGACGGCGGGTCCCCATTGGATGCTTCACGGGCAAGGCGAGATCCGCCGCCACCCGTCGAACCCGTTCCTCGCCATCGTGAAGCTGCCCGAGGGAAGCCCCGGCGGCTGGGCCACCGCCTGCACGCACGTCCGCCCGGTCGTCTGCGCCACGATCCGCGTGCCTTGACCCAGCCTAACGCTCGAGGATAAAGTCGCAGAGCGGCACGATCGGAAGCCGCCCTTTCGCCGCCGCCGCGTCGCAGCGGGCCTCGTCGAGCTTGCCTTGCAGGAAGCGCGCGGCCGCGCGCAGCTTGAGGAGGTCGTGATCGCCGGGACGCTCCCGCAGGCCGAGATCGAAGCTGGCGGCGGCCTTCTCTCCGGCGCCCGCGCAGAGATGCAGGAGCCCCATCCCCAGCGCGTCGGGGCCCGAGCCGGCGCTCTTGCGGAGCGAGTCCAGGATCAGCTCGGGCTCCTCGCGAGACAGCACGCCGAGCACCCGCGCCGCGTGCTCGCCCGGCGCCGCCCCGGCTTGGGCGCGCAGCCGTTCGTGCACGGCGTCGATTAGCTCGGTGAGGTCCTGGCCTTCGGCGGCCCCGCGGAGCGCGTCGGCGAGGCATCCGCCGTCTTGGCGTAACGACGCCAGCTCCGCGAGAGCCCAGCTCGTCCGCGACGACCACGGCTCGCGGATGAGCCGCTCGAGCACGGACTCGGCCTCTCCGTCGCGGCCGAGCCTGCGGTACAGCGACGCCAGCCTCCATGCGATCGAGAGCGAGTCCCGGTGCCGCCCTTGGAGGTCGCGAAAATAGGCGAGCTGATCGACCGCCTCCACCGGCACTACGGGAAAACCGTCGATCTTTTGGCGCAGGAGGCGGGCCCAGCCGGAGAACAACGGCCCCGCCGCGTCCTCCGCTCCGTCCGGCAACGCGCCGGGCACGTCATCCCAATTCAAGGCCCCGAGGATGCGCCAGCCGATCAAAAACCACGCCGCCGCGACGTCCGCCGTCTCGTGCCGCGCCATCCCTTCGTCGACGACCTCCACGCGGGCCAGGTAGGTCCCGTCTCCGCGGGTGTCGAAGCGGCAGCGTAGAACGACGGAGCCGGTCCAGCTCCGGGCGATGTCGAGCGCGCCGTCCCGCCAGACCAGCGCCCACTTGTCGTCCATGTCTTGGGCCCGGTGCCCGCCTTGGATCTGGCGGAACTCCTCCGGCGAGTAGCGGATGCCGGACACCGGGATCGTCCGAAACGCCGGGCCGCTCACGCTACCTCTCGTACCAGCGTCCCGAGTCGGACGGATGGGTGCAGTCGACGAACGCGTGCCCGGAGTTCGGCTCGTAGCCCCACGCTCCGGAGTCGCGCAACTGGTCGGCCTCGAGCTCTCCTTCCGCCCACGGTCCGGACGCCGAGGCGGGCCCGGCGGGGAGCGCCCGCCATATCGAGGGATCGTAGAGCTCGACGCGGTGCTGGAGCGAATGCTCGGGGACCTTCACGTCGGGCAGGCCCTTCCCGCCGCCGAATTTGGAGACGGCCGCGCGGAGCTCGACGCGGTCGCGGGGAAATCGGCCGGTCGACCGGCGAAAGAGCTCGACGCTCGACCGGAGGATCGACAGGCCGCGCTCCGGCGGCGGCACCGTCTCCACCACCCGACCGGCCGGCAGCGCGCAGGCGGCGCTCAGCAGCCCGGCGGCGGCCACGGTTCGGAGCATCCCCGTATTGGTAGCAGGCATCGCGCCCGATCGCAAGGCGGTCTCACTCCAAGTTTCCCCGGTAGCAGGGAAAACGGAATAACGCAGAGGTACGCAGAGGAAAGTAACGAAAAGGAACGCAGAGGACGGAACTTTTTCGGAGCCTATCCGTATCTATTGGTATGGAG
>JACQPK010000066.1 GCA_016207565.1 Elusimicrobiota bacterium
GATCGCCACTGAGCAGGTTCGCGGCGACGGCGGCCAGGACAACGTGAACAGGCTCCAGGTCCCGGAGGCGGAGCCAGCGGAGAAAGACGCCCTCAAGGTCGGCGAGCGTCACGCGACCAGCTCCCCATCCTCCTCGAGGAGGAGGACTCGCTCCAGCCCCGCGGCGTGCTCCAAGAGCTCCCAGCCCTGCGGATCGTTCGACCCGAGCTGCGTGGCGACGCGCCGGGCACCGTCGATGATGTGATCGACGAGTCGGAGAAGGTCCGCCCGCCGGTATCGCTCGGTGACGCCGGGGCGCGCCCACGCCTGGTGGTGAGCGAGGGCGAGGACGCGCCGGCGGGCGGCTTCGAGCGGCGACACGGTTTCCCGGGGCACCGGCGACCTTGACGGAGTCGGCCAAAGGCCGCGCTCGCGCAGGGCCTCCAGGGCCCGCCGTTGATCGCACCCCGCCCGACACACGAATACGACCCGATCACCGAGTTGATCAACCCCGAAGGACGGCCGACGATCCTCGTGGCAGGGGGCGTGGACGTTCTTCCCCTGCCGACACACGCACCGTGGGCGATCACACCGGAGGGCCGCCCGGAGCGCGTCGGCGGTGACCCCAGCCGCCTTCGGGCCGCTCACACGCGCCCCTTGCACGCCGGCGTGGCGGCTCGGCATCACCGCCCGCCGCCCTCGCCGTTCGCCGCTTCTCGAACTAGGCGGTCGAGAAGCTCTATGTAGCGCCTCAGATACCGCTCGGCGGGATCGCGCAAGCCGGTCTCCCAGCGCGTGACCGAGGCCGGCGTCACACCGAGTGCCCGGGCGACAGCCGTTGCTGTGACGCCGACACGCTGCCGGATGCGTCGGCGCGCCGCGGGTGCGGGCAGGCGTCGCCGTGTGCGCGCGTCATCGAGGGCCGCGTCCAGCGTTATCATCTTGCCGCCGATTTTCCACCCCCCATCCGACCTGGTCTACTATTTCTTCAGCCCGGACGTGGACGATATACAAATACTTGGCACACGATCGGAACAAGTATGGTAATATAGGGTCATGCTCCAGGAGCCGACGCTCCGCCCCCTCTGGCGAAGCCTTTCGGTCGCTGACGTCGCGCGTCGAATCCACGTGGTGCCGCACGCGGTGCAGCAGGCGCTCAGGACCACGGAGGGGCGGGAGCGGGTCCGGCAACGCCTCGCCAGAGCCCTCGGCGTCCAGGCTCACCGGCTCACAATGCAACCGGGCCCGACCGGTGCCGTGCGGTTCGGCGACGTCTGGCTCGAGGTGCCCGTGGGCAGGGGATGGGTGGCCGCCTCGCGCCTAGCCCTCCAGGCGGGGCGGCTGGTCGTCGCTGAGTTCCGGGTGTTCCCTGACGAGGAGACGGCGCTCCGCCGCGAAGGCCCGGGCCAGTGGAGCGCCGAAGTCCTCGGGGTCCAGGCCGAGATCCCGCCCGGGGGCCTGACGGCCCGCACGCTCCGGGCCGTCCGGCTCGGCGAGCATCCGAAGCATGTCCGCGAGGTCATTCAGTGGATCGCGGAGCGCTACGGCGCCGACGCCTTCAAGCCGGGCGGCTCGCTCGGCGCGCTCGGGCTCGCCCCGGAGATCGAGCGGTCCCGCCCGCGCCGGGAGGCCGGTCGGTCAGACAGCTTCTTCGCAGAGCTCGCAGACGATTATTTGCGCCGCCATGAGCGCGGCTCCGCGAAGCCGAACGCAGAGATCGCGGCCAAGCGCGGCAAGGACGTCAAGACCATCACGGGTTGGCTCAATGAGGCTCGAGCCCGCGGGCTGCTCACGAGCCCCGGCCATGGGAAGGTGGGCGGGACGCTCACCGAGTACGGTGCGCGTGTGCTCCGAGAAGCGCGCCGCGAGAAAGGGAGACGGGAAGGGCGTCCAGGCAAGACGCAGGGCAGGAAAGCGAGACCGTCCACAACCAAGAGGAGGGACTGGCGATGACAGCGGAAGTGACGATCGGGAAGAAACGGAGAAGGAAGGCGCCCGGGCTATTCCGGCGGGGCTCGACCTGGTGGACCAAGGTCTACGTCAACGGGCAGCCCGTCCGCCAGAGCACCGGCTGCCGGAAGTGGGAGGCCGCCAAGCGGGTGCTCGACCAGCGGCGCGGGCGCGTCGCGGCCGGCGAGCCGGTGCTCCCGCGCTTCGATCGCGTCACCTACGACGAGGCGGTCGCCGACCTCCGGCGGCACTACGAGACCACGGGCGAGCGGGACCTCAAGGACGTCGAGAAGCGGCTCGCGCATCTCGACCCCTTCTTCCGCGGGCGGCGCCTGGTCAGCATCGGGCCCGCGCTCGTCACGGAGTACGTAGGGGAACGGCAGACCCCACGGCCAGCCGCGAACGGCAAGGCCGCGAGGCCGGGCGCCAGCAACGGCACGATCAACCGGGAGCTCTCGATGCTCGGGAAGCTCTTCCGGCTCGCCGCTGACAACAGCAAGGCCCTCCGGGTGCCGAGGATCAGAAAGCTCCGCGAGGCCGACCCACGGGCCGGGTTCGTCGAGCGCGACCGCTTCGAGGCGATCGTCCGGCACTTGCCCGAGCCGCACGCGCTGGCGGTGAGGATCTGCTACGCGCTCGCCTGGCGGTACGGTGAGGTCTTCGGGCTCGGCTGGCGCCACGTCGAGCTTCAGCGCGGCATCCTGCGGCTCGAGCCCGGCGAGACGAAGAACGGAGAGGGGCGGACGGCCTTCCTGCCGCCCGACCTGGTCGAGCAGCTCCGGGCGCACCGGGGGCGCATAGAGACGCTCCAGCGGAGACTCGGCTGCGTGATCCCCGAGGTCTTCGTGCGGGTGAAGGGGAAGCACGCGGGACGTCCGATCGGCAGCTTCCGCAAGACGTGGGCGCGCGCGTGCCGAGCGGCGGGTGCTCCCGGTCTCCTCGTCCACGACCTGCGGCGCTCCGGCATCCGCAACATGGTCCGGGCGGGCGTCGCCGAGCACACGGCGATGAGGATCTCCGGCCACAAGACGCGGTCGGTCTTCGACAGGTACGACATTGTCAGCGAGAGCGACCTCCAGGAGGCGGCCCGCCGGATCGCGGCGAGCGCGGCTGTGTCCGGGGCTGTGCCCGTCGCTGCGGGCACAATTACGGGCACAATCGGGCGTTCTGGGGTAAAATCCCCTCGCTAAGCTACTGATCTTTCAGGGTTCGGCGGTGTAGCTCAGC
>JACQPK010000067.1 GCA_016207565.1 Elusimicrobiota bacterium
GCCCAGTCCGACGACTGCGCGAGCGCGCACAGGCGCGCGCACGCGTTTAAGGCGCGCTCCTCGAGGGGGGACGGGTACGCCTCGGCCTTCGGACCGAAGCGCGAAGCCAGCTCGAGCATCCGCTCCGCGAGGCCGTGGGCGTGGGGGAGCGTCCAGGCGTTGGAGTCCTGCAGCCACGCGTCGAAGTAGCCGCCCGGCCCCCAGCTCGAGCATTCCGGCTCCGCCTCCTCGGCCTCGGTCGCGTGCGCCAGCGCCCACTCCGGGGGCTTGAGCGGAGCGGCAGAGCTCGCCGCCATCCGCCGCAGCAGGCGCTCGAGGAACGCCGGACCCTCGAGCCACTCGTGCCCGAAGAGCTCGGCCTCAAAGGTCGCCACGAGCGCCGGCCGGGCCTTGAGCTCCTCGGCGAGCCTCCGGGCGCGCTCCTCGACGGCGGTCGCGAAGGCGTCGGCCTCCTCCTCGGCGGCCCGGCGTGCCGCCTCGGGCTCGTAGGGAGGCTTGTCCGCGAGCGCCTCGCCGCGCCCCACCCCGCGCGTCCAAAGCCCGAGGGGGCGACCGTCCGCGATGTCGCGGCCGACGTCGAACGCCGGCTCCGCGAACTCGGGCCGGCGGTACGGCCCGAGCCTTGAGGCGGCCTTCGCCAGCTCGGGGTCGCGGGCGAACGCGAAGACGCCGCCCGGGGCCCGCACGGGGGCGTAGGCCCCGCAACGCGGGCGCGGCCGCGCCCGCTCGAGCGCGTGGTGCTCGAGGAACACGTACTCGAAGCCCGCCGCCGCGGCCGCCGGGCCGACGCGGCGGTCGTAGCCGCACTCCGGCAGCCACAGCCCGGCCGCCGGGCCGCCGAAGCGTCGCCGGTGCTCGGCGGCGGCGAGCCGGAGCTGGGCCGCGAGCGCCTTGGCCTGCGGCAGGAGCGGCAGAAGCGCGTTGGTGGCCGCCGAGGCGAGGAGCTCGACGCAGCCGTCCTCCTCGAGCGCCCGGAGCCGGTCGACCACCTCCCCTCCGCTTCCTTCGAGGGCCAGGCGGGCGGCGCGAAAGCGCGCCTCGTGGAAGGCGATCGCCTCGCTCTTGGCGCCCGCGACCCTGCCGCACGCCGCCTCTCGATCCGCGAACGCGCGGTGCGCGCGGGCCCTCCGCACGGGATCGTCGAGCATCGCGGTCAAGGTCGGCGAGATCGCGACCGCCACCGGCGCGCGGACCCCCGAGTCGCGCAGGCGCTCGAGCGCCCCCACCACCGGCAGGTAGCAGCCTGCCAGCGACGCGAAGAGCCATTCCTCCTCGAGGCTCGGGTCCGGTCCGAGCCAGGGGCGATGCGCGGCCAAGACGAGCGTGAACGTGCCGGCCATCAGTCCTCTCTCGGCGGCCCCGACCCGGGGCTCGGCGGTTTGAACCGCCGGAGCTCCTCGGGCAGCTCGAGGCTGGGCCGGGTGCGCTCGCGCAGCTCGTCGCCCCAGGGCAGCCGGAACGCCTCCGAGCGGAGGAGCACCGTGAACGGGCGGCCGAACCCGGCCAGCCCCAGCTCGACGAAGAACGTCTCGCCCGGCAGGGCCTCGATCCACGCGCAGCCCGCCTCGAGGGAGCAGCGGAGCTCCTTGACCGGCTTGCGGGTCTCGGCGAGCGCGAGGTGCAGCTCCGGCTGCGCGGCGGCGGCCTCGGCGAGGATCCGCGTCAGCTTCGCCGGGGCCATCTCCCAGTACACGTAGACCCAGCGGGAGTCGCGCGGCAAGGCGACGAGCTTCTCGCGGCCGTAGCCGGGGGGAAGCGACGCGGGGCGCGGCCCGGTCTTCGGGTCGCGTCTGAGCTCGGGCAGGCTTCGGCGGAAATCGAGTTCCATCGCCGCCGGGATTTTATCTATCATCGGGCCTCCATGGAAACGACGACCGCCAAGACTTCGCCGATTTTGGGCGAGCTCGACCTCCACCTGTGGAACGAGGGACGGCACTGGACGGTCTACGAGAAGCTTGGCGCGCACCCGACGAACGAGGGCGGCAAGGACGGCGTGCGCTTCTCGGTCTGGGCCCCGAACGCCTCCGGAGCCAGCGTCTTGGGGGACTTCAACGGCTGGCAGGGCGGCAAGAGCCGGCTCGAGCAGCAGGGGGTCTCGGGCATCTGGACCGGCTTCATCCCCGGCCTGGGCCAGGGCACGACGTATAAGTACGAGTTCCAGCCCCGCCACGGCGGGCCTCCCGTGCAGAAGGTGGACCCGTTCGCCACCTACGCGGAGGTCCCGCCCCGCAGCGCGTCCATCGTGTGGACCCTCGACGGCTACCACTGGCGCGACGGCGACTGGATGACCCACCGGGCGGAGACCGACCCGCTGAATAAGCCGATCAACGTCTACGAGGTCCACCTCGACAGCTGGCGAAAGGTCCCCGAGGAAGGCAACCGGCCGCTCGGCTACCGCGAGCTCGCGCGCGACCTCGTCGACTACGTCGCCTCGATGGGCTACACCCACATCGAGCTCATGCCGATCACGGAGCATCCCTTCACGGGCTCGTGGGGATATCAGACGATCGGCTACTTCGCGCCGACGAGCCGCTACGGGACGCCGCAGGATTTCATGTACTTCGTCGACCGCTGCCACCAGGCGGGTCTCGGCGTCATCCTCGATTGGGTGCCTTCGCATTTCCCGACCGACGGCCACGGGCTCGCGCGCTTCGACGGCACCGCGCTCTTCGAGCACGAGGACCCGCGGCAGGGATTCCACCCGGACTGGGGCACCTACATCTTCAACTACGGGCGACACGAGGTGCGCAACTTCCTGCTCGCGAGCGCGCTTTTTTGGCTGAAGCAGTACCACATCGACGGGCTGCGCCTCGACGCCGTGGCCTCGATGCTCTACCTGGACTACTCCCGCAAGGCCGGCGAGTGGATCCCGAACCGCTACGGCGGCCGGGAGAACCTCGACGCGGTCGGCTTCCTGAAGGAGTTCAACGCGATCACGCACCGCGAGTTCCCGGGGATCTTGACCGTCGCCGAGGAGAGCACCGCCTGGCCGATGGTGTCTCGCCCCGTGCACCTCGGCGGGCTCGGCTTCAGCCTGAAGTGGAACATGGGCTGGATGCACGATATGCTCGTGTACGTCGCGAAGGAGCCGGTCCACCGGAAGTACCACCATTACGACGCGACGTTCAGCATGATCTACGCCTACACCGAGAACTTCGTCCTCGTGCTCTCTCACGACGAGGTCGTCCACGGCAAGCGCGCGATGCTCGACAAGTTTCCCGGCGACGGCTGGCAGAAGTTCGCGGGCCTGCGAGGATTTTGGGGATTTATGTTCGGGCACCCGGGCAAGAAGCTGAACTTCATGGGCGGCGAGATCGGCCAGTGGAAGGAGTGGGACTGGCAGAACAGCATGGATTGGCATCTCCTCAAGGAGCCCCTCCACGCGAAGCTCAACGACTACGTGAAGGCCTTAAACGCGCTGTACAAGCGAGAGCCCGCGCTCTGGACCGCCGATTTCGAGCCGAAGGGCTTCGAGTGGATCGACTGCAACGACTCCGATAACTCGGTGTTCTCTTTCGCCCGATTCGACGCGGAGCGCAAGGAGTGCTTGATCTTCGTCACGAACTTTACCCCGGTCCCTCGCGAGGGCTACCGCGTCGGCCTGCCCATGGCGGGGCGCTACGACGAGGTCCTGAACTCGGACTCCGAGCTCTTCGGCGGCTCGAATCTGGGCAACAAGGGCGGGCTGGACTCCGAGCCGGCGCCCTGGCACGGCCGGGAGCAGTCGATGTCGGTCACCGTGCCGCCTTTGGCGACGGTCGTCTTCAAGCGCCGGGCTTGAGCCGGTAGATCGAGACCGCGCCGCGCGAGAACGCCGGCTTGCCGAGCTTCCGTATCCCCGCCGCGCCGAGCAGCTCCGCCTCGAAGGGGCCCACCCACAAGTAGTCCGTCCGCGCCTCGCGCGCCGGCGTCAGCGGCGCCAACTCCCGGTAGCGCTTCAGCCGCTCCTCTCGCTGCCCGCCGTTCGGGAACGGGCCCGCGCGCCAGGCGAAGTTCACCCACGACGGGCGGCGATGCCAGATGTCGTCGTTGGGCTCGGCGCCGGCGTGGGCCGCGAGCGCCGCCCAATAGGCGTCCTCGGGGACGCCGAAGAGCTCGAGCGCGCGCAGGAGGCGGCGGAAGTCCTCCTTCACCGGGATGTCCGAGATGACGGGGAACCCGCTCGTGAACAGCGTCTTGTTGTGCGAGTAGGTCGGGATGAGCTGGTTGTCGATCCCATGGAGGGCCGCGACGACCGAGTCGGGCGGGGTCTCGGCGGCGAGCCACTCGAGCCCCGCCTGGACGTCGGAGCGCAGGCCCTGAAACGGCGCCCGCTGCGCGGCGTAGCTCACCGAGCGGCCCGCCGCGACGAGCATGAGGGAGGCCGCGAGCCAGAGCCAGTCGCGGCGCTCGTCGACGCGGCGGCCGAGGAGGTGGGCGAGCGCCAGCACCGCGAAGATGAGCCCGAGGTTGTGCCAATGGAACGAGTGAAACATCGTATAGCCGGTCACGAGGTGCGCCTCCATCGCGAGGCCGGAGGCCGCGAGCGCCGCTCCCGTCAGCGCGATCGCGTCATTCTTCGGGTAGCGCCACCAGCACCACGCGGCGAGGCCGAAGGCCCAGAGGCCGTTGAGGTCGGGCCGCCGCGTGAACGTCCGCCAGGAGAAGAGCAGGAAGTCGGCGTCCGGCGGCAGGTGGTGGAGCGCCCACGGCAGCGCCACGGCGACCGACAGCGCCCCCGCCGCGAGCCAGCGGGGCTCGAGCTTCTTGTCGCGCCAAAAGCGGAAGGCCGTCCACGCCGCCATGGCTCCCGCGTAGAGGAAGAAGACGTCGCTGTGGACGTAGGCGAGCGCTCCTCCGAGCGCCGCGCCGGCCCAGAGCGGCGCCGAGCGCCCGGTGCGGGCAGCCACGGCGGCGAGCCCGAGCGCGGCCAGCAGCAGGGGGTAGGTCAGCCCGGGCCGAGGCACCCGCGCGGCGCCGAACGGGAACCAGTGCCAGCCCAGGACCCAGTAGACGCGCAGGGCGAACTCGCGGGGCCAGGTCGAGACGTTGTACTGGAGCATGTCGAGCACGTCGTTGAAGAGCGTGACCCCCACCGCGCAGGCGAGCGAGAAGCGGCGGTTCGCCGAGCCCAGCATCGCGAGCCAATAGAACACGAGCACCCACGCGGCGCCGCCGATCGCCCGGGCGGCGAGCCAGGCCGCGTCGAGCCCTCCGGTGAGCTTCGCCAGCGCGCCGAGGAACAGGAGGGGGAGGGTGTCGGAGGTGTCCAGCCGGCGGCTTCGGTTTTCGACGATGTGCGCGTCGCCCGGCCAGCCCTTCCTCGCGGCCTCGGCCACCCGGGGGGCGTAGGGGTGGACGTCGGAGTCCGCCGTGAACACCGTGTAGCGCCCGTCGAACTCCCACGCGCTCGCGACCTCGGGCAGGCGCTCCTTGTAGAAGCGGCGCACGCGGAGGATCAGGAGGTCCGGCAGTACGAGCAGCAGGGCGCAGCCCAAGGCCGCGGCTCCCACGATCGCCGCCCAGCCGCGGGGAGCCGGTCCCGCCCCCTCCGACGCGCGCATGCAGCCGCGATATTAGGAAAGTTAAGTGGGGACTGTCCCCACTTTACTTTCTTTACCTGACTTCTGGAACTTCCGGTAGTCTTTGACGAGGTTGGAGAAGGCCCGCGCGCTCTTGTCGGAGGAGGAGCCCTTGGCGAGGTCGCGCAGCAGGCGCAGCACGCGCCAGGGGCGCGACGCGAAGTAGAAGAAGTAGAAGACCGCGAATCCTGTCAGGACGAACCACTTGATCTGCCTGGGAGAGAAGCGCTCGTTGTAGGACGCCTTCGCCGCGAGCAGGTCCTGAAAGCGGAAGAGGTCGAGGAAGTAGTCGTTGTCCAGCTCGCCGATGACGCCCCGCTGGCGCAGGGCGTTGAAGGAGGCGGTGTTCGGCTGCGGGGAGTAGGGGTTCACGTTCACGCTCGCGAAGCCCTCGATCGCGCAGCGCGCGATCGTCTTGAAGGTCCGCAGCACGCTCAGCCAGTCGTCCTCGGGGAAGCCCACGATGAAAAATCCGCCGACGTTGATGCCCGCGCGCATGGCGGAGCGGGCCGACTCGAACAGGCGGGGCAGCTGCACCTGTTTCTTGATCGCCTTGAGCACTCGCGGATCTCCGGCCTCCGGCGCGAAGGAGAACTCGTGGCAGCCCGCGCGCTTCATCCAGGAGGCCGCCTCGTCGTCGATCGCCTCGCTGCGGGTGCCCGACGGGAGCTGGAACGTGATCGTCAGGCCGCGACGGACGACCTCCTTGCAGAAGTCGATGATCCAGTCGCGGCGGACGATCGCGGTCAGGTCCTCGAAGTGGATGTCGGTGACGCGGTAGCGGCGGCCGTACTCCTCGATCTCGTCGACGACGAGCTTCGGGTCGCGGGGCACCCAGCGTTGCGTCCACATCTGCGGGCTCGTGCAGAACGTGCACGCGAACGGGCAGCCCCTCGTCGCGAGCATCGGGATGAAGCGGCCGCGCGAGGCGCCGTGGGGCTGGTTGAAGTCGATGTAGCTCTCGATGTCGAACAGGTCCCAGGCGGGCTTGGGAAGCAGGTCGATGTCGCGGATCCGGGTGCGTCTCGGGTTCACCCGCACGCCGCCCTCCGGCAGGCGGACGGCCGTGCCCTCGACGGAGCCGGCGGGACCCCCGTCGCGCAGCCTCCCCGCGAGCTCCACGATCGTATCCTCGCCCTCGCCGAGCACGACGTAGTCGAGCGGGGCCTGGTTCATCGACAGCTCGGGCATGCCGGTCCCGTGCTCGCCGCCCAGCACCAGCGGCACGTTCGGGAACGCCTTCTTGAGACGCGCGGCCAGATCTCTCACGATGAGCCATGTCGCCGAGAACATGCAGCTGATGCCCAAAAGCTCCGTATCGGGGGGGACCTTCGAGACGATCTCGTCGAGGTCGAGGCCGCGGACGTAGACGCCCTCGGCGTAGGGCGTGTAGCGGCCGACGCCGCCGAGCAGCCCGTCGACGACCCGCACCTCGTGGCCGGCCTCGCGCAGCGCGGCGGCGATGTACGCGGGGCCGAGGGGAGGGATCACGACGGTCGAGATCGCGCTGGTGGGCGCGTAGAACCGGGGCGGCTCGATGAGGGTCACGCGCATACGCGTTCCCCCGAGTCCGCGGGCGCAAAGGACCGCGCGACGCCCTCGCGGTACGGCCGGTAGCCGCGCGGCAGGAGCCGGCCCAGCTCGGAGCCGTCGCAACGGAAGCCGTCGCCGATGATCAACGAGCCTCGCCAGGCGAGCCAGGCGAGCCGGGAGGGAAGGACCCGCCACAGCGGGCGGAGGTTGCAGGCCGCGCGCACGAGCGCCAAGAGCCACGCCGGAGGCACGATCGTCGGCCGGGGGCGGCCGAGGGCGTCGGCGATCGAGTCCATCCACTCGGCGACGGTGACGTCCTCCGGGCTGGCCGCGAACCGGGGCCGCGCGTCGAGGGAGACGTCGGAGGCCGCGCGCGCCATGATCTCCACGGTGTCGTCGGTGTGGACGAGGCTCACGCGGCCGGGCCAGCGCACGCGGCCGGCCCAGGTCCCCTCCTTGACGTGCCGGGTGACGATCTCGAAGACATGCCCGGCGCGGACGTCGGGGCCGTACGCGGTCCCGATCCGTAGGATGACGGCGCGAAATCCCTGGCGCCGGGCGCGCTCCGCGACGATCTCCTCGCTCCGGAGCTTGGTCCGGCCGTAGAGGGTCCGCGGCGGACCGTCTTTCCCCCAGCGGTCGGTGACGGCGACGGAACTGGCAAGGACGAAGACTTTCCCGCGCAGGGATTCGCCCAGGGCGTCGAGCAGCCGCTCGGTGCCGAGATCGTTGACGCGGACCGAGGGATCCTCCGACTCGGATCGCAGCTCGGTGCGCAGGTTCGCGGCGCAGTGGAACACGACGTCCGCCTCTCCGAGACCCGGGAGCGGGGCGAGCAGGTCGGCCGTGACGAGCCGCGCGCCGGAGGCGCGAAGACGGGGAAGCCGGGAGGCCTCGCGGGCGTCGGCGCCGGGCCCGACGAGCGCGACCACCTGCCGGGGGCCGTGCTCCGAAGCCAGGCGCTCGACGAGCCGGCAGCCAATGCTTCCGGATGCACCGGTGACGAGGATTCGCATCAAGGGGGGGATTTAGAAAGTGTAGCCTGCCGATGGTTCAAAATCAAGCGAGGCTTTTTTACTAGAATCGGCTGAACATGCGCGCTCTGACGTTCTTGGCACGGAAATTCGTCGCCGGGGAGACGGCGGAAGACGCCCTCGGCGTCATCCGGCGCCTCAACGCGCAGGGCCTGAAGGCGACCCTCGACTTCCTGGGCGAGGACGTGGCCAGCGAGGGCCAGGCGGAGGCGTCCACCCGGGAGGTCGAGAGGCTGTTCGAGCTGATCCGGCGGGCCAAGCTCGACTGCAACGTCAGCCTGAAGCTGACGCAGCTCGGCCTCAACCTCGAGGCCGTGATGGCCCGCCACAACCTCGAGCGGATCCTGGACGCCGCGGCGGCCCACGGGAACTTCGTCCGGATCGACATGGAGGGCTCCGCCTACACGCAGAAGACCCTCGACCTGTTCTACGCCGTCTTCCCGAAGCGGCGGAACGTGGGCATCGTGATCCAGTCCTACCTGCGCCGGTCGGCGGGGGACGTGGCGGAGCTCTGCCGCCGCGGGGCCCGCGTCCGCCTGTGCAAGGGCGCGTACAAGGAGCCCCCCGAGCTCGCGTTCCCCGAGAAGGCCGAGGTGAACCGGAGCTACGACCAGCTCGCGACGCTCCTTCTCGAGAAGGGCGACTACCCGGCCTTCGCGACCCACGACGACGCCCGGATCCGGGCCGCGCAGCTCGCGGCGGCCCGGCTCGGCCGCGCGAAGGAGACCTACGAGTTCCAGATGCTCTACGGCCTGCGGGCCAAGCGCTGGGCGGAGCTCGCGCGCGAGGGCCATAACGTCCGGATCTACGTGCCCTACGGCACGCACTGGCTGCCGTACTACTACCGGCGCCTGCGCGAGCGGAAGGAGAACGTGCTCTTCGTGTTGAGGAACCTGCTATGGGGCTAAGGACATGAGGGGCATCTGCAAAACCGGGCCCGGGCCCGGCGCGACGTTCGGCAAGGTGGCCGATCCGCGGCCGGCTCCCGACGAGTTGCTCGTCCGCGTCCGCCGGGCCTCGATCTGCGGCTCGGACATGCCGATCTACCATTGGAACTCGTGGGCGCCCAACCGCTTCCCGACGCCGAACGTCTTCGGGCACGAGTTCTGCGGCGACGTCGTCGCCGCGGGCTCGGCGACCCGCGATTTCAAGAAGGGGGACTTCGTCTCCGTGGAGTCCCACATCTACTGCGGGCTCTGCTACCA
>JACQPK010000072.1 GCA_016207565.1 Elusimicrobiota bacterium
ATCCAGAAGATCGGCCGCAACGATCCCTGCTACTGCGGCAGCGGCAAGAAGTACAAGAAGTGCCACGGTGTCGGAGTCTCTTAGCACGACCGGCTGCAAGGACGCCGTCGGGCTGCGCGCCCCGCTGGCCGCGGTCGCCGTCTCCGGCGCGCTCCTCGGGCTGACGCTCCCTCCTCTCGGGCTCTGGCCCCTCGCCTGGCTCGGGCTCTCCCCGCTCCTCGTCGCGTCGCGCATGGCCGATTCCCGCCGCGGCGCGTTCCTCCTCGGGTGGGCGGCCGGCGCCGCGTTCTTCGCGGTCACGATGTGCTGGATCTACTCGACGTGCCGCTTCGCGGGCGTCCCGATCCCCGTCTCGCTGCTCGCGTGGCTCGCGCTGGTCTCCTTCCTCGCCTTGAACTGGGGCGCGTTCTCGCTCCTCTCGCGCGAGGCGTTGGGCGCCGGGGAGGAGGCCTGGCCGTGGCTCTGCGCCGTCGCCTGGGTCGCGCTCGAGTTCTTGTCCGCGCGATTCACGCCGCGCGTCGGCGGGGACCTGCTCGGCTACACGCAGTGGCGGTTCCTGGCCTGGCTTCAGCCCTCGTCGTGGCTCGGCCCGCACGCGCTCGGCTTCTTGATCGTCCTGGCGAACGGCGCCTTCGCCTCCTGGCTCGTCGACCGCCGCTGCGCCCGGCCGGTCCCGCTCAACCTGAAGATCGCCGGCGGCCTCGGGGCGGCGTGGCTCGCCTTGGGCGCGCTGATGCTCGCGACCTCGGCTCCGCCGACGGGCCTCATGCGCAAGGTGGCGATCCTCCAGCCGAACATCGACCAGTACCGGAAGTGGGACGCCGACGAGGCGGCGAGCATCAGGGCGGTCCTCGACGGGCTGCTCGCCCGCGCGGCCGAGGCGAAGCCCGCGCTCATCGTGTGGCCCGAGACGGCGGTGCCCGGCTGGCTCGACGAGCCCTCGAACCTCGAGTGGGTCTCCGGCTGGGCGCGCCGGACCGGGGCGTATCACCTCGTCGGCGCGCTCCTCGAGGAGGCCCCGCGCCGCTTCAACGCGGCGGTGCTCTTCGATCCCGCGGGCCGCGCCGTCGGGCGCTACGCCAAGCGGGAGCTCGTGCCCTTCGGGGAGTTCGTCCCGTTTCGCTCGGCGCTGGAGCCTTGGATCGGAATTCTAGCCCAGATGGGCGATATGGACGCGGGTGAGAGACGGCAACGGCCTTTGGACACGCCGATCGGGGCGATCGGCGTGTCGATCTGCTACGAGGCCGTCTTCCCGCGCTGGAGCCGCTCCGCCGCGTCGGCGGGCGCGCGCGTGCTCGTGAACATCACCAACGACGGGTGGTACAAGGACACCTGGGGGCCGCTGCACCACTTCCACACGAACCGATTCCGCGCCGTCGAGAACCGTACTCCCGTCATCCGTTCGGGGAACACGGGGATCTCCGCGGTGATCGACCCCTGGGGACGAGAGGTCGCGAGCTTGGGCCTCCTGAAGCCGGGCGTGCTGGTCGGAGAGCTGCCGGGCGACGATCCGTTCCCGCGCGGCTCTTTTTACTCGCGTACCGGGGACTGGTTCGGGTGGCTCTGCGTCCTGGCGTTCGCGGCGGCCGCCGCGCTTCGCCTGCGCGCGGCGCGACGCTAGGGCAGCATGGTGCGATCGTTGTCGGCGCGCTTGTTGTGCACCAGGACGCCGCCGGCCACGAAGTTGTGCCGCTCGCCGTCGATGGTGATGTCGTAGACGAACACCTGCGGGCCCGCCTCGAGGCGCGCGATCGGCATCGGGCGCAGCCCGCCGCCCTCGACGATCGCCACGCGCTCGCCTTCCTTGAACGTGGACAGCTCGCGGTAGGCGCCCCCGTCCGGATCCCAGAAGGGATGGCGCCCGGTCGCGACGATCGTCTTCCCGTCGGCGAGGGTGACGCGCAGCGTCTCGCTCGGCGACTGGGAGATCAGGTACTTCACGACCCCGCGGACGGGCGCGCCGGTCTTTTCGTCGATGGAGACCACCTCGTCGCCGCGGTGGAGCTCCTCGATCCGGCGCTCGCCTCCCGGCACGCGCACGAGCGTCCCGCGGGCGATGCAGTAGCACCAGCTCGGAGGATTCGAGCGTTCGCAGGGGTCGACGGGCTCCTCATAACCGCCGGTATCTCCGCCTGTGTCTCCGCCTGTGTCGCCACCGGTGTCTCCGCCGGTGTCTCCGCCGGTGTCTCCACCGGTGTCTCCGCCGGTGTCTCCGCCTGTGTCGCCGCCGGTATCTCCGCCGGTATCTCCGCCGGTATCTCCGCCGGTATCTCCGCCGGTATCTCCGCCGGTGTCTCCGCCGGTGTTGCCGCCGGTGTCTCCGCCGGTGTTGCCGCCGGTGTCTCCGCCGGTGTTACCTCCGGTGTCTCCGCCGGTGTCGCCACCGGTGTCTCCGCCGGTGTCTCCGCCGGTGTCTCCGCCGGTATCTCCGCCGGTATCTCCGCCGGTGTCCCCGCCGGTATCTCCGCCGGTATCTCCGCCGGTGTCTCCACCGGTGTCTCCGCCGGTATCTCCGCCGGTGTCTCCGCCCGTGTCCCCGCCGGTGTTTCCTCCGGTGTGTGCGCCCGTGGTGGTATTGGACCCCGTGCCGCCGGTCGTGCCGCCGGTCGTCGAGCAGGCGGGGTTATTGCGGCACTCGATCGCCGCGTCGCAGTATTTTTGGATGCCGAGCTTCTTGCATGCGTAGACGGGGTCGCAGTTGTTGTTCTTGACGCACTCGTCCTCGAGCTTGACCCGCATGTTCTTCGGCAGCGCGGCGAACGCCGACTTGATGTAGGCGACGGCGTTTAGGTCGCGCCCCGCGCCCTTGACCCCCTTGAGCCCGTCGACGTCGTGCTCGCCGGGTTCTCCCAAGAGACCGATCATGTCCGCGCTGGCGGACTGTTCGGTCGCCTGCCCGGAACCGAATGATCCCGTCCGGCCGCCGGGCCCGTACTCGGGCGTTGCGCGCCTGCCGCCGGCCATGCCGCGCCGGCCGTCGCCGCGGTCGAGGGGAAGGTCCGCGCCCTGGACGAGCACGCGGCTCCCTTGGCGGCCGGCCAGATCCGTCTTGAGGGCCTTGCGCAACGATTCGGCGACCTGCGGTCGAGCGAGCAGCGCCTTCGCCATGGCGCGCACGGCACGGCCGCCCGCCGCGGCCAGTTGCTCGAGGAAGGACCGGAAGGCCTTCGCGCTCAGCACGGCGGCGCCGAGGCCGTTCTTGAGCGGCACGGGCAAGAGCGCGTCGGAGAACAGCATCCGCTCGAAGCGCCGGGCGACGTAGGAGTCCTTCTTGCCGAGCAGCTTGTGCAGCTCCTCGAAGGTGAACGCGCCCATCGGCCCGTCGTCGAGTCCGCGCGAGGCGATGCGGAGCGCCTCCTCTTCGGCGCGGGCCTCCCGCCTCAACGCTTGAGTCAGGCTGGAGCCGGCGGGTCTGGCCGGCGCCGCGCGCAAGGGAGGAAGGCCGGCGCGTACGGCCGCCGGTCCGGCGACGTGTTGGGCGCGGCGCCCCAGCACGACCGCCGCCAGCGCGAAGGCGGCGAGCGCGATCAGGGCGCCTCGGCGTTTGATCGGCGGGAGCCGGAAAAGCGGCTGCATGTGGGCCCGGGCATAGTGTTGTGCGAGAGATCGAACTTGTCAACCTTGACGAGGAGCCGCCTGGGCCGCATACTCCCCGCGATGGCGCGCACGCCCGTACATTTTTGGAACCCGCTCGCCGATTGGACGCTCGCCGGGGGCGCCTCGATCGCCTTCTGCGGCGCGGCGCTCGCGATACGGCCGCAGCACGGCCCGGCCCTGCTCGCGGTGCTCGGGGCGCTCATGTGGCTCCTGCACTGGCCCCACATCGCGGCGTCCCTCTATCGCCTCGTCTTCTGGCGCGAGCACGGCGCGGCCTACCCGTGGGCGGTCTGGATCGCGCCGGCCGTGATCGCCGTCGGCACCCTCGCGGCGTTCGTGAGCCCGACCGCGTTCGCGCCGGCCTGGGTCCGCGTCGCCGTCTGGTGGCTCGCCTGGCACGTCGCCGAGCAGGCCGCCGTCCTGTCGGAGGCCTACTCGCGGCGCGCGGGCCGGCGTTCGAGCGAGCACGAGCGGCTCATGCTGCGGACCGCCTGCGCCGCGCTGGCGCTGTACTACCTGGTCCGGCTCGAGTCGCCGGGCGGGCCTTCCCACCTCTTCGGCGTCGCGCTGCCGGGCGCGAACTTGCCGGGCGACGCCTCGCTCCTTGCCGCGGTCGCCGCCGGCGTCGGGTTCGCGAGCTGGCTGGTGGCGGTGTTCCACGACCGAGCCGCCGGGTGGCCGCCCTCGCTCGCCTTCCTTCCGCTCGCCGCCCTCGGCGTCTGGTTCTGCGCGGCCGGGCGGATCCCGGGAGTGCAGGTCGCGCTGCCGTTGTTCCATGGCGCCCAGTACCTGCTCCTGTGCGGGGTGTGCCAGGTGGGGGAGGAGGCCCGGCACGGGGCGGAAAACGACGCCGTCTCGGAAGGCGCGCGCTGGGGCGCGGTCGTCGTGGCGCTCGGCGCGTTCATCGGCGCGGGGCTGCCGGGCGGCGCCGTCCTGCTCGGCGCGGACTTCGCGTTCGCTTTCGGAGTGTTCTGGGCCTCGGCTCAGCTCTACCACTTCGTCGCGGACGCGGTGCTCTGGCGCTGGGAGGACCCCAGGATGGCCGCCCGCATCGTGGACGCCGCCGCGAGGGCGACGTGAAGGCGCTCCTCGCGCTGTGGCTCGCCGCGTCGGGGGCCGGCGCCGTCGAGCCCTCGGGCCCTCGGGTCATCCTGGAGACGCCCTACGGGGACATCGTCCTCGGCCTCTACGCGGACGCCGCGCCGCGCCACACCGAGCAGGTGCTGCGGCTCGCGGGGCTGGGCTCCTACGACACGGTCTCGGTGCACCGGGTCTCTCCCGGCCGCTTCCTGCAGCTCACGTCGGCGAGGAACCGGCGGGCGCCGCTGACGCCGGAGCAGAGCGTGGGCCTGCGGCCGGTGCCGCTCGAGGCCGGGCTCGAGCACGTGCGCGGGGCGCTCTCGATGACGCGTCCCGAGAACAACGCGAACGGCGCGGAGAGCTCGTTCTCGATCATGTTGGGCGCGGCCCCGCACCTGGACGGCCGCTACACGGTCTTCGGCAGGGTGGAGTCCGGCTGGGAGACGGTCGAAGCGATCGAGTCCGCTCCGCTCGACTCGAACGGGAAGCCGGTGCACCGCATCGAGATCACGCGCGCCCTGGTCGTGCCGCCGGAGCGTCTGGCGGGGCGGCCCAAGGGCCGTCCCTGGCGCGCCGAGGATCCGTGGCGGCCGCTCGCGATCCAGGTGATGCTCTTGGCCATCGTCGCCGTGGCCCTGGCGGCCCGCGCGGCGCCGAGCCCGAACGCGGGCCGGTCGGCCGCCGCGCTCGCGGCGCTGCTCGCGTCCGTCGCGTTCGTGGCGTCGGCCTTCCCGGGGCCCCTATGGGCGCAGGTCGCGGCGCTGGCCTGCGTCGGGGGCGCGGCGTGGGCGCTGCGGGGCATCGATCCGGCGGCCGATCTCGCGCCGAGCCCGGAGGCGCCGCCGAGAGCGGCGCCGGCCCCGCCGGCCAAGACGGAGGCGCCTCCTCCTCCTCCGATCCCGATCATCCGAGACAACCCCTTCTGGCCCGGGGATAAGAAATAACGCGACGTGGCGCCTGGCACCTCGTTGCGTTAGCCCAATCTCCTCAGTCGGCCGCTCTCTTCGCGTCCTTTCTGTAACTTCACTCTGCGGTCCTTCGCGTTTCATCTGTTGCAGCCCGCCGTCTAACGGGGAAAACGGCGGAACGCAGAGGTCCGCAAAGTAAAGTAACGAAAAGGCCGCAGAGGGAAGGAGAACAAAATTATCCCGAAACCCTCGACGGGGGGAGGTGGTCAACCGACGAATCTAGTTTAGTGCGCCGCGATCATCGCGTCTAGGCGGACGAGGATCTCGGCCAGGCCCTGCATCGCGTCCACGGCGCCCTTGGAGCCGTCGACCGCTCCTTCCGTCCGGTCGATCGGCTTGCCGGAACCGTTGGTGGATTGCCGCCAGCCGCCGAGGGAGTCCTGCAGGGAGAAAAGGACCGACTGAGAGCGCATAAACAGCGCGGTGCCGCCCGGGACGGAGTAGGCGCCGATCGTACCGAGGTCCAGCAGCTCCCGGCTGAAGGCGTCGAGCTGATCGGAGACCTTTTGCTTGAAGCCCTCGCCGGGGTTCGTCGTGTGCGTGTCCCACGCGGAACTGGCCCGGCGGAGCTTCTCGGCGGCTCTGGCCGTGTCGGTGACGCCCGAGTCGGCCGTGGGGTCGGGCGCGAGGAACGTCCGCAGGCGCTCGTAGAGGGCGCGCTCCGGCGCGGTCGCCGGCAGGTTCGCGTTGGCGGCGGCGAGCGCCTGGAGCACGTCGAGCGAGGCCTTGAGGTCCGCGTCCTTCTCGAGGGACTCCTTTAGGAAGGCCATCTGTTCATGCTGGAAGCGGAGGGCGCGCCCGAGCGCCGGAATGACCTCGTTATCGTGGCAGGCCCGCTGGATGTCGAGGTCTGCGCCCAGGCAGTCCTTCGCGCGGTTCAGATGGTCGAGCGCCGTCTCGACGCCTTTCGACGGGCCGTCGGGTTTTTCGAGCCACTCGTCGAGCGGACGCAGAGAGCTGAGCGTCCGTTGCGCCTGCCCGAGCCCGGAGGCGGCGGACAGCGCGCCCTTGAGCGAGGCGTGGCGCTGCTGGAAGGCGGCGAACTCCGTCTTCGCGTGCGCGACGTCTTCGGCCGCCCAGCCCGCGGCGGCTTTGAGGGCGTCGATGCCCGGGCGCAGCGCCGATTCCTCGAGGACGACGGCGATGGCGGCGATCCGGGCCCTCGCGTTCGAGAGCTGCGTCCTCGTCGGCTTGGCGTTCGAGGTCGGGACCGTCACGCAGCGAACGCGGTTGGGCTCGAGTCGGGTCGGGGCGCTGATCGCTTGAGCGGGCGCCGAGCACGAGGGCTTCTGCGTGGCCGGCGGCGCGGCGGTGCCGGTGCCGCCGGCGCCTCCGCCGGCCGCGCCCTTCTTGAGCGACGCTCCGTCGCCGCCGGCCTTCACCTCCGGCGGCCGGGGCGCCGAGGCGCCGCCGGGTCCGGCGGAGTACCCGTCGAGCCCGATCGTCCCCACCCCGCCCGTCTGAATCGGCGCGGGGGCGGCGGGCTGGAACGGGCTTGCGGTCGGCGGGACCGTGATCGGCTTTCCCTTCAGGTAGTTCTTCACGTCCGCCAGCCACTTGTCGAAGAATGTCGGCGGGGGAGCGGTCTTCGGGACGGAGATGCCCGCGGGTCCGGCCGCGGCCGCCTTCGGGCCGCCGAAGAACCCGCCGCCTCCCGAGCCGCCTCCTCCTCCCGGGGAATTGAGCCCTTTCCCCGCGAGCTGCCGCCGCTCGGCGCCCGAGGCCTTCCCGGCGCCCGGGGGCCTTCCGGCCGCTACAGCGCGCAGCGCGTCCGCGGTGCCGGGACCGGCGCCCCAGCCTCCCGCGCGGGTTCCCGCCGCGGGCGGGGGAACGTCGGGAGCGCCGACGCCCGCCGACGCGAGGTCGGCTTCCTCTTCGTCCGGAAGGATCAGCGAGCCCGGCTCGGGGTCGGTCGCCTTTCCGCCGAAGCGCGGCCGCTGCGGAGCCGCGACCCCGGGCTCGGTCGACGCCGCGGGCGCGTCCGGACGCGCCGAAGGCGCGGCGAAATAGTACGAGGCGACCGGGATGCCGAACCCGACCGAGAGCGCCCCGCCGAAGAGCCAGCGGCGGTCGCCGAGCCGGCTGAGCCACGACGCTCCGCGGAGGACGATGCCCGGATCCACGCCATGACTATAGCCCCGGACCCGCGAATCTTCAAGCTCCAATCTGGCTTCTAGACCAACTTAAGGAGGCAGTCGACGATGCGGGCCGTCGCGCCCCAAATGACTTTTCCGCCCGCCCGGAACTCGAAGGAGGCGCCGCGGGGGAAGCGGCGGGCCGGCTCCGCGAGCTCGGCGAGCGCGACGTCGAAGCAGCCCGCCACCTCGCGCGGGTCGGGCCGGAGCTCCGGCATGCGGCCGACCCAGCCGACGACCGGCGTGATGTCGTAGCCGCTCGGCGTGAGCACGGGGTCGAGCACGCCTAGCACCTGCACCTCGCGGCTCGGCAGTCCGACCTCCTCTTCGGCCTCGCGAAGCGCGGTGGCCGCCGCGTTCGCGTCGCGGGGCTCGGCGCGGCCCCCCGGGAACCCGATCTGACCGGAGTGCGGGTCCTGCTCATGGGCGGCCCGCTCGATGAAGAGGAGCCTGGGGGCGCCGTCGATGATCGGCACGAGCACGGCCGCGGGCGTATAGCCGACGACGCGCGCCGCGGGGGAGCGGTTGGAGAGCCGCCGCGACAACGCGTCCTTTAAGCTCATCGCTTCACCTTCTTGAGCAGCCCGCCGATGGTGTCGCCGACCGACTTCGTCGCCGAGCGGAGGACGCCGCCGGCGCCGCCGCCCGCGTCGATTGCCGCGCGGAAGATCGCGTTGAGCACCTGCGAGACCGCTTCCCGCGTCCCGCCGCCCTTGCCGATGTCGCGCAGGTTCAGCTCGGGGAGGGAAAAGGACCAGGGCTTCTCCACGCCGAGCGCGCTGACGCGGACCTGCCCGTTGCGGACGGTTACGCGCTCGATGACCACGCGCTTGCCGGAGGACTCGCCCGCGCCCTTCCTCTTCGAGGGCGGCCCTTCCAGCGCCTTGCGGATGCGTCCGAGGTTGCCGCCGCCGACGTCGGCCTCCCAGTTGACGTCCGGCCCGTCGATCACGACCTCGCGCACGACCACCTCGTGGGTCAACAGCGAGGCGGGCGAAAGCCGGACGCGGATGTCCTCCACGCGCAGCGCGTGCGCCTTGGAGTAGCCGACGGGGTTGCCGACCTCCAGGCCCCGCAGCCGGCCCGAACCCGTCCACGGCGAGACCGATACGCCGCGGACCGTCACCTTCGTCCCGGTGGCGAGCGAGCCGTAATGCTCCACGGCGTGAAGCAGCGCGCCGTTGAGCCGGGAGGCGGCCTTGAGCGCCGCGAGTCCCGCCGCCGCGGCCAGAACGAGGAGCAAAACGCGCATCCCCGCCAGTATAACTCTTAATGGGGAACTTTCCGGCGGGCGCGGTGTCGCATCCGGCGTGACGATCCTGCTCTGGACGGTCCTGGCCTTGCTCTCGCCCGCCGCGCGCGCGGCGGACGGACTCACGGCCTGGCGGGCTTGGTTTTGGTCCCAGCCCGGCGGGCCTTTGGACGGTTTGCCGGCGCCGGCTTCCGCTCCCGCGGTAGACTGGCGCGAGTTTGAGCCTCCGACCGGCCTGAGGCGGGCCTTCGGGGACGCGTCGTTTTCCGACGCGCTCCGAGGCCCCGACCAGCTGACGCGGGTCCTGTACCGCTACGCGGGCGACGTGTTCCTCGCCCAGCGCACCGGCACCGGAGCGGCAGGCTGGAGGCACGAGCGCGTCGACGGCACGGGCCTCGAGTGGGGCGAGCTGGCCCTCGCGCTCGACTCCCGCGGCCGCGTCCACGCGGGCTACGAGCTCGCGGGCCCGCGTGGGAAGGTGTGGGTCCACGCGGAGCGCGAGCCCTACGGGCGCTGGGCGTCGAAGGTGGTCGGCCCCAGCGGCGGGACCGAGAGCCCCCGATTCGGGGCGAGCCCGGAGGGCGGGCTCGCCCTCTATTTCACCGCCCTGCCGTTCTTCCCGCAGCCGCGACCGGCCGCCCCGCCGCCCGCGCCGCGGTCGCTGGCCTGGTTGTGGGGATTCGCGCTGCTGCCGCTCGCCCGGGTCTGGCTCGTCGCGCGGCGGCTGCGGGCCCGCGCCCGCCTGCGCTCGGAGGCGGCGCTCATCGGCCGCGGCCTGCTGCTGGACGTGCTCGTGCGGCCGCGCGGGAGGGCGTTCAGCCCGGCCCGCGCCGGGCTCGTCCTCCTCCACGCGCGGACTCCGGTGCTGTTCATGGACGGGCTGCGTCCGTCCGAGGCTTGGCTGGGTCCCGAGTGGCGGCTGTCCGAGGGCCGGCCGGGCTGGATCGAGGCTGCCTGCGGTCCCGTCGTGCTCGAGGTCGCTCCGGAGGCCGGACTCTGGCCCTCCATCTCGAGCAAGGGCGCCCGCAAGCTGCTGGACGCCTTGCGCGCCGAGCGCGCGGTCAAGCTCGCGCGTCTTGTGCGGGAAAGCGCAGAATAATTACAATGGCCGCGTGAGAATTCTCGCGCTTTTCGCGTTGTTGCCGCTGGCCTGCCAGGCCAGCGCCCAGGCGCCGACCGCCTCTGGCGTCGTCTCGGGCCCGAGCATGGAGTCGGATCCCCAGATCGTGGCCGCGCTCCTGAAGCTCATGGACGTCAAGGATACCCGCCGGGTGTGGGAGGACCCCACGTCGACGGTCTGGCCCGAGGTCCGGAACCTCGGCACGCCGGATGGGCTGCTGCTTCGGAGCCGTTTTTATTACCTCGGCATCCCGCTCGCCGAGTCGCTCATCGTGGCGGACGACCCGCGGCTCAAGGAGCAGATGCTCGAGATCGCGCGCTGGGAACGGGAGGAGGCCATCCGCGGCGTCGCCCTCGTCACCTTGGCGGGGCGCAAGGCGCCCGAGCACGGCAAGTATTTCAACGAGGCGTTGAACAACCCCAAACTGGAAGTCCGCTTCGCGGCCCTCGAGGCGCTGCAGGCCTGGAATAAGGATCCCGACGTCAAGCAGATGCTGGAATACGTCCTCCGGAGCGACCCCCAGGCCTTCCTGAAGACCTACGCGGCTCAGGCGCTGTACCGGCGCGGCGTCGAAGCCGGCCGCGACGAGCTCCTGCGTCAGCTCGACTCCGGCGACTGGAAGGTGCGCGCCATGGCGGCGCGCTTTTTGGGCGACCTGGGCAAGGGCGAGGACTACGACACGCTGCTCCAGCGCATCGACCGCGAGCAGGCCAGCGAGAAGGGTGACTTCATCGTCGCCGAGATCGCCATCGCGTGCCTGAAGCTATTCCCCAAGAAGACCCCGGTCGCGGCGCCGCCTCCCCCGACCAGCCCGATCGATCCGCGGACCGACGAGGGAGAGCTCGACGCGCTCGTCGTTACCGCGCCCCGGCTCAAGATCCCGCCGACCGCGCTCATCGACGGGCGGATCAACGCCCATCTCATCCGCCTGCTCGAGAAGGCGACCGAGGCGCCCCGGCCCAATCTCGACCCGGCCAGCGTCCAAGCCAGGGCCAGCGATCCGATCGAGCAGATGCTGCAAAACATGCAGACTCGCGGCGGCTTCCAGCTCAACCTGCGCCTAAACGAGCTCAGCTACCTCCTCACGGAAGGCTTGGCCGGCACCAGCGAGCTCATCTTGCGGGACAAGATCTTGCGCGTCGCGCGCGAGCATCCGCTAGGCACCACCCGAGCGGCCGCGCTGGTGGCGATCGCCTACAATCGCGACCCGGGTCACCGCAGCGTGTTCCAAGAAGCGCTGATGTCGCAGAACCTCGCGGTCCGGTTCGGCGGAGTCGCGGCCCTGCAGGTCTGGGCGCGCGACGGCTACGTCCAGGACATCGCCAACGTCGCGCGCTCCGACGCCTCGCCCTTTCTCCAGGTCTATGCCGCCGGGATCGCGTGGCGGCTCGGGGACCCGTCCGGGCGCGACGTCATCATTCGCAACTGGGAAAGCACCGACTCCATCGTGCGGGCCATGGCGATCCGCTTCCTGGGCGAGCTCGGCAACGCCGACGATTTTCAGCGCATCATGTTTCAACTCGAGCGCGAGAACGATAACTGGGTCCGCGCCGAGATGGCCGGCGCGCTCCTGCGCCTCAACCGGCTCAGGAAAAAGTGAGCCTCGAAGGCCTCCGGGCGCTGGCGCTGACGGGCGGGGACTGGGTCATCTACGTCCTCCTGCTCTGCTCGGTGGTCGCCCTCGGGATCATCATCGAGCGCGCGATCGTGCTGCTGCGCGAGCTCAAGCAGCTCGACGAGCTGCGCGACCGCGTGCTACCCAGGCTCGGCTCCGACGACCTCGCGACCGTCGCCAAGGAGGCCGCGAAGGTATCCGGGCTCGCGAGCCGCGTGTTGCGCGCCGGGCTCGCGCAGGCGAAGTCCGGACCCGCGGTCGCTGAGGAGCACATGGCGGCCGAGACGCTCTCCGAGCGCCAGGAGCTCGATAGCCGCCTCCTGATCCTCGGCACGCTCGGCAACAACGCGCCGTTCGTCGGCCTCTTCGGCACCGTGCTCGGCATCATCAAGGCGTTCCACGACCTTTCCGCCAACTCCGGCGCCGGACCCGAGGCGGTGATGCAGGGCCTGTCCGAGGCGCTGTTCGCCACCGCCGTCGGGCTCTTCGTCGCCATCCCCTGCGTGATCGCGTACAACTACTTCCAGAAGCGCGTACGCGACCTCGTCGCCGGGGGAGAGTCGCTGAACCGGCTCCTGCTGGCTCGCCTCAAGACCGACGCTTGAAGATTCGGGCGTTTGCCCGTATCCTATTGGGACATGACCGGGATCCGTAAGGACGACGCGGACGCGATCACCGAGATCAACATCACGCCCATGGTGGACGTGGTGCTGGTGCTCCTCGTGATCTTCATGGCCACCGCGCCGCTCTTATCGCGCCGGGCGCTCTCGGTGCAGCTCCCGAAGTCCGCGCGGGCCGAGCGCGCCGCGACCGAGACGGTCCGCGTCGAGCTCAACGCCAAAGGCGAGATCGTCTACGAGGGGCAGAAGCTGGCGCTGGCCGACCTCGAGCGAGAGCTCAAGCGCTTAATCGAGCTGCAGCCCGCCACGCACGTCGCCCTCGCCGCCGACGAGAAGCGTCCCTACGGAGACATCGTCACGGTGCTGGACACGATTAAGGGCTCGGGGGTCAAGCGCATCGGGCTGGAGGCGCGTCCCCGGTGAAGACCGCTTCGGCGCCGGTCCCCGTCCTCGCGAGGCTGTCGCTCTACCAGAAATCGCTCGGCGCGTCGCTGGCCGCGCACCTCCTCCTGTTCGGCTGGATCAACCGCGCGCCGGAGCTCGGGCCTCCGCAGAAGCTCGAGCCCGACATCCTCGAAGTCGACATCCGCACGCCGTTTCGGCCGCGCGATCCGAAGGATCGTCGCACGCCCGGCGCGATGAAGGGCGCGCCCGCGCCCGCGACTTTCAAGCCCGCGCCGATCCCGGTGCCTCTCCCGCCGGAGCAGACCAAGCCCGCCGAGGCGCCGAAGCAGGCGGAAGGCGACGGCAAGCAGACGACGGAGAAGGCGCCCGAGTGGGTCGTCCCGAACGAGCGGACGAAGGTGCTCCTGCCGCCGACGCTCGAGTCCGCGCCTGCCGTGCAGCGTCCCGCCGTCGTCGCGCCGGACGGCACGGGCCCCGGCGGCATGAACGGCCAGGGCCTGGGCACGGGCGGCTCGGGGACCGGCGCGGACTGGGTGAACCGTCCGCCGCGCCTCATCAACCGCGAGGACGTGCTCGCGAACCTCAAGCGCTTCTATCCCGAGCTCGAGCGCCGCGCGGGCCGCGAAGGCAAGGTCTTAGTCGAGATCGAGATCGGCACGGACGGCCTGGTGCACAGCGCCAAGGTGCTGAGCTCGGCGGGCGAGCTTTTCGACGAGGCGGCTCAGAAGGTCGCGAGGCTCATGCGCTTCGAGCCGGAGCTTAAGGCCTCGCTCCCGGTGGCCAGCCGCAAGAAGCAGTCCATCTACTTTCAGCTCACGAACGACTAGTGCCGCGGCACTGGTTCCACTCCCCGCGCTACACCGTCGACATGGGCGCGCATACGTTCCCGACGGTGAAGTTCCAGCGCGTCGCGGAATCCCTCGTCGAGCGCGGCGTGCTGAGTTCGGCCTTCCGCGTCGAGCCCGGGGACCCGTCCCGCGACGACCTGCTCCTCGTCCACACGCCTAGCTGGGTCGAGCGCGTGCTCGACGGCAAGATGACCCTCGACGACGAGCTGCGCGCCGAGCTGCCGTGGTCGAAGAAGCTGGCCGAGGCGCACGCGCTCGCGGTCTCCGGGACGATGCTCGCCGCGCGCGAGGCGCTCGAGCGCGGGCTCGGCATCCACGTGGGCGGCGGCGCGCACCACGCATTCCCCGACCACGGCGAGGGCTTCTGCCTGCTCAACGACCTTGCGGTCGCGGCCGAACGGCTCCGCCGCGGCGGGCTCGCCAAAAGCGTGCTCGTCGTCGACCTCGACGTCCACCAAGGTAACGGCACGGCGGCGATCTTCCGCGACCGGCTCGACGTGTGCACTTTCTCCATGCATCAGGAGGAAGGCTATCCGGAGAAGCGCGAGCGCGGCACCGTCGACATCGAGCTCCCCGCGGGCGCGACGGACGAAGACTACCTCGACGTGCTGACGAAGCGCCTGCCCGCCGCGCTCGACGCGCACCGGCCGGATCTCGTCTTGTACCAGGCCGGCGTCGATGTCCACGAACGCGATCTGCTCGGCTCGCTCAAGCTGACCTCCGGCGGGATCGCGGCCCGCGACCGCTTCGTCTTCGAGGCGTGCTTCCGCCGCGCGATCCCGGTCGGGGTCACGCTCGGCGGCGGCTACTCACCGTCGCTCGAAGAGACCGTGTTGCTGCATGTCCAGACGGTCCGAGAAGCGCTGGCCGTTTTTTCCTAAAATAGAGCCGTCCCCATGGCCGACCCGCGACTGCGTGAAGCCGGCGAGCGGCTCGACCGTTCCCGCCAACTGCTGGCCCGCATCGAGAAGCTGCTCGACGTCCCCGTGAAGCGCCAGGACATCCTGTCGCGAGAAGCGGAGGCCGCGCATCCCGAGTTCTGGGCGGACTCGGTGCGCGCGAAGAAGAAGTCGAAGGACCTCAACGACCTCAAGAAGACGATCGGCGAGTACGACCGCGGGCGGCACGAGCTGGGCGACATCCAGGCCCACATCGACCTCGCCTCGGAGATCGACGACGCGGGCGAGCTCAAAGAGATCAACGCCGCGATCGAGGGCCTCGAGCGGCGGCTCGAGGACATGGACACGCGCCTCAAGCTCTCCGGCGAGTTCGACGGGATGGACGCGATCTTCTCGATCCACGCGGGCGCGGGCGGCACCGAGGCCTGCGACTGGGCCGAGATGCTCCTGCG